>JACXUT010000106.1 GCA_014763765.1 Micrococcales bacterium
CCATTGTCACCGCTCGCGGCGGCCGGAGCACCCGCGGCACCCGCGGCACCCGCGGCGGCCGGCGCGCCCGCGGGTCCCGGCCAGGGGCAGCCGGCGGGCGGGCCCCGGGGCGCCGGCGCGCACGGGCGCCGGGGCGGTGCGGGCCGCGGACGGCGTCTCGCCGCCCTCGCGGACGCTCGCCGCGCCGTCGTCCTGCCGCCGGTCACCTACCCGGAGCAGCTCCCCGTCTCCGCGCGGCGCTCCGAGATCGCCGCCGCGATCCGGGACCACCAGGTCGTGATCGTCGCGGGCGAGACCGGGTCCGGGAAGACCACCCAGCTCCCGAAGATCGCGCTGGAGCTCGGGCGCGGCCGGGACGGGCAGATCGGGCACACGCAGCCCCGGCGGATCGCCGCCCGCACGGTCGCGGAGCGCATCGCCGACGAGCTGGGGACGACCATCGGCGAGCTGGTCGGCTACCAGGTGCGGTTCACCGACGAGTCGTCGGACCGGACGCTCGTCAAGGTGATGACGGACGGCATCCTGCTGGCGCAGATCCAGCGGGACCCGGAGCTGCGCCAGTACGACACGCTCATCATCGACGAGGCCCACGAGCGCTCGCTGAACATCGACTTCGTCCTCGGGTACCTCGCGCAGCTGCTGCCGCGGCGCCCGGACCTCAAGGTGGTCATCACCTCCGCGACGATCGACTCGGCGCGGTTCGCGGCCCACTTCGCCGGCCCGGCGACGCCGGAGCACCCCGAGGGCGCGCCCGCGCCGGTCGTCGAGGTCACCGGGCGCACCTACCCCGTGGAGGTCCGGTACCGGCCGCTGTCCCCCGACCGACCCACCGACGACCCGGACGACGCCCCGGCCCGGCGTACCGCGCCCGCGGCGAAGGACGCCGCCAGGGACGAGGACCGCGACCTCATGACGGCGATCTGCGAGGCCGTCGACGAGCTCGCCGCCGAGGGGCCCGGCGACGTGCTGGTGTTCCTGTCCGGCGAGCGCGAGATCCGCGACGCCGAGGAGGCGCTGCGGGGGCACCTCGGCCCGCGGGTGCAGGACGCGCGGCGCCCCGACGCGGTCGAGCTGCTGCCGCTGTACGGCCGGCTGTCCGCCGCCGAGCAGCACCGGGTGTTCCAGGCGCACGGCACCCGGCGCGTCGTCCTGGCCACCAACGTCGCCGAGACGTCGCTGACCGTGCCCGGCATCCGCTACGTCGTCGACCCCGGGACCGCCCGCATCTCGCGGTACTCCAAGGCCACGAAGGTGCAGCGGCTGCCCATCGAGCCGATCTCGCAGGCGTCCGCGAACCAGCGGTCCGGGCGCTGCGGGCGCGTCGCCGACGGCATCGCGATCCGGCTGTACTCCGAGGAGGACTACGCCTCCCGCCCGCGGTTCACGGAGCCGGAGATCCTGCGGACGTCGCTGGCGTCCGTGATCCTGCAGATGATCGCGGTCGGCGTCGCGGCCGGGCCGGACGACGTGGCGTCGTTCCCGTTCGTCGACCCGCCGGACGTGCGGGCCGTCCGCGACGGCGTGCAGCTGCTCACCGAGCTCGGCGCGCTCGAGGCCGGGCCGTCGGGAACCCGCCTCACGGACACCGGGCGGGCGCTCGCCCAGCTCCCGATGGACCCGCGGCTGGCGCGCATGATCGTCGAGGGCGGCCGGCGGGGCGTCGCGCGCGAGGTGATGGTCGTGGCCGCCGCGCTGTCGATCCAGGACCCGCGCGAACGCCCCGTCGAGCAGCGCGCCCAGGCGGACCAGGCCCACGCCCGGTTCGCCGACCCGACGTCGGACTTCCTCACCTACCTCAACCTGTGGCAGTACGTCCGCGACGCGCAGCGCGACCTGTCGGGCTCGGCGTTCCGGCGGCTGTGCCGGTCGGAGTACCTCAACTGGCTGCGGCTGCGCGAGTGGCAGGACGTCGTGACGCAGCTCAAGGAGCTCGCGAAGCCGCTCGGCATCACCGTGAACCCCCCGCGCCGCACCGACCGCGACCTGTCCGCCGGGTCGGCCGACCACGAGGACCCGGCGACCGCCGCGCGCGGCTCGCTGCGCCTGGAGTGGGACGCGGACCGCATCCACGTGGCGCTGCTGTCCGGCCTGCTGTCGCAGATCGGGATGCAGGAGGCGTCCGACCTGTCCGGCGGCGCCCCGCAGCGCGGCCGGGGCCGGGACGGCGGGCGCGCACCCGACCGGCGCGGCCGCAACGAGTACCTCGGCGCGCGGGGGGCGCGGTTCGCGATCTTCCCCGGCTCGGCGCTCGCCAAGAAGCCGCCGGCGTGGGTGATGGCCGGCGAGCTCGTCGAGACCTCCCGGCTGTGGGCGCGGGACGCCGCGCGGATCCAGCCGGAGTGGGCCGAGGAGCTGGCCGGGCACCTGGTGAAGCGGTCGTACTCGGAGCCGTCGTGGTCCTCCAAGCAGGGCGCCGCGATGGCCCTGGAGCGCGTCATGCTCTACGGCGTCCCGATCGTCACCGGGCGGCGGGTGCTGTTCGGGAAGGTGGACGCCGAGCACGCGCGCGAGCTGTTCATCCGGCACGCCCTGGTCGAGGGCGACTGGACGACGCACCACGCGTTCTTCGCGGAGAACCGCCGGCTGCTCGACGAGGCGGAGGACCTGGAGGCGCGGTCGCGGCGGCGCGGGCTCGTGGTGGACGACGACGCGCTGTTCGACTTCTACGACGAGCGGATCCCCGACGACGTGGTGTCCGCGCGGCACTTCGACCAGTGGTGGAAGGGCGCCCGGCGTCAGGACCCCGACCTGCTGACGTTCACGCGCGAGCTGCTCGTCACCGAGGACGCCGACGCCGGCATCGAGGGGTCGTTCCCGTCCACGTGGCCGCAGGGCGACCTGGAGCTGCCGCTGACCTACCAGTTCCAGCCCGGGACCGACGCGGACGGCGTGACCGTCCACGTGCCGCTCGTGGCGCTCGCCCGCGTGCAGCCCGACGGGTTCGACTGGATGGTGCCCGGCCTGCGCGAGGAGCTGGTGACCGCCACGATCCGCGCGCTGCCCAAGCCGGTGCGCGTCCAGCTGGTCCCCGCCCCGGACGTGGCGCGGGACGTCGTCGCGTGGTTCGACGCGCACACCGCCTCCTGGGCGGACACCGTGCGCGCCGGGGACGCGGCGCCCTCGTTCCGGGCCACGTTCCGGCAGGCCGTCCGGGCGCTGCGGGACGTGGAGGTGCCCGAGGACGCCGTCGACGAGGACCGCCTGCCGCCGCACCTGCGCATGACGTTCCGCGTGGTCGACGACCGGGGGCGGGTCGTCGACGAGGGCAAGGACCTCGCGGTGCTGCAGCGCCGGCTCGCGGCCCGGACGCAGGACGCCGTCAGCACGGCGGTGCGGTCGGCGGTGCGCGACGCGATGGCCGACGCGGCACGCGGCGACGGCGGGCGCGACCGCGGCGGGCGGACGGCACCCCGGCCGGCCGCGCCCGTACCCGGAGCGGCCTCCGCCGGACGCCCCGCCCCGGCCGCGCTGCCCGGGTTCGACGCCGGGGACCTGTCCACGTGGCCGGACGGCCTGCCGGGCGGCGAGCTGCCCGGCAGCGTCGAGACCACCGACCCCAGCGGCCTCACCGTCCGCGGCTACCCGGCGCTCGTCGAGCACGGCCGCGGCCCGGCCGCCACCGTCCGCGTCGAGGTGCTGGCCGACGCCGGCGAGCAGGCGCTGCGGCACCGCGCCGGGCTGCGCCGCCTGCTGCTGCGCGACGTCGGCCTCGCGACCGCCCGGATCACCAGCCGGTGGACCGGCGCGCAGGCGCTCGCGCTCGCCGCCAGCCCCTACCCGAGCACCGAGGCCCTCGTCACCGACGTGCAGCTCGCCGCCGTCGACCGCCTGCTCACCGAGCACCTCGCGGGCCGGCCCGCCACGTCCGTCCGCACCGCGGCGGCGTACGCCGAGGCCCGCGCGGTCGTCCGGGACCGCCTGGAGGACGCCGCCCACCGCGTCGTCGGGGACGTCGTCGCCGTGCTCGGCGCGGCACGGGACCTCGACGCGGCGGTCCGCGGCACGCGGTCGCTCGCCCTGCTCGGCACCGTGCGCGACGTGCAGGCCCAGGCCGAGACGCTCGTGCACGACGGGTTCGTCGCCGAGACCGGCGCCGACCGGTTGCCCCACGTCACCCGCTACCTGCGTGCCGCCGCCCACCGGCTCGACAAGGCGGGCGCCAACCCGGCCCGCGACGAGCAGCTCGCCTGGCAGGTGCGCGACCTCGAGCAGCTGCTCGGCCAGACCCGCGCCCGCGTGACCTCCCGGACCCCGGTGCCCGCGGACCTCGCCGCGCTGGAGGACGCCCGGTGGCTGGTCGAGGAGCTGCGGGTCAGCCTGTTCGCGCAGCAGCTCGGCACGCCGGTGCCGGTGAGCGAGAAGCGGATCCGGAAGGCCCTCGCGGCGCTGGGCTGAGCGCGGGCGCTGAGCCGAGCGCGGCGGCCTGCCGCCCGGCCGTGGCACCCCCGGGCGACCCGCCGGACCTCGCCGACGCCGCCGCGCCCGTGGTGCGCCTCTGCAACGCTGAGCGCGCCGCGGGCATAGGAGGGGCATGGAGGACGCACAGAGCGACGCCGACCTGCTGGCCCGCGCCCGGACCCACCCCGAGATCCTGGGGGTGCTCTACGAGCGGCACGCGGTCGCGGTGCACCGCTACCTCAGCCGCCGCGTGGGGAGCGGACCGGCCGACGACCTGCTGGGCGAGGTGTTCCTCGCCGCGGTCGAGGCGCGGCTGCGCGTGCGCCCGCACCCCAGCGGCTCGGCGCTCCCGTGGCTCTACGGCATCGCGGCGAACACGGTCCGGGCCCACCTGCGACGCCGGCCCGGGTGGACGCCCGCCCTGGCGGACGACGTCGACTGGGACGCCGTGGACGACCGGGTGGACGCCGTCGCCCGGCGAGGAGAGCTCCGCGCCGCGCTGGGCACCCTCAGCTCCGAGGACCGCCAGATCGTCCTGCTCGTCGCCTGGGACGGGCTCACGCCCGCCGAGGCCGCCGACGCCCTGGGCATCAGCCCCGTGGCGGCCCGCAGCCGCCTGCACCGCGCCCGCAGCCGCGCTCAGGCCGCCCTCGCCACCCTCGCACCGACCGGACAGGAGACACGCCGATGAGCCTCGACGCGCTGCTCACCAGCACCGCCGCCACGACCGACCCCGACCCCGCGGTGCTCGCGGCCGCCCGGACGCTGCTCGACGACCGCACGCGTACCGCGCAGGCGGTCGTGCTCCTGCACCGCCGCCGTGCCCGTCGCCGCCGCCTCGGGCTCACCGTCACCGGCGTGGCCGCCGCCGCCGCGCTGGTCCTGGTGCCCCTGGCGCTGGACGGGACCACGCCCGAGGCCGAGGCGGCCGAGGTCCTGGTCGCCGCCAGCGCCGCCGCGGCGGCCCAGCCGGACGAGGTCGGGGACGCGCCGTACTGGCACACCGTGTCGATCCACGCCGGCCGGGGCGCCGGGCAGGACCCGGGGCCGGCCGGGACCGAGTACCGCCGGGAGGTCTGGAACGCGCGCGTGGAGCCCGGCCTGATCCAGGACGACCTCCTCGGCCCGGACCCGGTCGGCACGGGGGCCGCGTCGTTCCCGGTCGGGGGGGCGACCGTCGACTGGGACGGCCTGAAGGCGCTCCCGACGGACCCGGTGGCGCTGCGGGAGCTGCTGACCGAGGGCCAGCCCGAGAACTCGCGCACCCTCGACGACCTGCTGCTCGACCAGATCACGTCCCTGCTGGTGGAGAGCCCCGCCCCTCCCGCGCTGCGCGGCGCGCTGTGGCAGATCGCGTCGCAGCTCGACGGCGTGCGGCTGGTGGGGGACGTCACCGACGCCGCGGGCCGCCCGGGTGTGGCGCTCGAGCAGACGCTCGCCGTCGGGGACGGGACCAGCGTGCACCGGCTCGTCGTCGACCCGGACTCGGGCACGCTCCTGGAGCGCACCGAGTCCTACGACGGGCCGGGCACCGCGGCCGACACCTGGTACCGGTCGACCTACCTCGAGCAGGGCCCGGCCGACGCGCTGCCCGTCCAGCCGCAGCTGCCGGCAGGGTGCACGTCGTTCGACTGGTGCTGACAGCAGGGTGGCTCCGCCCCGGGCCCACGCGCCGGGGGCGGAGCGGCCGCCGCCTCAGCCCTCGTGCGACGCCCGCGTGTAGTCCTGGTCCTTCGTCTCCCGCGTGAGGAGCAGCGCCACGAGCGTCAGCACCGCGGCGCCCGACAGGTACAGGCCGACCAGCCACGTGCCGCCGTCCGCCAGGCCCCACAGGGCGAGCGCGACGATCGGCGCGAGCGCGGCGCCGAGGATCGACGACACGTTGTAGGCCACCGCGGAGCCCGTGTACCGGACGTTCGTGGGGAACAGCTCGGGCAGCAGCGCGCCCATCGGCCCGAACGTCGCGCCCATCAGCGTGAAGCCGAGGACGAGGAACGCCTGCACGAGCGCCCCGGTGAACACCTGGTCCTCGCGCAGCGGCAGGAACAGCGCGAACGTCAGCCCGAACGCGATGATCCCGGAGGTCACCCAGATCAGCAGCCGCCGGCGTCCGATCCGGTCGGCCAGCGGCCCGGAGAGCAGCGTGAAGACGCCGAAGAACACGACCCCGAGGATCTGCATGAGCACGAAGTGCACGTACGGGATGCCCAGGCCGCCGGGCTCGCCGTCCTCCGGGGCGACGGCGCGGGTGCCGTAGGTCAGCGTGAAGTTCGTCATCAGGTAGAACAGCACGTAGGTCGCCAGCATGATGAACGTGCCGAGCAGGGTCTCGCGCCAGTGGAACCGCAGCGTCGTGCCGAGGGGCAGCTTGGTGAGCCGGCCCTTCTTCTCGGCGGTCGTGAACGCCTCGGACTCCACCAGGCGCAGCCGCACCCACAGGCCGATGACGACCATGACGGCCGAGAACAGGAACGGGATCCGCCAGCCCCAGGCCATGAACGCCTCGGAGCCCTCGCCCAGCAGGCCGTTGATCGCGAGGAACAGGCCGTTCGCGATGATGAAGCCGAGCGGCGCCCCGAGCTGCGGGAACGTCCCGTACCAGGCGCGCTTGCCGGCGGGCGCGTTCTCGGTGGCGACCAGGGCGGCGCCGGACCACTCGCCGCCGAGCGCGAAGCCCTGGGCGAGCCGCAGCACCAGCAGCGCGACGGTGGCGCCGATGCCGATGTGGCCGAACGTGGGGAGCACGCCGATGAGGAAGGTCGCGATGCCCATCGTCAGCAGCGAGTAGACCAGCGTGGTCTTGCGCCCGCGACGGTCCCCGAGGTGGCCGAAGAACACGGCGCCGACCGGGCGGGCGACCATCGCGGCGCCGAACACCGCGAACGACGCGAGCAGCGCGGTGGTGTCGTTGCCGGTCGGGAAGAACAGCTTCGGGAACACGAGGACCGCGGCCGTCGCGTAGACGTAGAAGTCGTAGAACTCGATCGTGGTGCCCACGAGGCTCGCCGCGATGACGCGGGAGGGCGAGTTGAGCGGCCGGGACGCGCCCGGCGGCGTGCTGGTGGCGGCGGTGGTGGCAGACATGCGGTGACGACTCCTCGACGGTCCGGGTGGCGCGGACCACCGGCGGTCGTCGGGGGCGCTCCGGGGTCGGCTCGCGGGACGGTCGGTGCTCCAGCGCCCGAGCGACCTTACGCCGTCTCACGTGTCAGACAAGCCGTGTCCACATCGTGGTGGGAGGTCGTCCGACCGTCCACAGGCCCCGCGGAGGTGCGGGCTGGGGACCACCACCGCCGGGTGTCGGGCCGTTGCGGCAGAGTGTCGGCATGACGAGCAGCGACGCCTCCGACGCCCCCACCACCACGACCAGCGGCCCCGTCGGCCGCCGCTGCTTCGGCGACGGCGACCCCCTGTACGAGCGCTACCACGACGAGGAGTGGGGCGTCCCCGTGCACGGCGAGCGCGAGCTGTTCGAGCGGATGACGCTCGAGGCGTTCCAGTCGGGTCTGTCGTGGATCACGATCCTGCGCCGGCGCGAGGGGTTCCGGGAGGCGTTCGCGGGGTTCGACCCGGCCGTCGTCGCGGGCTACGACGAGCACGACGTCGAGCGGCTCATGACCGACACCGGCATCATCCGGAACCGCGCGAAGATCACGGCGGCCGTCGCCAACGCCCAGGCGCTGCTGGACCTGCACGACCGCGGGCTGGGGCTCGACGAGCTGTTCTGGTCCGCGGCTCCGCTCGCCGGCACCCGGCCCCGCCCGCGCACGTTCGCCGACGTGCCGGCGTCCACCGCGGAGTCCGCCGCGCTGGCCAAGGAGCTCAAGCGGCAGGGGTTCCGGTTCATCGGGCCGACGACGGCCTACGCCGCCATGCAGGCCTGCGGGATCGTCGACGACCACCTGGCCGACTGCCCCGTCGCGCTCGCCCGCACCGTGGGGTGAGGACGTGTCCCGGGGCGCCGGCGGCGCGGAGCCCCTCCTCGCGATCTGCGTCTAGAGAGCAATTGCCTTGAGTGTCTACCCCGGACAGGACTAGACTGATGAAGCGCACAGCGGTGCTGCGCAGGCTGCGACGGGCAGCTCGCGAGGCCGACCTGTCGTTCGAGGTCGTCGAGCTGACCAACCACACGGGCGTCGTCGTCGGCGGTGTGCGCTCGACGCTCGCCCGTCACACCGAGATCGACGACGTGACGGCACGGAAGTTCTTCGACCAGTACGCGGCAGTCCTCGGGAAGGGGTGGTGGCGGTGACCCGCTACACGGTCACGGCGGAGCGGGGACGACGCTGGTGGGTCCTCCAGTGCGTCGAGCACCCCGGTGCCGTGTCGGAGGTGGCGCGCCTCGACCAGGCCGCCGACGCGATGCAGGAGGCCATCGCGTTCGTCGCCCAGGTCGATCCGGCGGACGTCGAGGTCGACGTCCGGCCGGCAGTCCCCGCCGAGGTCGGCACGCACGTCCGCGCCGCGGCACACCTGCGGGAGGTGGCGCACAGGGCGAACCGGGAGGCAGCCGCGGAGTCACGCGCCGCCGCCCGCGTCCTGCGGGACGCCGGGCTCTCCGTCCGCGACGTCGGGACCGTGCTCGGGGTGTCGCACCAGCGCGCCCACCAGCTCCTGGCGGGCTGACCCGCTCGGCCGGCCGAGCAGCCGCCTCAGCCCTCCCCGAACTCCCGCACCGGGAGTCCGTCCACCGCCACGTCGACGCCGAGCACCGCCCCCGCGAGCGGGTCGCCGTCCGCGTGCGCGGTCGTCACGTACGCCCGCCCCGTGCCCGGCGCCCCGAAGCCGAGGCACGTCACCCGCGCCGTCGGCACCCGCACCGCCCCGCGGGGCGTGCCGTCCGGCCCGAACCGCAGCACCGCGCCCCCGCCGTACAGCGCCACCCACAGGCACCCGTCCGCGTCGACGGTGGTGCCGTCCGGCATCGGGCCGTCAGACGCGAACGCCAGGAACGGCTCCCACGCGCCGACCGTGCCCGCCGCCACGTCGAACGGGGCCCGGAAGACGGTCCGGGTCGCCGAGTCCGTGAGGTACAGCGTCGAGCCGTCGGGGCTCCACGCGACGCCGTTGCCGCACCCGACGCCGGTGACGACCGCCGTGACGTCGAGCGCCCCGTCGGCGCCCGCCGCGACGCGGTAGACCGTCCCCTCGCCCGTGGAGCCGTCGCGCGGCATCGTGGCGACCCACAGCCGCCCCGCGCCGTCGCACGCGCCGTCGTTGAACCGGTAGTCCCCCGGCATGGTCCCCGGCCGGGTGAGCGGGCCGAGCGTCGTCCCGTCGTGCACGCCGATGCCGTCGGCCGTCGCGAGCAGCAGGCCGCCCCGGGCCGGCCACGCGACCGAGACCTGCGAGGGCACGCTGACCACCTCGTCGCGCGCGTGGTCGCCGCCGGCCCAGCGGTGCACGCTGCGCGCGTCGATGTCGACCCAGACCAGGGAGCCGTCGCGCGCGTCCAGCAGGGGGCGCTCGCCGAGCCGGGCGCGGACCTCACCGAGCACCACCGCCTCCGGCGCGTCCGGGGGGACCAGCTCCGCGGCGTCGATCCGGCGGTCGGGCAGGGGCACGGTGCGCAGGTCGGTCACCTCACGCAGCCTCGCACGACGCGGGAACGCCCGCGCGTCCCGGCGGGCCGTGTCGCAGCCGCGCGCGTCACGCCGCGCGGCCCGACAGCGTCCGGGTGCGCAGCAGGTCGAACAGCCGGTCCACCTCGTCGCGGGTCTCGGGGTCGAGCACGAACCCGTGCGGCGCCCGCGCGTCGGTGCGCTCGAGCACGCCCTGCCGCACCAGGAGGTGCTTCTCGACCGCCACGAACACGTCGATGGAGGTCTGCAGCGCGACGAGGGCGGACAGGGGCCCGCTGATCTCGTACGCGGCGTCCCAGCGGCCGGCCTCGACGAGCTCCCAGAGGCGGACGATCGCCCACGTCACCTCGGACCCCGGCATGGTGCCGACGATCCCGCGGCGGTAGGAGTCGACCAGGGCGGCGCCGCCGGTGCCCTCGAACACCCGGGCGCGCCCGCCCGTCGCCTCCCGCAGCAGCGTCAGCCGCTGGCCGATCGGCGCGGCCTCGGGCTTGAAGTACACGCGGTCGCCGTACCGGTCGAGCAGCCGCATCTGCAGCTCGATCGACAGCGACCGGCCCACGTACCCGGACGCGTCCTGCACCACGACGCCCAGCCCGGTGGCCTCGACGATCGCCGAGTAGTACCCGAACAGCGCGTCGTCGCCGAGCTGCACGGTGATCGGCGGGATGGCCATGACGGCGTCGGCGCCGACCGACTCGGCGTGCCGCGCGGCGGCCACCGCGCCGAACGTCGACTCGGCGCCGCAGCTCACCACGGACAGCGCCCCGCGGGCGCGCGCCTGCTCGGCCACGACCTCGGCGAGCCGCGCGCACTCGGTGGACGTCATGCGCAGGATCTCGCTGACCATCCCGGTGGTGACGCCGTGGGCGCCCTGGTCGACCACCCAGTCGACCTCGCGGCGCAGCGCGGCCTCGTCGACGGTCCCGTCGGCGGCGAACGGTGTCTGGACGACCGGCAGGACGCCGGCCAGGGGCCGCGGTGCGGACATCGGGTCTCCTCGGTGAGTGGGTCGTGCGGTCGGGTGGGGGTCGCGGGGCGCGGTCACGAGCGGCCCACGACGGGTTCGACGAAGGTGCGGTGCGCCGGGGTCGGCGCGGTCAGGAAGTCGAGGTCGGCGCCCCGGTCGGCCTGGAGCACGTGGTCGGCGTACAGCCGCGGCCAGCCGCGCAGGTGCGTCGCCCCGGCCCGCGGCGCCGCGCCGGAGCGGGCGGCCCGGCGGCGGTCCAGCTCCGCCTCGGGGACGAGCAGGTCGAGCCGGCGCGCCGGCACGTCGAGCCGCACGGGGTCGCCGTCCTCGACCAGCCCGAGGGGACCGCCCACGGCGGCCTCGGGGGCGACGTGCAGCACGACGGTGCCGAACGACGTGCCGCTCATCCGGCCGTCGCTGACGCGGACCATGTCGCGCACCCCCCGCTCGACGAGCCGCTGCGGGATCGGCGCCATGCCCCACTCCGGCATGCCGGGCACGCCGACGGGGCCGCAGCCGCGCACCACGAGGACGTCGCCGGGGTCGACCTCCAGCGCGGGGTCGTCCAGCCGCGTGCGCATGTCGTCGTACGAGTCGAAGACGACCGCGCGGCCCGTGTGGGTGAGCAGCTCCGGGCTCGCCGCGGCGACCTTGATGACGGCCCCGGACGGCGCGAGGGACCCGGCGACGGCGGCGAGGGTGGGCGCGGGCAGGACGGGGTCGTCCGGCGTCCGCACCAGCGAGCCCGGGGCGCCCGGCGCCGGGTACTCCGGCAGCACCGCGCGCCATGACCGCCCGTCGCCGGCCGTGGCGTCGAGGTCCACGAGGCCGCCGGCCGCGAGCGCCGCCAGCACCGTCGGCAGTCCGCCGTCCGCGCGCAGGCGGTGCACGAGGCCGGACCCGCAGGGCTCGACGTCGGCGAGCAGCGGGACGTCCCGCCACAGCGCGTCGAACCGGGCGAGCGAGGCGTCGAGCCCGAGCCGCCCGGCCACGGCCGCGAGGTGGATCACCGCGTTCGTCGACCCGCCCACCGCCGCGAGCACGCGCGCGGCGGTGTCGAGCGCCGCCTGCGTCAGGCGGGCGGAGGGGCGCTCCTGCGCGCGGACCATCGCGACCACCCGCTCGCCGGTGGCGCGCGCGGCAGCCTCGATCGCGGGTCCGACGGCGTCCAGCAGGGCGGTGCCCGGCAGGGCCATGCCCATCGCCTCGGTCAGCATCGCGAGCGTCGAGGCGGTGCCCATGACGTTGCACGCGCCCGGCCCGGCGCACGCGAGGCACTGCTCCAGCCCGCGCCAGCCGGCGTCGTCCAGCACGCCCGCGCGCCGGTCGTCGAGCGCCCGCCACAGGTCGGTGCCCGCGCCGAGCGGCCGGCCGCGGAACTCGGGCGCCGACCGCGCGCCGCCGAGCAGCAGCAGGGCCGGGACGTCGGCGCTGGCGGCGGCCATGAGGGCGGCGGGGACGGTCTTGTCGCAGTTCGCCAGGTGCACCACGCCGTCCAGCGGGTAGGCCCGGACCGTCTCCTCGAGCTCCATCGCGACGAGGTTGCGGTAGAGCATCGCGGACGGCTTCATGAGGTCCTCGCCCAGCGACATCACCGGGAACCGCACCGGGACGCCGCCCGCTGCGCGCACCCCGGCGGCCACGTGCTCGGCGAGCGCCGTGAACCCCGCGTTGCAGGGGTTGAGGTCCGACGCGGTGTCCGCGATGCCGATGACGGGACGTCCGGCGTCCTCGGGCCCGAGCCGCAGGGCGACGCGGTGCAGCACCGCCACCTCGTCGTCCCCGGCGAACCAGCCGGCGCTGCGCAGCGTCACGCGCCCACCCCCGCCCGGCGCGCGCCCGGCTCCTCCGGGTCGGCGCCCAGCGCCGCGGTCCAGCCGCCGTCGATCGCGACCGTCTGACCGGACACGTACGACGCGTCGTCGGACAGCAGGAACGCGACGACCGCCGCGACCTCCTCCGGCTCGGCGATGCGCAGCGCGGGGGACCGCCGCGCGAGGAACTCCCGCGCGGCGGCCGGGTCGGGGGCCCGGTCGAACGAGGCCTCCAGGGCCGGCGACCGGACGGCGCCCGGCGCGACGGCGTTGGCGCGGATGCCGCGCGCCGCGTACGTCACGGCCACCGACCGGGTCAGGGCCTCGACCGCGGCCTTGGTCATCTCGTAGACCGTGTGCTCCGGGTACGCGGCACGGCCGTGCACGGAGGACATGTTCACCACGGCGCCGCCGGCGCCGGCGCCGACCCAGTGCGCGACGGCGGTCTCGCAGCCCCACAGCGAGCCGAGCTGGTTCCCGCGGACCATGTCGAGCGTCACCTGCTCGGACAGCTCGGTCAGGCCGTTGCGGACCGTGGTGCCCGCGCAGTTCACCCAGCCCGCGAGCGGCGCCAGGCCGAGCGCCGTCGCGAGCAGCCGCGCGTGCAGGTCGCGGTCGGCGACGTCGCCCACGCAGCCGGCGGCGGTCCCCCCGGCCGCGCGGACCTCGGCCACGACCGCGTCCACCCGCCCGGCGTCCCGGCCGACGACCACGACGGCCCAGCCGTCCGCGGCCAGCCGGAGCGCGATGGACCGGCCGATGCCGGAGGACGAGCCCGTGACGACCACCGAGCGTTCGGGGCGGGGCGGTGCCGTCGGGGCCGTCGTGGTCGTCGGCCGGGACGCCGGGCGGGTGG
>JACXUT010000107.1 GCA_014763765.1 Micrococcales bacterium
GTCGGCGCAAGCACACCAAGCCTGACGAGGGAGCCTTCGTGAACGACCAGACGCCGGCGATCGCCCGGGCCGAGTCCGGGGGACTCGGCCTCAACGACTCCATCTACAACCGGCTCCTCAAGGAGCGGATCATCTGGCTCGGCTCGGAGGTCCGCGACGAGAACGCGAACGCCATCTGCGCGCAGATGATGCTGCTCGCGGCGGAGGACCCCGAGAAGGACATCTTCCTGTACATCAACTCGCCCGGCGGCTCGATCACGGCCGGCATGGCGATCTACGACACCATGCAGTACATCCAGCCGGACGTGGCGACGGTCGCGATGGGCATGGCCGCGTCGATGGGGCAGTTCCTGCTGTCGTCCGGCGCGAAGGGCAAGCGCTACGCCACCCCGCACGCCCGCGTGATGATGCACCAGCCGTCCGGCGGCATCGGGGGCACCGCGACGGACGTCCGCATCAACGCCCAGCTCATCCTGCACATGAAGACCGTGCTGGCCGAGCTGATCGCCGAGCAGACCGGCAAGACGGTCGAGCAGATCACCGCCGACTCGGACCGCGACCGCTGGTTCACCGCCCCCGAGGCGCTCGAGTACGGGTTCGTCGACAAGGTCGTGACCCACGCGGGCGCCGTCACCGGCGGCGGCGGCACCGCCTCCTGACGCGCCCCGCCGACCGACAGACCCCGCAGAAGGAGAACCCGTGAGCACCGAGTCGCAGTTCATCGCCCGCGCCGGGCGCCTCGCCGGCGGCTGGGGCGGCACCGCGCCCGCCCTGGCGCCGTCGTCCCGCTACGTGCTGCCCCAGTTCGAGGAGCGCACCGCGTACGGCTTCAAGCGGCAGGACCCGTACACCAAGCTGTTCGAGGACCGCATCATCTTCCTCGGCGTGCAGGTGGACGACGCCTCCGCGGACGACATCATGGCCCAGCTCCTGGTCCTGGAGTCCACGGACCCGGACGGCGTCATCACGCTGTACATCAACTCGCCCGGTGGCTCGTTCACCGCGCTGACCGCGATCTACGACACGATGCAGTACATCAAGCCGCAGATCCAGACCGTGTGCCTCGGGCAGGCGGCCTCCGCGGCGGCCGTGCTGCTGGCGGCCGGCACGCCGGGCAAGCGGCTCGCGCTGCCGAACGCCCGCGTGCTGATCCACCAGCCCGCGATGGAGGGCGGCGGCTACGCCCAGGCGTCCGACATCGAGATCCACGCGAACGAGCTGATCCGGATGCGCGAGTGGCTCGAGGAGACCATCGCGCACCACACCGGCCAGCCGCTGGACAAGGTCCGCCAGGACATCGAGCGCGACAAGATCCTCACCGCCGCGCAGGCGCACGAGTACGGGATCGTCGACCAGGTGCTCGCCAGCCGCAAGGGCGTCACCGCCACGACCGTCGAGCCGTGACCGGTCCCCGCAGGCCCGTCCCACCCGGCTGAGCCGGGGCGGGGCGGGCCTGCGGGCCACCCGCCCGGGGGTCGTCGGCGCGACACGCCCGACACCCGGATGCGCGCAGGGGAGACACCGCGCCCGCCGTGGTGTGCAATGGTCGGATGGCGGTGACGCAGCCGGCGCCGTGACGGCGGGCCGCACGCACCGCGCGCACGACGCACCACGCACGACGAGACGCAGGACGACGCGACCGCAGCGGTCGCAACCGAGGGAAGGGGACGCACGTGGCTCGCATCGGGGACGGCGCGGACCTTCTCAAGTGCTCGTTCTGCGGGAAGTCGCAGAAGCAGGTGAAGAAGCTCATCGCGGGTCCGGGCGTCTACATCTGCGACGAGTGCATCGAGCTCTGCAACGAGATCATGGAGGAGGAGCGGGCGGAGGCCACCGAGATCGGCATGGTGGAGCTCCCCAAGCCGAAGGAGATCTTCGCGTTCCTCGAGCAGTACATCGTGGGGCAGGACGCCGCGAAGCGGTCGCTGGCCGTCGCCGTCTACAACCACTACAAGCGGATCCAGGCAGGCGAGGCGACCCCGACGGTGGGGACCGGCCAGGCCGAGGACTCCGTCGAGATCGCGAAGTCGAACATCCTGCTGATCGGCCCGACGGGCTGCGGCAAGACGTACCTCGCGCAGACGCTCGCCCGGATGCTCAACGTCCCGTTCGCGATCGCGGACGCCACGGCCCTCACGGAGGCGGGCTACGTCGGCGAGGACGTCGAGAACATCCTGCTCAAGCTCATCCAGGCCGCCGACTTCGACGTGAAGAAGGCCGAGACCGGGATCATCTACATCGACGAGATCGACAAGATCGCCCGCAAGAGCGAGAACCCGTCGATCACGCGGGACGTGTCCGGCGAGGGCGTGCAGCAGGCGCTGCTGAAGATCCTCGAGGGCACCACGGCGTCGGTCCCGCCGCAGGGCGGCCGCAAGCACCCGCACCAGGAGTTCATCCCGATCGACACGACGAACGTGCTGTTCATCGTCGCGGGCGCCTTCGCGGGGCTGGACGAGATCATCACGTCGCGCGCCGGGCGGCGCGGGATCGGCTTCGGCGCCCCGCTGCACACCGCGGACGACCGCGACGTGTACGGCGACGTCATGCCGGAGGACCTGCTGAAGTTCGGGCTGATCCCCGAGTTCATCGGCCGCGTCCCGGTCATCACGACGGTCTCGCCGCTCGACCGGGACGCGCTCGTGCGGATCCTCACCGAGCCGCGCAACGCCCTGGTGAAGCAGTACCAGCGGATGTTCGACATCGACGGCGTGCAGCTCGAGTTCACCGACGACGCCGTCGGGGCCATCGCGGACCAGGCGCTGCTGCGCGGCACCGGTGCCCGCGGCCTGCGCGCCATCATGGAGGAGGTCCTCCAGCAGGTGATGTTCGAGGTGCCGAGCCGCGACGACGTCGAGCGCGTCGTGGTGAACCGCGAGGTCGTGCTGGAGAACGTCAACCCCACCCTGGTGCCGCGTCAGGCGCCGGCCAAGCGCACGCCCCGCGAGAAGAGCGCCTGAGGCCGGCGGCGCGCCCCCTACGATCGGGGGCGTGACGACACCGGCCTCCAGCACCCCGCCCCCCGAGCTCGCGCGGCTGCGCGGCAGCATCGACAACATCGACGCCGCGCTGATCCACCTGCTCGCCGAGCGGTTCAAGGCCACGCAGCAGGTCGGCGTGCTCAAGGCCCGCCTCGGGCTGCCCGCGTCCGACCCGGGGCGCGAGGCGCAGCAGGTCGCCCGGCTGCGGGACCTCGCCCGCCAGGCCGACCTCGACCCGGTGTTCGCGGAGAAGTTCCTCGCGTTCATCGTCGAGGAGGTCATCCGCCACCACGAGGCGATCGCCGCCGGCCCCGACGGACGGCAGACCGGGCCCGACGCGGTCTGAGCGGACCTGCGGGCCCGCGGGACGCACCAGCGCGGACGCGGGTGCGCCGAGGGGTGGCGCGAGCGGCCCGGCTGTCAGAGGGTGGGAGGGGTCAGGACCGGTCGGCCGGTGCGGCCCGGCAGGCGCCCCGCCGGTGGACCGACCCACCCGAACCCTCGGAGGTCGCTCGTGGAACTGCACTGGCTCAAGCCCCTGCTCGGCCGTCCCGCCCCGTTCGTGACGGTCCACCTGGACGCCACCCGCGCGGACGCGTCCGGTGACGAGGAGGTCGCGGGCCGCTGGCGGGCGTTGCGCAAGGAGCTCGAGCGCTCGGGTGCGGCAGCTGCCGTCCTCGACGACATCGAGGGTCGGGTGACCCGTCCGACCGGGGTCGCCGGACCGCACGGGCGCGTGGTGATCGCGGACGCCGAGGGCGTCGTCGTGGACCGCGTGCTCAAGGAGTCGCCGGCGCAGTCGACGGCGGTGCTCGACGACGTGCCGGTGCTGCTTCCGGCCGTGCGCGCCGCCGACCAGGCGACCCGGTTCCTGCTCGTCGAGGTGGACCGGCAGGGCGCGGACCTCACGTGGTCCGACGGGTCGGGCCTGAAGACGGCGCAGAAGGAGACGGTCGAGGGCGACCACGACGAGCTGCGCAAGGTCAAGGAGACGGGCGACGGCTGGAAGAGCCGGCGCGTGCAGATGCGCGCCGAGGACTCCTGGGAGCGCAACGCCGAGACCGTCGCGGCCGACCTGGACCGCCAGGTGGTCGAGAAGAAGCCGGAGATCGTGCTGGTGACCGGCGACGTGCGGGCGGTCTCGCTGCTGTGCCACGCCGTCGCGCCGCGCACGCGGGACCTCGTCGTGGAGGTGCCGGGCGGCTCGCGCGCCGACGGGGTCAAGCAGGAGGTGTTCCACCAGCGCGTCGCGCAGGCCCTCGAGGCGTTCCGGCAGCGGCGGCGGGAGGAGACGCTGGCGCGGTACCGCGAGGAGCTCGGTCGCGGGGGAGCGGCCGTCACCTCCGTGGACGACGTCGTGACCGTGCTGCAGCGCGGTCAGGTGCGGGAGCTCGTGCTGCACGAGGACGTCACGCTGCCGGGCTCGTCCCTGGCGGACCGGCACCTGTGGGTGGGCCCGGAGCCGCTGCAGATCGCGTCGCGCGAGGCCGACCTGGAGGGCATCGGCGTGACGTCGGGCGTCCGGCGCATGCCGGCGGACGTCGCGCTGCTGCGTGCCGCGCTCGGGCAGGACGCGGGCCTGACGATCGCGCTCGACGGCCAGGTGGAGCTGGTGGACGGCGTCGGCGCGGTGCTGAGGTGGAACGACGACTCCACGCCGAGCGAGGCCGTGCCCACGTCCTCGGAGGACCAGCGCCGGCTGCACCGCGTGGTGTGACCGCACGCGAGGGCGGTGTCCGGCAGGGGTCGGACGCCGCCCTCGCGGCTGCTCAGGGGAGCGTGGCGCTCCAGTCGCCGTCGGCGAGCACCACCACGACCGACGGGCCGGCGGACAGCGGCGCGGTGCCGGACCAGGCACCGACCTGGTCGGCGAGCAGGGCGGTGGCGTACTGCTCACCGGCCTGCTCGAACACCAGGAACCCGGAGGTGCCGGCGTGGCTGAGCGCCACGTCGCCACCCGGGCCGTCGTACAGGAACACGCCGTCGCCGTGGCCGGACGCCGGCAGGGCGGCCGCCTGCCCGACCGGGGAGATGGTGAGCGACCACGGGCCGCCCGCGGTGACCTGGAGCGCCTCGGGCTCGGTGGCCGCCGTGAGCCCCAGCGGCAGCGTGCCGGCGTACGGGCCGGTGATCTCGACGAGCAGCTCGGCCTCGCTGCCGTCCACGTCGACCACGGACAGCCGGAAGTCGCCCGGGCCGTCGTAGGTCACCTGCACCGCGCCGTAGAACACGCCGTCCGGCAGCGTGATCGAGGCGTCGCCGGTGCCCGACTGCTGCACGGGGACGTAGGTGCCGTAGCCCTCCAGGGCCCAGCCCATCACGTCGACGACCGGGGCGCCGTCCGCGGAGGCCGGCTGCTCGGCGTCGTCCAGGGCGTCCTGCGCCGCCTCCTCGGCCGCCTGCTGCTCGGCGGCCAGGTCCTGCGCCAGGTCGTCGGCGGCCTGCGCGGCGGCCTGCTCGACGGCCTCCTGGGCGGCGGACGCCGCGAGCGTGCCGGCCACGATCCCGCCGACGCCGGACAGCACCACCCAGATGCCCGTGACGACCCACGCCGTCACGCGGTGACGCTGGTAGCCCGCGAGCCGCCGGCCCTGCCGGTCGCGCTGCACCCCGGTCAGCACCAGGACGAGGTCGACCAGCGACCAGACGCCGAGGCCGCCCACCGTGAGGAGCTTCGCGATGCCGGTGCCGACCTTGCCGAGGTAGAACCGGTCCACGCCGAGGGAACCGAGCAGCAGCGCGAGCAGCCAGGTGGCGACGAACGACTTGTCCGATTCCGGCTCGGCCGCGCCGGGCCACGGGGCGCCCCCGGGGTACCCGGGGGCGGGCGGGTACGCCGGGCCGGACGGGTACCCCTGCGGGCCCGCGTCACCCGGCCCGGCCGGTGCGCCCGTCCCGGTCGCGGGCGTCCACGCCGCGCCCGGAGCCTCCGGTGCCGGCCCGGGCGTCCACGCGCCCGTCGGCGACGGCGGGGCGGGCGGCTGGGACGGTGCCGGCTCGGGAGGCGTCAGGGACATGGCGGTGCTCCGGGATGTCGTCGGGTCGCGGGAGTCGCCCGCGGGCCGAGGCTAGGGGCTGGCTGTGACCCCCGTCGGCCGGTCGGGGGGTGAAGCACCGCGCGAACGGGTGAACGGCGTCCCGCGCGCGTCACTTCTCGCGGGTGTCGACGTACAGCTCCTCGACGTCCGCGGCGAAGTCCTTCAGCACGAGGGCGCGCTTCACCTTGAGCGACGGCGTGAGGTAGCCGTTGGCCTCGGTGAAGTCGCCGTCGAGCACGCGCACCTTCCGGATGGACTCCGCGCGGGACACGGCCTCGTTGGCCCGGGCGGCGGCGCGGTCCAGGGCGGCGAGCACCTGCGGGTGCCGGGCGGCGGCGCGCACGTCCATCGGGGGCAGGCCGTGCATGGACAGCCAGCCGGGCAGCATGTCGGCGTCCAGGGTGACGAGGGCGCCGATGAAGGGGCGGCCGTCCCCGACCACGACGACCTGGCTGACGAGGGGGTGGCCGCGGAACCGGTCCTCCAGCACGGCGGGCGCGACGTTCTTGCCGCCCGCGGTCACGATGAGCTCCTTGGCCCGCCCGGTGAGCCGCAGGTAGCCGTCGTCGTCGAGCGTGCCGATGTCACCGGTGGCGAACCAGCCGTCCCGCAGCACCTCCGCGGTGGCCTCGGCGTTGTCGTGGTAGCCGCGGAACACGTGCGGGCCCTTGGCGTACACGTTGCCCTCGTCGTCGACGCGCAGCGACGTGCCGGGGTACGCGGGGCCGACGGTGCCGATCTTGATGAGCCCGGGCCGGTTCACGCTGGAGGGCGCCGTCGTCTCGGTGAGCCCGTAGCCCTCGAGCACCACGAGGCCGAGCCCGCGGAAGTAGTGGCCGAGGCGCTCGCCGAGCGGCGCGCCGCCCGAGATGGCGTACCGCAGCGCGCCGCCCATGGCGTCCTTGAGCTTGCGCAGCACGAGCGCCGTCGCCACGGTGTGGGCCGCGCGCAGCTGCGCGGACGGGCCGGCCGGCGTGTCGAGCGCGCGCGAGTAGGTGATGGAGACCTTCGCCGCCCAGCGGAACATCTTGAGGCGGAACCCGTGGCCGGCCTTCTGCTCCGCGGAGTTGTAGACCTTCTCGAACACCCGCGGCACGGCGAGGATGTACGTCGGCCGGAACGACGCGAAGTCGGCGAGCAGGTTCCGGGTGTCCGGCGTGTGACCGAGCGGGGAGCCCGCCTCGATCGCGACCATCTGGATGAACCGCGCGAACACGTGCGCCAGCGGCATGAACAGCAGGGTGCGCGAGCCCGGGGTGGCGCAGACCTCGGCGAGCGCGGCCACGCCGTTGCGCGCGTTGTCGACGAAGTTGCCGTGCGACAGCTCGACGCCCTTCGGGCGGCCGGTGGTGCCGGAGGTGTAGATGATCGTCGCGAGGTCGTCCGCGGCGGCCAGGGAGCGTCGCCGCTCGATCTCCGCGTCGGCCACGTCGGACCCGCCCGCGACGAGCTGGGCGAGGCCGCCCTCGTCGATGACGGACACGTCCCGCAGGCCCGGCACGGCGTCCCGCACCTGCGCGACCACGGCGGCGTGCGCGGCGGTCTCGACGACGGCGAGCGACGCCCCGGAGTTCGACAGGATCCACTCGACCTGCTCCGCGGACGACGTCTCGTACACCGGCACGCCCACGCCGCCCGCGAACCACACGGCGAAGTCCGTGAGGGTCCACTCGTAGCGGGTGCGCGACATGATCGCCACGCGGTCCCCGGGCTCGAGCCCGCGCGCCACCAGGCCCTTGGCGAGCGCCGTGACCTCCGAGACGAACTCCGCGACGGTCACCGGCGCCCAGGAGCCGCCCAGCCCGGTCGACCGCTCGATGACGACGCTCGACGCCCCGCGCTCGAGGCGCCGCAGCAGCAGCCCCGGGACGTTCAGGGCGGGGTCGTGCGGGACGGGGGTGTCGGCGCTGAACTCGCGCATCGGTGCTCCTGGTCGACGGGTGGGGGCCACGAGGTCGCCACGGTCCACCGCGACGTCCGGCCGGTCCGCCATGCTAGCGGCGCCGCCGCCGGCCCCGGCACCCACCGGCCCGCGGGTCGTCAGACCGGGCCGGAGCCGCCGGCGTGCGTCGGGTCGAGCACCCGCTGCAGGAACGCCTGCGTCCGCGGCTCCGTGGGGGCACCGATGACCTGGTCCGCCGGGCCCTGCTCGACGACGACCCCGCCGTCCATGAACACGACCCGGTCGCCCACCTCGCGGGCGAACGCCATCTCGTGCGTGACGACCATCATCGTCATGCCGCCGTCGGCGAGGTCGCGCATGACCGCCAGCACGTCGCCGACGAGCTCCGGGTCCAGCGCGGACGTGGGCTCGTCGAACAGCATGAGCTGCGGGTCCATGGACAGCGCCCGGGCGATCGCCACGCGCTGCTGCTGCCCGCCCGAGAGCTGCGCGGGGTGGGCGTCGGCGCGGTCGCCGAGCCCGACCCGCTCGAGGTTCGCCCGGGCGATGCGCTCGGCCTCGGCCGCGGAGCGCCGGAGCACCTGCCGCTGCGCCATCGTGCAGTTCTCCAGCACGGTCTTGTGGCTGAACAGGTTGAACTGCTGGAACACCATGCCGACGTGGGTGCGCACCCGGTCGATGTCGACGTCCGGGTCGGTGACGTCCACCCCGAGCACGTCGATGCGGCCGGCCGTCGGCTGCTCCAGCAGGTTCACGCAGCGCAGCAGCGTCGACTTGCCGGACCCCGACGGGCCGATGACGCACACCACCTCGCCGGCGTGCACGTCCAGGTCGATGCCGGTGAGCACCTCGCGCTCGCCGAAGGACTTGTGCAGCCCGGCGATCCGGACCACGGGGGAGTCGGTGGTCATGAGCGGCTCCTCGCGCCGGTGCGCTTCTCCAGGTACCGGGCGAGCTGCCCGAGCGGCAGGGTGATGAGCAGGTAGCAGGCGCCGATGAGGAACAGCGGCGTCAGCCCGCCCTGGGCGGTGTTGAGGGCGTTCTGCCCGATGCGCGTGAGGTCGAACTGGTCCGTCGCCAGGCCGAGCAGGAACACGAGCGAGGTGTCCTTCGTCAGCAGGATGAACTCGTTCGTCATCGGCGGCAGCACGATGCGGAACGCCTGCGGGACGACGACGCTGCGCAGCGTCCGCCCGTGCGACATGCCGAGCGACCGCGCCGCCTCGACCTGCCCGCGCGGCACCGCCTGCAGGCCGGCGCGCAGCGTCTCGGCGATGTACGCCGCCGAGACCATGCCGAGCGCCAGCGCGGCCTTGAGGGTCACCGACCCGAGCTGGATGCCGAACGCCAGCGGGACCGCGTACCCGAACGAGATGACGACGAGCAGCGCCGGGATGCCGCGGAAGAACTCGATGTAGGCGGTCGCGACCCAGCGGTAGACCCGCACGGAGGACAGGCGCATGAGCGCGAGGGCGGTCCCGAGCGACAGGCCCACCGCGAACCCCGCCAGGGTGTACTGCACCGTGTTGAGGAACGCCTGCGGGATCGTCGGGGCGATCTGCCGGACGGTCTCCCAGTTGAAGAAGTTGTCCCCGACGGCCGACCAGTCGATCGCCAGCGCGATGGCGGCGAGGACGGCCACGGCCACGGCGTACTGCACGCCGCGCACCACGCGGGCGCGGCGGCGCGGGCTCCACCGGCGCCGGGGCGAGGAGATCTGCCCCGGCACCGGTGCGGGCGTGGTCGTCACCTCAGCTGTCCGCGGAGGCCGACGCGTCGCCCGACGGCGCGACGCCGATCCGGTCGGTGTAGATCGCGTCGTACGTGCCGTCCTCGCGGATGCGGTCGAGCGTGGCGTTCACGGCGTCGAGCAGGGCGGTGTTGCCCTTCTTCACGCCGATGCCGTACTGCTCGCCGGTCGGGAACGTCGCCGCGACCTCGAGGCCCTCGGACACGAACGGGCCGAGCACGGCGATGTCGTTGACGGCGGCGTCGACCTGGCCGGTCTTGAGCGCCTGGATCTGCAGCCCGAGGTCCTGGAACTGGATCGGGGTGAGCTCGTTGTCGGTCACCCAGGCCTCGCCGGTCGTGGCCTGCTGGACGGCGATCTGCTTGCCCTCGAGGTCCTCGACGGTGCTGAGGTCCGAGCCCTCCGGGACCAGCAGGCCCTGGTCGGCGTCGAAGTACGGCTCCGAGAAGTCGAACTTCGCCTTGCGCTCGTCGGTGATCGTGATGCCGGAGGCGACGACGTCGCAGTTGCCGCTGTTGAGGTCGGCGCCGGACTGGATGCCCTCGAACGGGGACACGCGCGGGGTCAGCGTGACGCCCAGGTCCTTGGCGACCTCGCCGACGATGTCCATGTCGAGGCCGACGACCGTGCCGTCCTCCTCGAACTCGAACGGCTCGAACGGCGGGTTGGTGCAGACGGTCAGCGTCCCGGCCTGCACCAGGTCGACACCGCCCTCGGTGGCGTCGCCGGAGCCCTCGGGGTCCCCGCCGCCGCACGCGGCGAGCAGGAGGGCCGCGGCGACGGCGGCGGGCAGGGCGGCGAGATGACGGGTGCGCATCGGAACTACTCCTCGTGTGGAAAACCGGCCGCAAGACTATACGTCGCAGACGATACGTATGCACAACGCGTCGTCCCGGGACCAGAGTCCCACCCGGGGGGCCCGGGCGCCGCCGGGGCGAGCGCGCAGGCCGCCCCGGCGGTGCCCGAGGGTGCTCAGGCCGTGGGCTGCTTCGGCTCCGGCGGCAGGAGCTCGGCGTCCCGGGCGACGACCGCCGCGTCGGGGGAGTCCGGGACCTCGGCCACGTCGAGCGGGCCGGTCACGCGGCCGGCGGCGCGGACGTCCGCGAGCGCCACCTGGACGCCCGGCAGCAGCGAGGCCGGGACCTCGAGGCGCGCCCGCAGGATCTCCGTGCGCATCGAGACCTTCGCCTCGGACTTCACCTTGCGCAGCGCCGCCAGCGCGGCACCGGCCGCGCCCACGACCGCCGGGTCGCCGTCGCCCGCCGCGGCGCGCAGCGGCTCCGCGACCGGCCACGGCGCGCGGTGCACCGAGCCCTCCCGCCACCACGACCAGACCTCCTCGGTCGCGAACGGCAGCACCGGGGCGAACAGCCGCAGCATCACGTCGAGCGCCAGGCTCAGCGCAGCACGCGCCGACGCCGTCTCCGGCGTGACGTCCGCCGCGCCGGCGCCCGCGCCGTACGCCCGGTCCTTGACGAGCTCCAGGTAGTCGTCGCAGAACGTCCAGAAGAACGTCTCCGTGAGCTCCAGCGCGCGCGTGTGGTCGTACGCCTCCAGCGCGGCCGTCGCCCGGTCCACCACGTCCGCCAGCCCCGCGAGCATCGCGCGGTCCAGCGGGTCGGTCACCAGGGAGGCGTCGAGCGCGGACGCGCCCTGCTCGGCCGGGCCGAACGACAGCGCGAACTTCGACGCGTTCAGCACCTTGATGGCCAGGCGGCGGCCGATCTTCATCTGGCCGACCTCGAACGCCGCGTCCGTGCCCAGGCGTGCGCTCGCCGCCCAGTAGCGGACCGCGTCGGAGCCGTGCTCCTCGAGCAGGCCCATCGGGGTGACGACGTTGCCCTTGGACTTCGACATCTTCTTGCGGTCGGGGTCGAGGATCCAGCCGCTGATCGCCGCGTCCGCCCACGGCAGCGAGCCGTGCTCCAGGTGCGAGCGGACCACCGTCGAGAACAGCCAGGTGCGGATGATGTCCTGGCCCTGCGGGCGCAGGTCCATCGGGAACACGCGCGCGAACAGGTCGGGGTCGGAGCGCCAGCCGCCCGCGATCTGCGGGGTCAGCGACGACGTCGCCCACGTGTCCATGATGTCCGGGTCGCCGACGAAGCCGCCCGGCACGCCGCGCTGGTCGGCCGTGTAGCCGGCGGGGACGTCCGAGGACGGGTCGACCGGGAGCTGGTCCTCGGACGGCAGCAGCGGGTGGTCGTGGTCCGGCTCGCCGTCCGCGTCCAGCGCGTACCAGACGGGGAACGGCACGCCGAAGAACCGCTGGCGCGAGATCAGCCAGTCGCCGTTGAGGCCGCCGACCCAGTTCTCGTACCGCACGCGCATGAAGTCCGGGTGGAATCCGAGCTCCTGGCCGCGCTGCAGCAGCTCGGCGCGCAGCGACTCGTCGCGGCCGCCGTTGCGGATGTACCACTGGCGCGACGTGACGATCTCGAGGGGCTTGTCGCCCTTCTCGAAGAAGTTCGCCATGCGGTCGGTCTTCTGCGGCTCGCCGTCCAGGTCGCCCGTCTCGCGCAGCCCGGCCACGACGGCCTCGCGCGCCGAGAACGTCGTCCTGCCGGCGATCTCCTCGTAGCGGGCGCGGCCCTCGTCGGACGTCACCCACTCCGGGACCTCGCGCAGCAGCCGGCCGTCGCGGCCGATGACGGAGCGCGTCGGCAGCTGGAGCTCTCGCCACCACTGCACGTCCGTCAGGTCGCCGAACGTGCAGCACATCGCGATACCGGCGCCCTTGTCGGGCTCGGCAGCCGGGTGCGCCAGCACGGGCACCTCGACGCCGAACAGCGGGCTGGTGACCGTCGTGCCGAACAGGTGCTGGTAGCGCTCGTCGTCCGGGTGCGCGATGAGCGCCACGCACGCCGGGAGGAGCTCGGGGCGGGTGGTCTCGATGTGCACCGGCTCGCCGCCGGCGCGGTGGAACGCCACGCGGTGGAACGCGCCCGGGTACGGGCGGGCCTCCAGCTCGGCCTGCGCGACCGCGGTCTGGAACGTCACGTCCCACAGCCCGGGGGCCTCCGCCTGGTACGCCTCGCCGCGCGACAGGTTCCGCAGGAACGCCTGCTGCGCGACCGCGCGGGCCTCGGCGCTGATCGTCTGGTACGTCATGCCCCAGTCGACGGACAGGCCCAGCCGGCGCCACAGCGCCTCGAACTGCTGCTCGTCCTCGACGGTCAGGCGCTCGCACAGCTCGACGAAGTTGCGGCGGCTCACCGGCACCTGGTCGGCGGCCTTGACGCTCTTGCCCTCACCGCCGACGTGCGGCGGGGTGAAGTCCGGGTCGTACGGCAGCGACGGGTCGCAGCGCACGCCGAAGTAGTTCTGCACGCGTCGCTCGGTGGGCAGGCCGTTGTCGTCCCAGCCCATCGGGTAGAACACCTCGGCGCCCCGCATCCGGCGGAACCGCGCGACGACGTCGGTGTGCGTGTACGAGAAGACGTGGCCGACGTGCAGGGAGCCGGAGACCGTCGGCGGCGGCGTGTCGATCGAGAACACCTGCTCGCGCGTCGCCGACCGGTCGAACGCGTACGTGCCCTGCTCCGTCCAGGCGCCGTCCCAGCGGGCCTCGACGCCGTCGAGCGACACCCGGTCCGGTACCTCGCGGACCGCGCGTACGGCCGCGGCGGCGGTCGTCGTGGGGGCGGCGGCGGGCGAGGCGGGGGACAGATCGGTCATGGTCACCCATCTTCCCAGATCCGGACGCCCCACCCGACCGCAGGCGCCGGGGGTCGTGGGGCGGGGCGCGGCGAGGTCGTCAGGTCGGGCCGAGGTCGTCAGCTCGGGGTGACGACCTCGGCCCGAGGTGACGACCTCGGGCGGCGCGAGGCGCGAGGAGCGGGCCGCGTCGCGGGGCGGGGGTCAGGCGGCTGT
>JACXUT010000108.1 GCA_014763765.1 Micrococcales bacterium
GGGCCGTGCGGGGGCGCATGCCGGGTGCGCGCGGGGCGGACCCGGCAGAATCGCCTCCGTGCCGACCCCCACCGCGCTGCGCACCCGTCGCCTGATCGCCGCGATCCTGCTGCCGCTCGTGCTCGCCGCCGGCGTCGGCGTGGCCCTGACCTGGCCGCACGGCGAGATCGACAGCGACCGCACGATCAGCGCCGTCGACCTCGACTACCCCACCGCGACCGTCACGGGGACGTCGGTCGAGCAGTGCGAGGGCACCGTCGAGGACCGGCAGCCGGACGGGACGATCCCGGCCGAGGTCCCCTGCCTGCGGGTGTCCGCGACCGTGACCAGCGGCCCGGAGCGCGGGCGGGACGTCGAGGTGTGGGCGACGGCGTCGACCACCGCCGACGACGTGCCCGCGGGGACGCGCATCCTCGTCGAGCACTACCCCGCGTCGGGCTCCGACCCGGAGGTCTGGGCGTGGCACGACTACGACCGCACGCTGCCGCTCGTGACGATCGCGCTGGTGTTCGCCCTGGCGATCATCCTGGTCGCGCGCAGCCGCGGGCTGCGGGCGCTGATCGGGCTGCTCATCGCGTTCGCCGTCATCGGCGGGTACGTGCTGCCGGCGCTCGTCCGGGGCGAGAACCCGGTGGTCGTGGCGCTCAGCGCGTCGACGCTCATCATGGTGGTGGTCCTGTACCTCGCCCACGGGCTGTCGCTGCGCACGTCCGCCGCGCTGCTCGGCACGCTGGCGGGGCTCGCGGCCACGACGGTGCTCGGGGTGCTCGGGGCGGAGTGGGCGCGGCTGTCGGGCGTCAGCACCGAGGACTCCTACCGGCTCGCCCAGCTGCTGGGCGACAGCGGCGCGACGTCCCTGCGCGGGCTGTTCCTGTGCGGGCTGGTGCTGGCGGGTCTCGGCGTGCTCAACGACGTCACGATCACGCAGGCGTCCGCGGTGTGGGAGCTGCGCGCGGCGTCCCCGGCGGCCACCCGGGCGGAGCTGTTCCGCGGCGGGATGCGGATCGGCCGGGACCACATCGCGTCGACCGTCTACACGATCGCGTTCGCCTACACCGGCGCGGCGCTGCCCGTGCTGCTGCTGCTCGAGCTGTACCAGCTGCCGCTCGGGCCGACGCTGACCAGCGGGGAGTTCGCGGAGGAGATCGTCCGCACGATGGTCGGGTCCATCGGCCTCGTGCTGGCGATCCCGCTGACGACCGCGATCGCGGCGCTGGTCGTCACGCGCTCCGGCGCGGCGCCGGCCCGCCACGCCGCGGCCGACGGCCACGCGCACGCCCACGTCCACGCGGTCGCCGAGGTCGACGCCCCGGGCCACCCGGGCTGACGGCACCCGCCCGCGCCCGAGCCCGCCCGGGCTCGTCGAGGGTGCAGCAGATGCGGGGTTCCGGCTGCGGAACCCCACATCTGCTGCAACCTCGTGCGGGGGCGCGGGTCCGGTCAGGGCAGAGCGGGTCCGGTCCCGTCGGGCGCGGTCGAGGCCGGCGCGCACGAGGTCTGAGCGGACGAGGTCTGAGCGGGCGGGGTCTGCGCGGACGAGGTCTGCGCGGTCGGGACCGGCGCGGGCGCGGGGCCTGGCACCAGGGCCGCCGCCACGGCCGTCGTCAGCGGGATCGCGAGCACCAGCCCGATCGACCCGACCATCGTCCGGACGACCTCCTCCGCGATCTCCCCGGACGTCAGCGAGTCGAGCAGCGTGCGGTCGGACATCGCGACCAGCAGCACGAGCGGCAGCGCCGCCCCGAGGTACGCGAACGCCACCGTGTAGACCGTGGACGCGATGTGGTCGCGGCCGATCCGCATCCCGCCGGCGAACAGCTCGCGCCGGGACGCCGCGGGCGAGACCGCGCGCAGCTCCCACACCGCGGACGCCTGCGTGATCGTGACGTCGTTGAGCACGCCGAGGCCGGCCAGCACGATCCCGCACAGCAGGATGCCGCGCAGGCTCGCGTCGGGGGCGAGCGACAGCAGGTCGAGCGCGTGCTCGCCGCTCAGCCCCGTGAGGTGGGTCGCCCCGGTGGCCCAGGTGGCGAGCAGCCCGGTCGCGAGCAGCCCGCCGAGCGTCCCGAGCAGCGCGACGGACGTGCGGACCGAGACCCCGTGCGCGAGGTACAGCAGCACGTACAGCAGCGCCGCGGCGGTGACGAGCGCGACCGGCAGCGCGGGCTTCCCGGCCAGCAGCGCGGGGACGGTGAACCCGAGCACCCCGGCCACGGACACGGCGAGGCCCAGCAGCGCACCGACGCCCCGCAGTCGCGCGACGGCCAGCACCAGCACCACCAGCACCCCGGCGAGCAGGGCCATCGGCGGGCCGCGCACCAGGTCGACGAACACGTACGGCGCCGCTCCGGTCACCTGCGGCAGCGCGAGGACGCGGATGCGGTCCCCCGCGCTCACGACGTCGAGGTACTCCGGGGCGACCTGCACGGTGACGGTCTCCCCCGCCGCCGTCTCGGCCAGCAGCGCCGGACCCGTCTGCGCGTCCGCGAGCAGGTCGGTGTCCGTGACCGTCACGACCTGGTACGACGAGCCCTCGGGCGTGGTGTCGAGTACGGGGGTCGCGGTGCGCGGCCACAGCCACGCCAGGCCGGCCAGCGTCGCGACCGCGGCGACGGCCAGCAGCACGACGACCACCACGCGGGCCCGCCGCCCGACCCGGAGGTCGGGGACGTCACCGCCCGCGTGGTGGCCGTGGGTGTGCACGCGCGGGGCTCAGGCCCCGACGAGCCGCTGCGCGAGGTAGCCGGTCACCTGGTCCAGCGCGACCCGCTCCTGCGTCATGTCGTCGCGGTGCCGGATCGTGACGGCCTGGTCCTCGAGCGTGTCGAAGTCCACGGTGATGCAGAACGGCGTGCCGATCTCGTCCTGGCGGCGGTACCGGCGGCCGATGGCGCCGGCGTCGTCGAAGTCGACGTTCCAGGACCTCCGGAGCTCCGCGGCGAGGTCGCGGGCCTTGGGCGAGAGCGCCTCGTTGCGGGACAGCGGCAGCACCGCGGCCTTGACGGGCGCCAGGCGCGGGTCGAGGCGCAGCACGGTGCGCTTGTCGACGCCGCCCTTCGCGTTGGGGGCCTCGTCCTCGTGGTACGACTCGACGAGGAACGCCATGAGCGACCGGGTCAGGCCTGCGGCCGGCTCGATGACGTACGGCACCCAGCGCTCGTCCTTGGTCTGGTCGAAGTACGACAGGTCCTGGCCGGAGTGCTTCGAGTGCGTCGACAGGTCGAAGTCGGTGCGGTTCGCGATGCCCTCGAGCTCGCCCCACTCCGAGCCGCTGAAGCCGAAGCGGTACTCGATGTCGACGGTGCGCTTGGAGTAGTGCGAGAGCTTCTCGGCCGGGTGCTCGTAGTGCCGCAGGTTCTCGCGCGAGATGCCCAGGTCGACGTACCAGTCGGTGCGCTGGTCGATCCAGTACTGGTGCCAGGTCTCGTCCGTCCCGGGCTCGACGAAGAACTCCATCTCCATCTGCTCGAACTCGCGGGTCCGGAAGATGAAGTTGCCGGGGGTGATCTCGTTGCGGAACGACTTGCCGATCTGGCCGATGCCGAACGGCGGCTTCTTGCGGGCCGTGGTCAGCACGTTGGCGAAGTTCACGAAGATGCCCTGGGCGGTCTCGGGCCGCAGGTAGTGCAGGCCGGACTCGTCCTCGACGGGGCCGAGGTAGGTCTTGAGCATCATGTTGAAGTCGCGCGGCTCGGTCCACTGGCCGCGGGTGCCGCAGTTCGGGCAGGCGATCTCGGCGAGGCCGCCCTCGGGGGCGCGGCCCTTCTTCTCCTCGAACTCCTCGATCATCTGGTCCTCGCGGAACCGCTTGTGGCACGAGAGGCACTCGGTGAGCGGGTCGGTGAAGACGCCGACGTGGCCGGAGGCGACCCACACCTGGCGGGGCAGGATGACGGCCGAGTCGAGCCCGACGACGTCGTCGCGGCCCTGCACGACGGTGCGCCACCACTGCTTCTTGATGTTCTCCTTGAGCTCGACGCCGAGCGGCCCGTAGTCCCACGCGGAGCGGGAGCCGCCGTAGATCTCCCCGCTCTGGAAGACGAAGCCGCGCCGCTTGGCGAGGGAGACGACGGAGTCGAGACGGGAGGGTGCTGCCACGGTGAGTGCTCCTGGTGCCGGGGGTCGCCGCGCCTGGGTGACGCGGGAGGGTGATCGCGAGCAAGGCTACCGGGCGGCACCCGCACCCGGGACGTCGTGTTTTGACACTCGTTCTCAACACAACGAGAATGGCTCTCATGTCCACTCGCCGCCGCACCCTGTCGACCCTCGCCCCCGCTGCCGCCACGGCCGCAGCGGCGGTGCTCGTGCTGTCCGCCTGCTCGTCCGGCGGCTCCGGCGGGTCCGGCGGGTCGGGCGACTCCGGCGGCGTCCAGGTGCTCGCGTCGTTCTACCCGCTGCAGTACGTCGCCGAGCAGGTGGGCGGTGACCTCGTCTCCGTCGAGTCCCTGACGCCGCCCGGGGCCGAGCCGCACGACCTCGAGCTCTCCCCCGCGCAGGTCGACCAGGTCGGGCGCGCCGACCTCGTCGTGTACCTCTCGCAGTTCCAGGCCGCCGTCGACGACGCCGTCGAGGCGAACCCGCCGGGCCACGTCGTCGACGCCGCGCAGGACACCGAGCTGCACGCCGCGGAGCACACCGAGGACGGCGAGGAGCACGCGGACGACGAGCACGGCGAGGACGAGCACGACCACGGCTCCCTCGACCCGCACTTCTGGCTGGACCCCAGCCGGCTGCCTGCCGTGGCCGACGACGTCGCCGCGCAGCTCGGCGAGCTCGACCCCGACCACGCGGACGAGTTCGAGGCGAACGCCCGCACGTTCGCGCAGGCCATGACCGACCTGGACGACGAGTACGCGGCCGGGCTCGCGACCTGCGAGAGCCGCACCATCGTCACCACGCACGAGGCGTTCTCCTACCTCGCGGACCGCTACGACCTCGAGCAGGTCGGCATCTCCGGCATCGACCCCGAGGGCGAGCCGTCGCCGGCGCGCCTGGCCGAGGTCGGCGACGTGGTGCGCGACGAGGGCGTGACGACGATCTTCTTCGAGACCCTCGCGAGCCCGAAGGTCGCCGAGACGCTCGCCGACGAGCTGGGCGTCCAGACCGCCGTGCTGGACCCGCTCGAGGGGCTCACGGACGACACGCAGGACTACGTCTCCGTCGCGAAGACCAACCTGGAGACGCTGCGTACGGCACTCTCGTGCGCATGACCGACGCACCGGACCGCCCCGCCGGCCCTCCGGCGGCCCCGGCCGACCCCGCCCGGCGGCCCTCCGGCGCGCCGCAGCCGCCCGGGGCCGTGCCCGCCGTCTCCGCCACCGGGGTCGACGTGGTCCTCGGGGGCCAGCCGATCCTGACCGGCGTGGGGCTGCGCGTCGAGCGCGGCGAGGTCGTCGCGCTGCTGGGCGCGAACGGCTCCGGCAAGTCGACGCTGGTGCGGGCGCTGCTCGGCATCGTCCCGCGCACCGCCGGCGAGGTCCACCTGCTCGGGGCACCGCTCGGCGCGGGCGTCCCGTGGGAGCGGGTCGGCTACGTGCCGCAGCGCCTGCCCGTCGGTGCGGGCGTCCCCGCGACCGCGCTCGAGGTCGTCATGTCCGGCCTGGTGCACGGCCGCCGGCTCCGCCCGCCCCGCGACGCGCGCCGCCGCGCGCTGGCCGCGCTGGACGAGGTCGGCATGGCCGGGCACGCGCGCCGGTCGGTGCTCCAGATGTCCGGCGGGCAGCAGCAGCGGGTGCTCATCGCGCGCGCCCTGGTGCGCGACCCCGAGCTGCTGGTGCTGGACGAGCCGACCTCCGGCATCGACCTGCCGACGCAGGAGACGTTCGTCGCCACGGTGCGCGAGCGGCAGCGCGCGGGCGGGACCGTCCTGGTCATCCTGCACGAGCTCGGGGCGTTCGCCGACCTCATCGACCGGGCCGTCGCCCTGCGGCACGGCCGCGTGGTCTACGACGGCCCGCCGCCGACCGCGCGCGGCGAGCACGCCGGCGCCGGCCACGAGCACACCCACCCGCACGCCGACCCCCCGCCGCCCGAGGCCGGGTCGACCGGGCTGTCGATGGAGGTCCTCCCGTGACCTGGTTCGAGACCCTCGGGTCGATGCTGTCGTCCCCGCTGATGCAGCGCGCCCTGCTCGCGGCGGTCCTGGTCGGCGCCGCGGCGCCCGTCGTCGGGACGTTCCTCGTCCAGCGGCGGCTCGCCCTCATGGGGGACGGCATCGGGCACGTCGCGCTCACCGGCGTCGCCCTGGGCTGGCTGGTCGGCACGTGGGCCGGGCTGGTCCCGCAGGACACGCTCGCCGTCCCGGGCGCGGTCGTCGCGGCGATCATCGGCTCGGTCGTCATCGAGTGGGTGCGCGCCCGCGGCCGCACCTCCGGCGACCTCGCGCTCGCGCTGATGTTCTACGGCGGCATCGCCGGCGGCGTGCTGCTCATCAAGCTCGCGGGCGGCACCAACGCCAACCTCGTGTCCTACCTGTTCGGGTCCATCTCGACCGTCTCGACCGGGGACCTGTGGTGGACCGTGGGGCTGGCCGTCGGGGTGCTCGCCGTCGGGCTCGGCCTGCGGCACGTGCTGTTCGCCGTCAGCCACGACGAGGAGTTCGCCCGCGGCTCCGGTCTGCCCGTCACCGCGCTCAACATGGTGGTCGCGACGATGTCCGCGCTCACCGTCACGATCGCGATGCGCGTCGTCGGGCTGCTGCTCGTGTCGGCGCTCATGATCGTCCCCGTCGCCGTCGCCCAGCTGCTCGCCGGGTCGTTCGCCCGCACGATGGCCGTGGCCAGCGGGATCGGGCTCGGCGTCAGCATCGTGGGGCTGTCCATCACGTACTGGGAGGACATCCCGCCGGGCGCGACGATCGTGCTCCTCGCCATCGGCCTGTACGCGCTGGTCGCGGTCACTCGCCCGCTGCTGCGCCCACGGCGCTCCGACGCCCCGCACCACGACCCGCACCCGGAGCTGCCGGACGACGTCGACCTGCCCGCCGCCGGCGCGGAGCGCTGCTAGCCGCCGTTACGCGTCGTCCGGGGTGCGCGCGTCCTGCGCGATGCGCGCGACGTGCAGCGCGAGGTACGACACCTCGTCCTCGGTGAGCCCGGCCTGCAGCCGCAGCTCCACCAGCCGCGCGAGGCGGTCCGCGGTCTCGGACGCCTCCGGGTAGGTCCGGCGGATCGCGTCCCCGACCGCCGAGTGGCGGTGGTCGTCGAGCTGGCGGCGCTGGTGGATCCGGACGAACAGGTACCGCAGGTGCGTGACGAACCGGCCGACACTCACGCTGCCGGGGACCAGCTCGACGCCGTACGCCCCGGCCACGACGTCGAGGAACTGCTGGATCAGGCCGGTCATGGTGTAGCTGTACGACAGGTCCCCGGTCGCGAACCCGGCGTTGACGAGGTGCAGCGCCAGGCCCACGGCCTCGGTCGGCGGGAGCGGGGTCCCGACCCGCGCGTTCACCGCCGCGAGCAGCGCCGTGGCCTGCTCGTGCTCCTCGGCGTAGAGGTTCGTCACCTCGGCCAGCAGCGGGTACTCCACCGCCTGGCCCTGCTCCGCGCGGCGCAGGGCGAACCCGATGTGGTCGGCCATCGCCACGACGAGCGCCGGCTTGGCCGCGAGCCGCTCGAGCCCGATCTCCGTCAGGGCGTCCCCGACGAGCTGCACGTGCTCGGGCGGGATGCCCGCCAGCAGGCCGGCCAGGTGGTCGGGGTCGCGGCCGTCGTCGGGCCGGAACACCCGCACGACCCTGTCGTCGGCGACGTGGTCGCCCGGCTTCGCCTGGAACCCCAGGCCGCGGCCCGTGAGGATCACCTCGGCGCCGCGGTCGTCGCGCGCCAGCACCAGGTTGTTGTTGAACACGCGCAGGACGTCCACGGCGTCGCTCCTGGGTCGGGGTCGGGCGGCTCGGTCGGGGTGGGTCGCGGGTGGTGCTGCGGGTGGTGCTGCGGGACGGACGCGGACGGCGGACGGCGCCGCACCCGACCCGCGAGGGCCGGGCGCCGCGCCGTCCGCCGGTACCGCGTGGGTGCGGTGCGGCTCAGGGCTCCACGTCGACGACCGCGTCGCCCGGGACGACGCTACCTGCCGGACGCGGCGACACCGAGGTCAGCGCCCGCGAGTTGAGCACCGTCACGACCGTCGTGGTGTCGAAGCCCGCGGCGCGGACCGCGTCGAGGTCCACGGTCGCGAGCCGGTCGCCGACGGCGACGTGCTGGCCCTTGGCGACGGCGACCGCGAAGCCCTCGCCCGCCATCCGGACGGTGTCGATGCCGACGTGCACCAGCACCTCGACGCCGTCGGCCGTCTTGATCCCGAACGCGTGCCCGGTGTCCGCGACCGTCACGAGCTCCCCGGCGACTGGGGCGACGACCTCGCCGGACGTCGGCACCACGCCGACGCCCTCACCGAGGGCCTGCGAGGCGAAGACCGGGTCCGCGACCTGCGCGAGGGGCACCAGCTCGCCGGCGACGGGCGACGCCACGACCGTGGTCGGGGCGGTCGCCAGCGCCACCGCGGCGGGGGCGGCGGCCGTGGCGGTCGCCGTGGCGGTCGCCGCCGGGGAGGCGGCCGGCGACGCGGCGGCCGGCGACGTGGCAGCAGGGGCGGCGGCGGGGGCCGCGGCCTCGAGCGCGAGGTCGGCCTCGGCCTGCGCCCGGGCGGCGGCGGCCTCCGCGCGCTGCTCCGGCGTGCGGTAGTCGGAGACGATGACCAGCACCATGGACACCGCGAACGCCGCGGCGACCGCGATGGCGTACACCGGCATCGGGTCGAACACCGGGATGGTCAGCAGCGAGGTGAACGCGAACGCCTGGGTGTCGACGCCGCCGAGCACGCCGATGATGACGCCGCCCACGAGGCACCCGACGAGCATGCGCGGGTAGATCCGCTTGAACCGCAGGTGGATGCCGTACAGCGACGGCTCGGAGATGCCGCCGAGCAGGCCCGCCGCGAGCGCGCCGGTGGCCGTCTGGCGCATCTGCACGTCCTTGTCGCGCACCGCGAGCACGAGCACGCCGGCGGTGGCGCCGAAGCAGGCGAAGTTCCACGCGCCCATGGGGCCCTGGATGAAGTCGTAGCCGAGGGTGTTCAGGTTGACCAGCATCAGCGCGTTCAGCGGCCAGTGCAGGCCCAGCGGCACCAGGAACGGGTAGATCAGCGGGATCACGATGGCGAACACGATCGGCGCGTTGCCGTTCAGCCACGCGAGGCCGTCACCGAGGCCCGACCCGAGCCAGATGCCGAGCGGGCCGAGCAGGAACGCCGTGACCGGGATCATGACGACCATCGACAGGAACGGCACGAACACCATCTGGATGTTCTCCGGGAACACCCGCTTCAGCCCGCGGTACAGCGGCGCGAGCACCGCGACCATGATGAGCGGCACGAACACCTGGCCGCCGTAGTCGTTGAGCTGCATCGGCAGCCCGAAGACGTCCGCCACGCAGGCCGTCGTGCCGAGCGTCGCGTTGGTGGTGCAGACGGTCGACGCGGCGTCCGTCAGGCTGAGGAAGTTCGGCGTCATGACCGCGGCCATGACGGTGGCGCCCAGCCACGGGTCGACCTGCAGCTTCTTCGCGGCGTTGTACGCCACCATGATCGGCAGGAAGTAGAACACCGCGCGCCACATCGCGTCGACGAACACCCAGGTCGCCGGCTTGTCCGCCGCGCGGAAGTCCACGACGCCGAGGGCGTCGAGCACCGCGGCGAACGCGATGATCAGGGACGCGCCCAGCAGCACGCCGAGCAGCGGGCGGAACGAGTCCGACAGGTACTCGAACACCGCGTCGAGCCACGCGACCTTGCCGCGCGCCTTCGACCGGGCCGCGGCCTTCACGTCCGCGTCGGACTGCCGGGCCGCGCCGACCCCCGCCATCTCGGGCAGGTGCATGATCTGCGTGTACACGGTCTGCACCGCGCCGCCGATGACGACCTGGTAGCGGTCGCCGGACTGCGGCACCGCGCCCATCACGCCGGGGATCCGCTCCACGGTCGGCTGGTCGACCACGGAGGCGTCGCGCAGCTCGAAGCGCAGCCGGGTGGCGCAGTGGGTGAGGCTGAGGACGTTCGACGGTCCTCCGACCGCCGCGATGATCTCCTCGGCCCTGTCGCGCGTCGTCGCGGACGTCATCTGGGACTCCCTCGTTGGAAACGTCCACCGGCGTCCGGGCACAAAAAAAGACCCGGGACGCATCTCTGCGGCCCAGGTCTTGCCCCGCGACGGTGGCGGGTAACAATCCTGTGGATGAGCTCAAGCTCGGCGAGGACAGTAGCACGCGCCGCCGGGGGCTCCGTGCCGGACGAACGTCCCGGGGTGCCCCCGTAGACTTCCCGGGGTGACGGACGTGGCTGCGGCGTACGGGATGGCGGGGCGCCCGCTGTGGTTCGTGTTCGCCGCGCTGTTCGTCATCGTGATGGCGCGCTCGCACCTGTTCTACTGGCTCGGGCGGGGCGTGTACTCGGGCGCCGCGCACCTCGCGGACCAGGCGGTGGCCGGTGCGCCCGCCGCCGACGCCACCGCCGCTGACGCCACCGCCGCTGACACCGCCACCGCCGCCGGTCCGGCCGCTGCCGGGGACGACGCCCGCCGCGGCGCCGCCCTGCGCGCCCGCGCCCAGCGGCTCGTCCAGACCCGCGCCGCGCGCCGCGGGCTCGCCCTGGTGCACCGCTGGGGCCCGCTCGCCGTGACCTTCGCCTACGTGACGGTGGGCGTGCAGACGGCCGTGTTCGTCGGTGCCGGCCTGCTGCGGATGCCGTACCTGCGCTTCGTCGTCGCGTCCGTCCCCGGCAGCGTCGCCTGGTCGGCGATCTGGGGCACCGTCGGGCTCGGCGTCGTCTGGGGAGCCGTCGGACTCGCTGCGCGCTCGCCGTGGGCGCTGGCGGGCGTCGTCGCCGTCGTCGCGGTCGTCGTCGTGGTGGCCCTGCGCCGGCACCGGGCCGGCCCGCGGCACGTGGCCGACGGGCCGGCGGCGACGGACGCATCCGCGGACCGGACGTCACCCGTCGTCTGACGCCGCCGCGCCCGCACCAGCCCCGCCGTCAGGCGCCGTCCTCCTGGGCCAGGCAGAACTGGTTGCCGTCCGGGTCGGCCAGCACCGTCCACGTGAACCCGTGCTCCGCCCGCTCCGCCACCAGGGACGCGCCGTCGGCGAGCAGCTCCTGCGCCGTGGCGGTCCGGTCCGGCACGTGCAGGTCCAGGTGCAGCCGGTTCTTGCCCGGGGTCGGGTCCGCCACGCGCTGGAACGCCAGCGTCGGACCGGCGTCGGACGTCACGAGCACGAACCAGCCGCCCGAGTCGTCCCGCACCGTCCCGCCGGTGTGCCGCGCCCACCAGCCCGCCAGCGACACCGCGTCCGTCGTGTCGAAGGTGATCATGCCCACTGCCATTGCGCTCATGACCCCAACCTAGGGCCCGGCACCGACACGCGGGCGCGGTCCGTCCCCGCGTCCGCGCAGGTCGGGGCCTCAGGTCGGGGCGGGCGCGTCCACGGCGCCGCCGTAGCGGCGGTCGCGCCGGGCGTACGTCTCGATCGCCCGCCACAGGTGGCGCCGGTCGACGTCCGGCCACGGCTCGTCCAGGAACACGAGCTCCGCGTACGCCGCCTGCCAGATCATGAAGTTCGACGTGCGCTGCTCCCCCGACGACCGCAGGAACAGGTCGACGTCGGGCAGGTCCGGCTCGTCGAGGTACCGCTGGACCGTCTTCTCGCTGACCTTGTCGGCGCGCAGCCGGCCGGCGGCCACGTCCTGCGCGATCGCCTTCGCGGCGTCCGCGATCTCCGCCCGCCCGCCGTAGTTCACGCACATCGTCAGCGTGCAGGTCGTGTTGCCCGCGGTCAGGCGCTCCGCCTCCTCGAGCTCGGAGATCACCGACCGCCACAGCCGCGGCCGCCGGCCCGCCCAGCGCACCCGCACGCCCCAGTCGTTCATCACGTCGCGGCGCCGGCGCAGGACGTCCCGGTTGAAGCCCATGAGGAACCGCACCTCCTCGGGCGAGCGCGACCAGTTCTCCGTCGAGAACGCGTAGGCCGACACGTGCGTCACGCCGATCTCGATGGCGCCGGCGACGACGTCCAGCAGGGACGCCTCCCCCGCGGCGTGCCCGGCCGTGCGGGGCAGCCCGCGCGCGTTCGCCCACCGGCCGTTGCCGTCCATGACGATCGCGACGTGCTTCGGGACGAGCTCCTTCGGCAGCACGGGCGGGCGGGCGCCGCTGGGGTGCGGCGGCGGTGGGACCGGCATCAGATCCTCTCGACCATCGGCAGCGAGCGCAGCGTGCGCTCCAGGTGGAACTGGGAGTACGCGGACACCAGCCCGTTGCCCTCCTTGCGGTGCCGCTCGGCGGACGCCTCGGCGACGGGCCAGTCCCCGGCGAGCAGCGCGGCCAGCAGGCTGAGGGTCTCCGGCGCCGGCGCGGTGGCACCCGGCGGGCGGCAGGACAGGCAGACGGCACCGCCCTGCGCGACCGCGAACGAGTGGTGCGGACCGGGCCGGCCGCAGCGCGCGCAGTCGGTGAACGACGGCGCCCACCCGGCGATGGCGAGGGCGCGCAGCAGGTACGAGTCGAGCACGAGCCCCGGCGCGTGCTCGCGCCCGGCCAGCGACCGCACGGCGCCGACCAGCAGCCAGTACTGCTGCAGCGACGGCTCCCGCTCCGCCTCGACCAGCCGCTCGGCGGTCTCCAGCATCACGGTGCCCGCGGTGTACAGCGCGTAGTCCTCGCAGACCGGCCGGCCGTAGGCGCCGAGGGTCTCGACCTGCGTGACGACGTCGAGGTTCCGGCCCGTGCTGAGCTGGGCGTCGACGTGCATGAACGGCTCGAGCCGCGACCCGAACCGGGACGTCGTGCGCCGGACCCCCTTCGCGACCGCGCGCACCTTGCCGTGGGTGCGGGTCAGCAGGGTGACGATCCGGTCCGCCTCCCCGAGCTTGTGGGTGCGCAGCACGATCGCCTCGTCGCGGTAGAGGCTCACCGGCCCATTGTCCCCCGCCGCGTCCCCGTTCGCGTGCTGCCCGCGCCGCCCGCCGGGCACGTGCACCGAGCGCACCCCGTCCCTCCACACGCCCCCGTTCGGATCCTCCCGCACCGACACGCCCGGCGCGTCCGGCCGTTCGGATCCGAACGACGACCTGGGAGCGGGTCCGGGGAGCGCGCGGAGCCGTGCGGGACCGTGCGGGGCTGTGCGGGCCCCGGGCACGGCGACGCCCGGCCCCGCACCGGCGCGCGGGTGGCGCGGTGGGCGGGACCGGGCGCGGGGGCCGG
>JACXUT010000345.1 GCA_014763765.1 Micrococcales bacterium
CCCGTCCCCCGCCGCTGCGCACCCCTGACCGAGAGGCACCGAGCATGAGCCCGAGCACCCGTCAGCCCGCGCGGCACCGCCGCGCCCCCCGCACCGCCGCCGCGGCCGGCGCCGCCCTCGCGGGCGTGCTCGCCCTGACCGCCTGCGGCCAGAGCGGCACCGTCGGCGGCAGCACCGCCGCGGGCGACGACACCTTCACCGCCGTCATGCTCACCGGGTACACCACCCCGCCGGACCCCGACGTCAACTACGACGGCCCGGGCCTCAACATCATCGAGAACACGTACGAGGGGCTCGTCGCGTACGCCGACGGCGTCGAGGAGCCGACGATCGTCCCGGAGCTCGCCGAGGAGTGGACCGTCTCCGACGACGGCCTGACCTACACCTTCACGCTGCGCCCGGACGTCACGTTCCACGACGGCACCGCGCTGACGTCCGAGGCGGTGGCAGCCTCGTTCGAGCGGCGCACCACCGTCGACGCCGGCCCGGCGTACATGGTCGGCGACGTGGTCTCGGTCGAGACCCCGGACGACCTCACCGCCGTCGTGACCCTCGCCGCGCCCAACGCCGCGTTCCTCGACTACCTCGCCTCGCCGTTCGGCGTGAAGCTCATCAGCCCCACCGTGCTCGAGGAGCAGGCGGGCGACGACGCGGCGCAGACCTACCTCACGACGCACGACGCCGGAACCGGCCCGTACGAGCTGACGGCGGTCGAGACCGGCGAGCGCTACGAGCTGACGGCGTACGACGGCTACTGGGGCGACGCCCCGGCCATCCCGTCCGTGGAGATCCAGGTCGCCGAGAACGCGTCCGCCGCGCAGCTCCAGCTCGAGCGCGGGGAGATCGACGCGATCCTCGGCAACCTGAACAAGACGTCCTTCGAGTCGTTCGCGGACAGCGACGAGGTCACCACCTCCACGTTCCCGAACTTCACGACGCAGATGGTCTACGTCAACCCGGGCTCCTCCTGGCTGCCGGACGCCGCCGCACGCGAGGCGCTGTTCGCCGGCATCGACAAGGAGTCGGTCGTCGCCGAGGCCATGGGCAGCCTGGAGGTCCCGACCGACCAGCTCTTCCCGCAGGGCATGGTGGACGCCGGCATCGACGACCAGGGCATCGCGTACGACGCGCAGGCCTGGGACTCGCTCGGCACCCCCGCGTCCGGCACCGTGCGGATCGCGTACGCCGGCTCCAGCGCGGACGGCAAGGCCGTCGCCGAGGAGCTCGGCTCGCGGCTGAGCACCGCCGGCATCCCGGCGGAGGCGGTCGCGTACTCCGCCGGCACCATCTACGGCATCGCGGACGAGGGCGCCGACGGACCCGACCTCGCGGTGTTCTCGGTGTTCCCCGACGCCGGCCACCCGGACGCGTGGGCGGGCATCATCTACACCCCGTCCGGCGGCCTGGACCTGTTCGGCGCCGAGGTGCCGGGCCTGGGCGACCTGCTCGACGCGGCGCGCGCCGACACGGACGTCTCCGCCTACGCCCCGGTCGCCGCGGCGATCAACGAGACCCGGTACTGGTACTCGATCGGCTCGCTGAACACCACCCTGCTCACCACGCCGGACGTCACCGGCACGCAGGAGGCGCAGAACGTCCTCGAGTACAACGTGCTGCACTTCGCGGCCCTCGGGCGGTCCTGACCCCCGAGCACCACCCCGGGCGGGGCGGCCACCCGCCCCGCCCGGGGTGGTGCTCGGGGGTCAGGACCGCC
>JACXUT010000346.1 GCA_014763765.1 Micrococcales bacterium
GGGTGGGCGCGGGGGTCGTGGGCACGGCGGTCGTGGGCGCAGCGGTCGTGGGCGCAGCGGCGCCGGCAGCGGGCGGCGCGGCGGCCGGCAGAACGTCGAGCGCGATCGCCCCGGCGCCCACCACGCACACCACGTCCCCGAGAGCCGCGAGCGTCACGGTCGCGGCGCGGGCGGCCGGCGGCATCGCCTCACGGGCGACCAGGTCCCGCACCGGGTCCAGCAGCATCGCACCGGAGCGGGTGACGCCGCCGCCCAGCACGACGAGCTCGGGCTCCAGCACGTTCACGAGGTCGGCGACGGCGCAGCCGAGCAGGTCGGTCGTCTCGTCCCACAGCCTCCGGGCGAGCGGGTCCCCCGCCGCGGCGGCCGCGCTGACGTCGGCGGCCGTGACCGCGGGCAGCCCGGCCAGCGACGAGCCCGGGTCCGCGGCCAGGGCCTCCCGGGCGCGCTGCGCGATCGACGTCCCGGAGGCGTAGGCCTCGATGCAGCCGTCTCGGCCGCAGGAGCACGCGCGCCCGCCCCGCCGCACGGTGATGTGGCCGAGCTCGCCGCCGTTGCCCGCGGCACCGCGGTGCAGCCGCCCGTCGAGGATCACGCCGCCGCCGATGCCCGTCGACACCGTGAGGTACACCAGGGAGCGCAGCCCGCGGCCCGCGCCGTAGCGGTGCTCCGCGACCGCGGCGGCCGTCGCGTCGTTCTCGAGCGCGAACGGGACGCCGAACTCCTGCGACGCCAGCGGGCCGATCGGGATGTCGTCCCAGCCCGGCAGGTGCGGCGGCGACTGCAGCAGGCCGGCGGGGGCGTCGAGCGGGCCGCCGCACGCGATGCCGACAGCGCCGACCGGTCCGAGCCCGGCCTCGGCGACCGCCTCGTGGCCCATGTCGAACAGCCGGCGGATGACGGCCTGCGGGCCCTCCTCGCGCCGGGTGGGCCGGATGCGCAGGCCGTGCACGGCGCCGTCGGCGGTGACGACCGCGACCGCGAGCTTGGTGCCGCCGATGTCGAGCGCCAGGACCGGCTCGGCGCCGGCCGCGCGCCAGGACCCCGGCGCGGGAGCCGCAGCGACCGCTGGACCTGGTGCCGCGTCGCGGGCGACCTGCGCCGTGCGGGCAGGCGCGAGCGGTCGATCCGTCGTCATGCACGTCCTCCAGACCCCCGACGGCGCGCGACGCGGCAGGCGTCGAGCGCGGGACCCCGGCGGTGGCTCGGCGGCTCCTGTGCAGCCGATCCGGCCTGGGATCGATTCCAGAACGAGCATAGGAGGACGCCCGATCGACCGTCAAGCCACGGGGCGGCGATGCGGACAGGGAGGCGGTCCGGCATGCGACGTCAGCATGGGAACGAGTCCAGCCGGCACGGCCCCCTCACCCTCCGCCCGTTCGGAGGCTCCCAACGTGCTGGGAGGTGTCCGCGCGCCATCGGAGGGGTCCGGGGAGGTCTCCGATGACACGCGGGAGTCTCCGTTCGCGTTCGGAGCCTCCGACGGGGGTTCGGAGGTTCCCCACGTGGTGGGAGGTGTCCGCGCGGGATCGGAGGGGCCCGGGGAGGTCTCCGATCCCGCGCGGGAGTCTCCGATCGCGTTCGGAGCCTCCGACGGGATGGGTGGCACCTCTGGGCGTCAGCCTCCCGCACGCCCGGGCCTCGCGCCGCCCACGCCCGGGCCCCGCACCGCCCGGGGGCGGGTCCTGTGCCGCCCGGGCGGTGCGGGGCC
>JACXUT010000109.1 GCA_014763765.1 Micrococcales bacterium
GGTCCAGCCAGGCGGCGGGGTCGGCGGCGACGGCGCGCAGGACGACGACCGCCGCGCCGGTCATGGCGGCGTGCGAGCCGCCCTGGGCGACGCCGACGCGGGCGTCCTCCCACGCGGCCGCGAGGACGCGGGAGCGGAGCTGGGCGACGACGGCGTCCGTGAGCCAGGGGGCGAGGGGGGCGTAGATGCCGCCGAGCACGATGGTCTCGACGTCGACGAGGTTGACGAAGTTCGCGAGCGCGACGCCCAGGGCGTCCCCGGCGGACCGCAGGGCCCGGGCGGCGCGCTCGTCGCCGGCCGCGACGGCGCGCAGCAGGGCGTCGACGGGCTCCTCGACGTCACGGCCGGCGGCCCGGAGCAGGGCGTCCTTGCCGGCGTACTGCTCGAGGCAGCCGCGGGCGCCGCACGTGCAGCGGGGACCCTGCTGGTCGACGACGGTGTGGCCGAGCTCGCCGCTCCACCCGTGCCGGCCGGCGAACACCTCGCCGTCGAGCACGATCGCGGCACCGATGCCGACCTCGCCGGAGACGTAGAGGAACGACTGGCCGGCGGCGCCGGTGCGGGCCTCCGCGCGGGCGGCCAGGTTGGCCTCGTTGGCGAGCCGGACGGACAGCCCGTCGAGCTGCGGGTGCGCGCTGAGCAGCGTGACCACGTCGACGTCGCGCCACCCGAGGTTCGGCGCGAGCCGCAGCGGCCCGGTCACGCGGTCGACGAGCCCGGGCAGCGCCAGGCACATGCCCGCGAGGCGCGCCCCGTCCGGCAGCGCGGCCCGCACCTCGCCGACGAGGCCGGCGAGCAGCCCGAGGACGTGCGCCGGGTCGCTGTGCCGGAAGTCCCCGACGGTGGTGCGGTCGGCCACGAGGTCCCCGGCGAGGTCGACCGCGCGCACGCCGATGTAGTCGACGTTGACCTCGGCGCCGAGACCGACGACGGTGCCGGACGCCGGGACGAGGGGGACGGCGGGCCGCCCGGCCCGGGCGGTGGTCAGCGGCGGCAGCTCGGCGACGAGCCGGGCGCCGACGAGCAGGTCGACGAGGGCGGAGACGGCACCACGGGTCAGGCCGGTGGCCGTGGCGACGTCGGCGCGGGACGGCGGGGCCTCCCCCGCGAGCGCGGCGTCGAGCACGTGCCGCAGGACGAGCGCGAGGTTGTGCTCCCGCAGCGACCCCTGACGCGCGGGCCGCGCGGGCGACCGGCGGCGTGCGGCGGTCCCGGACGGGGGTGCCGCGACCGCGCCGAGCGGCACGCCGGCGGGCGGCGCGGCGGGGTCGGCGGCGGGGTCGGTCACGCGGTTGACCCTAGCCGGTTCCAGCGATAAGTTCATCCACAAGACAAACCCCGCTGTGCTCGCAGTGTCCGCAGCGGCCGCCGTGTTCTCGATGAGGAGTGAACCCCGATGGTGCGCACGCCCACCCCCGCCGACAAGTTCTCCTTCGGTCTCTGGACCGTCGGCTGGAACGCCCAGGACCAGTTCGGCTCGGCCAGCCGTCCGTGGCTCGACCCGGTGGAGTCCGTCCACAAGCTCGCGGAGCTCGGCGCCGCGCACGTGACCTTCCACGACGACGACGTGGTGCCGTTCGGCTCCGACGCCGCCGAGCGCGACCGCATCCTCGCCCGCTTCAAGCAGGCGCTCGCCGACACCGGCATCACGGTCGAGATGGTCACGACCAACACGTTCAGCCACCCGATCTTCAAGGACGGCGCGTTCACCTCGAACGACCGCCGCGTGCGCCGCTACGGCCTGCGCAAGGTCATCCGGAACGTCGACCTGGCCGCCGAGCTCGGCGCCGACACGTTCGTCATGTGGGGCGGCCGCGAGGGCGCCGAGTACGACTCGGCGAAGGACCTGAACGCCGCGCACGACCGCTACGCCGAGGGCATCGACACCGTCGCGGCGTACATCAAGGAGAAGGGCTACGGCCTGCGGATCGCCATCGAGCCGAAGCCGAACGAGCCCCGCGGCGACATCCTGCTCCCGACGATCGGCCACGCGCTGGGCCTCATCGCCAAGCTCGAGCACGGCGACATCGTCGGCCTGAACCCGGAGACCGGCCACGAGCAGATGGCGGGCCTGAACTACACGTCCGGCATCGCCGAGGCGCTGTGGGCCGGCAAGCTGTTCCACATCGACCTGAACGGCCAGCGCTCCATCAAGTACGACCAGGACCTGGTGTTCGGCCACGGCGACCTGTTCTCCGCGTTCGCGACGGTCGACCTCATCGAGAACGGCTTCCCGGCCGGCGGCCCGCGCTACGACGGCCCGCGTCACTTCGACTACAAGCCGTCCCGCACCGAGGACTTCGACGGCGTGTGGGCCTCGGCCAAGGCGAACATGGACACGTACCTCATCCTCAAGGAGCGCGCGCAGGCGTTCCGCGCGGACCCGGAGGTCCAGGAGGCCCTCGAGGCGTCCGGCGTGCTCGAGCTGGCCCAGCCGACGCTCGGCGAGGGCGAGACCCTGGCCGACCTGCTGGCCGACCGCTCGGCGTTCGAGGACTTCGACGTCGACGGCGTCGCGGCGCGCGGCTTCGGCTTCGTCCGCCTCAACCAGCTCGCGCTGGAGCACGCGCTCGGCGCCCGCTGAGCAGACGCCCGACCGCTGCCGGGGGCGGGTGCGACGACCCACGTCGTGCCCGCCCCCGGCGGTTCCCGTTCCCCCCTCAGCCCTGACCTCCCGAGCACAGCAAGGACGCATGCCATGGCCCTCGTCGCCGGGGTGGACTCCTCCACCCAGTCCTGCAAGGTCGTCGTGCGCGACGCCGAGACCGGGGCGCTCGTGCGCACCGGCCGCGCCTCGCACCCGGACGGCACCGAGATCGACCCCCGGCACTGGTGGGACGCCCTGCAGACCTCCGTCCGCGACGCCGGCGGGCTGGACGACGTCGACGCGGTCGCGGTCGGCGGGCAGCAGCACGGCATGGTCACGCTCGACGCCGACGGCGAGGTCGTGCGCGACGCCCTGCTGTGGAACGACACGCGCTCGGCGCAGGCCGCGCTCGACCTCATCGGCGAGCTCGGCGGGCCGCAGGCGTGGGCCGACGCGATCGGTTCCGTGCCGGTCGCGTCCCTGACCGTCACCAAGCTGCGCTGGCTGCGCGACCACGAGCCCGACGCCGCCGCCCGGGTGGCCGCCGTCGCCCTCCCCCACGACTGGCTGACCTGGCGCCTCGCCGGTCACGGGCCGGGCGCCGCCGACCTCGCCGCGCTGGCCACCGACCGGTCCGACGCGTCCGGCACCGGCTACTGGTCGCCGTTCACCGAGGACTACCGCCGCGACCTGCTGGAGCTCGGCCTCGGGCACGACGCCGTGCTGCCGCGGGTGGTCGCGCCGCACGAGGCCGCGGGGCGCGCGGGCGCCGGCGGTCCGGTGCGCGAGGGCGCGCTGCTCGGGTCCGGCGCGGGCGACAACGCCGCGGCGGCGCTCGGGCTCGGCATGGTCGCGGGGGACGTCGCGATCTCGATCGGCACGTCGGGCGTCGTCTCGGCGGTCGCCGCCCGGCCGACCGCCGACGGCACCGGCATGGTGACCGGCTTCGCCGACGCCACCGGCCGCTACCTGCCGCTCGCCTGCACGCTCAACGCCTCCCGGGTGCTGGACGCCGCCGCGCGGATGCTGGGCGTCGACCACGCCGGCCTGTCCGCGCTCGCGCTGTCCGCCCCCGCCGGGGCCGACGGCCTGGTGCTGGTGCCGTACCTCGAGGGCGAGCGCACCCCCAACAAGCCCGACGCCACCGGTGCCCTGCACGGCATGCGGCTGGCGAACACCACGCCCGCGCACCTGGCGCGCGCCGCCGTCGAGGGCATGCTCTGCGCCCTCGCCGACGGCCTCGACGCCCTGCGCGCCCAGGGCGTGCCCGTGGAGCGGGTGTCGCTGATCGGCGGCGGCGCGCAGTCCGAGGCGGTCCGCCGCATCGCGCCCGCCGTGCTCGGCGTCGACGTGCTGGTGCCCACGCCCGGCGAGTACGTCGCCGACGGCGCCGCACGGCAGGCCGCGTGGGTGCTGTCCGGCGCCCAGGAGCCGCCCGCGTGGACCGCGAGCGGAGCGCCCGAGGTGTTCTCGGCGGAGGCCGCCCCGCGGGTCCGCGAGCAGTACGCGTCGGTGCGCGACCTCACGGCCACCCGCCCCTGACCCCGGCGGCCCGACGCACGAAGGCCCGGTCCCCCTCGCGGGGGGCCGGGCCTTCGCATGTCAGGACGACGCGTCAGTGCGCGGCGTCGTACGCCTCGCGGATCTCCGCGGAGATGCGCCCGCGCTCGGAGACCTCGAACCCGTTCTCCTTCGCCCACGCGCGGACGGCGCCCGCGTCGGACGCTCGGCGGGGACGGCTCGCGCCGGCCGATCCGCCTCGGCTGCCGCCGGAGCGACCACCGGTCTTGCGCGCGTGCCCGACCCACGTCGCCAGCGCGTCGCGCAGCTCGGTGGCGTGCTCGGTCGTCAGGTCGATCTCGTACGAGACACCGTCGAGCGCGAACGACACCGTCTCGTCGGCGGTTCCGCCGTCAATGTCGTCCACGAGCAGGACCTGAACCTTCTGTGCCATTTCGCCCTCCCGAGCCGTCGGCCGCCGCTTCCCCCCGCCACCATCAGCGGCATGTATTCGTGCGGTCCGGAAAAGCATGACACCGTGGTGCGCGACCGTCAAAACGAACGCGCACAGGCCTCACTTTTCGGGGGCGTTCCGGGAGGATTTCTGCCGCTCGCGGTCCTGCGCATCCAGGCGCGCCAATGCGGCGCGTTCTGTGCGGTCGGCGTTCACCAGCGCCCGGATGACCAACCAGAAGACGAGCCCGACGCCGATCGACGGGATCAGCGCGGCGAGCGCGGGGCCGATGTCCATGACCTCAGCGTACGCCGCGCCGCGCGGGCGTCCCTCAGCCCTGAGGCTTCACCAGCGGGAACAGGATCGTCTCGCGGATACCCAGGCCGGTGAGCGCCATGAGCAGCCGGTCGATGCCCATGCCCATGCCGCCGGTCGGGGGCAGCGCGTACTCGACGGCGGTCAGGAAGTCCTCGTCGACGCGCATCGCCTCGTCGTCACCCGCGGCCGCGAGCAGCGCCTGGGCCTCGAACCGCTGCCGCTGGATCACCGGGTCGACGAGCTCGGAATAGGCCGTCGCGAGCTCGAATCCGCGCACGTACAGGTCCCACTTCTCGACCTGCCCGGGGACGGCCCGGTGGTCGCGCGTCAGCGGGCTGGTCTCGACCGGGAAGTCCCGCACGAACGTGGGTGCGTGCAGCCCCTCGCCGACCAGGTCCTCCCAGAGCACCTCGACGAGCTTGCCGTGGCTGACGCGCGCCGGGTCGAGCACCACCTCGTGCTTGTCGGCGATCGCCTGCAGGTGCGCCACCGACGTCTCCGGGGTGATCTCCTCGCCCAGCGCCTCGGACAGCGAGCCGTACATGGTGAGCTGCGCCCACTCGCCGCCGACCTCGTACTCCGAGCCGTCGGCGAGCGTCAGCGTGGTCGTGCCGAGGACGTCCTGCGCGGCGGTCTGCACGAGGTCGCAGGTCAGGGCCGCCATCGTGTCGTAGTCGCCGTAGGCCTCGTACGCCTCGAGCATCGCGAACTCGGGCGAGTGCGAGGAGTCCGCGCCCTCGTTGCGGAAGTTGCGGTTGATCTCGAAGACGCGCTCCAGGCCGCCGACGGCCGCGCGCTTGAGGAACAGCTCGGGCGCGATCCGCAGGTACAGGTCGATGTCGAACGCGTTCATGTGCGTGACGAACGGCCGGGCCGCCGCCCCCCCGGGCTGCGTCTGCAGCATCGGGGTCTCGACCTCGAGGTAGCCCCGCCGGTGGAAGTTCTCGCGCAGCGACCGCACGACACCCGCCCGCAGCCGGACCGCGTCGCGGGCGGCCGGGCGCACGATGAGGTCGACGTAGCGCTGCCGGACGCGGACCTCCTCGGAGAGCTCCGGGGCCTCCTCGTCACCGCGCGCGTACAGGTTCGGCAGCGGCCGCAGCGACTTCGCCGCGAGCTGCCAGGCGTCCGCCATCACGGACAGCTCGCCGCGCCGCGACGACACGACGCGGCCGTGCACGAACAGGTGGTCGCCCAGGTCGACGTCCGCCTTGAACGCGGCGAGGCGGTCCTCGCCCACGTTCGCGAGGCTCAGCATGGCCTGGAGGCGGTTGCCCTCGCCGTCCTGGAGCGTCGCGAAGCAGAGCTTGCCGGTGTTGCGCAGGAACACGACGCGGCCGGCGACGCCGACCTCGTCCTCGGTCTCCTGTCCCGGCTCCAGCTCGGGGTAGGCGGCCCGGACCTCGGCCACCGTGTGCGTGCGCGGCACGCCGACCGGGTACGGCTCGACGCCCTCGGCGATCAGGCGGTCGCGCTTCTCGCGACGGACCCGGAGCTGCTCGGGGAGGTCGTCGGCGGGGGCTGCGGCGGGGGCGTCGGTCACCCGCCGATCCTACCGAGCGCCCGGGACCGGCCCGGACAGGCCCTCGACGAGGTCCAGCGCGAGGTCGAGGATCGGCGAGGAGTGCGTCAGCGCGCCGACGGACAGGTAGTCGACGCCGGTGGCCGCGACCTCCGCCGCGCGGTCGAGCGTGAGGTTGCCGGTCGCCTCGAGCTCGACCCGGCCCACCCGCGGCTCCAGCGCCCGCACCGCGGCGACGGTCGCGGCGAGCACCGGCGTCGGCATGTTGTCGAGCAGCAGGAACCGCGCGCCGACCTCCACGGCCTCGAGCGCCTGCGCGGTGGTGTCGGCCTCGACCTGGACGACGACGTCGGGGAACCGCTCGCGCACGGCCCGCACGGCCGCCGCGACGCCCCCGGCCGCCACGACGTGGTTGTCCTTGACCATCGCCACGTCGTACAGGCCCATGCGCTTGTTGGTGCCGCCGCCGCAGCGCACCGCGTACTTCTCGAGCTCCCGCAGGCCCGGGGTGGTCTTGCGGGTGTCGAGCACCTGCGCGCCCGACCCGGCGAGCGCGTCGGCCCAGCGTCGCGCGTGGGTGGCGACGCCGGAGGCCCGCGACGCGAGGTTGAGCGCCGTGCGTTCCCCGACCAGCAGCGCCTGCACGGGGCCCGTGAGCACGGCGAGCACGTCACCGGCGGCGACCGTGCTGCCGTCGGGCACGCGCTGCTCGACGGCCGGCGCGGCGAGGGCGAGGCGCGCGGCGACCTGGGCCAGCACCTCGGCGACGACCGGCAGCCCGGCGACGACGCCCGGCTCGCGCGCCACGAGGTGCGCCTCGCCGGTGGCGGCGGGGTCGACGGTCGCCTGCGTGGTGACGTCCCGGCCGGGCGCGGGGCCGAGGTCCTCGTCGAGCGCGACGGCGACGGTGCGGGCGAGCCACGCCGGGTCGAGCACGCCGGGTGCGGGGACCGTCGGGGCGGCGGGATCCGTGGAGGTCACGGCGAGCAGCCTAGGACCTCACTCGAGCGGCACCCGCCGCTGCACGAGACCCCCGTCCGGGTCCAGCGTCGCGACGACGCGCAGCAGCCAGGCGTCGTCGCTCGCCGGGTAGTCGCTGCGCAGGTGGCCGCCGCGGGTCTCCCGCCGGGTCGCCGCGGTGGCGGTCAGCACCGTGGCGACCTGGTGCACGTTGGTGGTCTCCCACTCCGCGACCTGCGGGCCGGCGACCGGTGCCGAGCCGCCGCCGGGGGCGTGGTGGGCGTCCGTGCGGACCGTGCGCAGCGCGCGGCCGGCGGCCTCGAGACCGGCCGCGGACCGGAGCACGCCCGGCCCCTCGCTGGCGATCCGCTGGATGCGGGACCGCGCGGCGCCGGCCACGAGCGCGGCGTCGCCGGGCCGCTCGACGGGCTCCGACGGCCGCAGCGTGCCGGCGTCGAGCCGCTTCGCGACGTCCCGGGCGGCGCGGTGCGCGAACACCAGGCCCTCCAGCAGCGAGTTGGACGCGAGCCGGTTCGCGCCGTGCACGCCGGTGCAGGCGACCTCGCCGACGGCGTACAGCCCGGGCAGCGTCGAGCGGCCGACGAGGTCGGTGACGACGCCGCCCGAGTGGTAGTGCTGGGCGGGTGCCACCGGCACGAGGTCGGTCGCCAGGTCGATGCCGTGCTCCGCGAGCCGGTCCGCGATGGTCGGGAACCGGCGGCGCAGCCGCTCGGCGCCGAGGTGGCGCGCGTCGAGCAGCACGTGGTCGGACCCGGTGCGGGCGAGCTGCCGCACGATGGCCCGGGCGACGACGTCCCGCGGCGCGAGCTCCGCGAGGGGGTGCACCTGCGGCATGAACCGGTGCCCGTCCGTGTCGACCAGCACCGCGCCCTCGCCCCGCACCGCCTCCGAGACCAGCGTGAGCTGCCCCTTGACGCCCGACCCGAGCCACAGCACGGTCGGGTGGAACTGCACGAACTCCACGTCGCCGACGGCGGCGCCGGCGCGCAGGGCGGCGGCGAGTCCGTCCCCGGTGGCCTGCGACGGGTTGGTGGACGAGCGGAACACCTGGCCGATCCCGCCGGTCGCGAGGACGACGGCGGGCGCGAGGACGGCGCCGACGCCGTCGCGGCTGCCCTCCCCGATGACGTGCAGCGTCACCCCGCACACCGGACCCGGTCGCCCGTCGCGGCCGGGTGCGCCGGTGAGCACGTCGAGGACGAGCGCGTGCTCGACCACCTCGATGCCCGGGTCGGAGCGCACCGCGTCGACCAGCGCCCGGGAGATCTCCGCGCCCGTGGCGTCGCCACCGGCGTGCGCGACGCGGTCGGCGTGGTGGCCGCCCTCGCGCGTGAGGCTGAGGTGCCCGTCGGGCTCGGTGTCGAACACCGCGCCGCGGGCGACGAGCTCCCGCACGCGGGCGGGCCCCTCGGTGACCAGGACCTCGACGGCCCGCGGGTCGCAGAGCCCCACGCCGGCCTCCAGGGTGTCCCGCAGGTGCGCCTCCGGGGAGTCCGCCGGGTCGAGGGCCGCGGCGATGCCCCCCTGCGCCCACACCGTCGACCCGGAGAGCAGCACGTCCTTGGTGACGAGCAGGACGCGCGGCAGCCGGGCGCGCAGCTCCAGCGCGGCGGTCAGGCCCGCGATGCCGGAGCCGACGACGACCGCGTCGGCCCGCGCCGTCCACCCCGGGGCGGGCGCCGCGAGCCGGCGTGCGACCCGCTCAGTCACCGGCCGCACGGCCCGCCGGCCCTGCGGGGTCGCGCTCCACGAGCGCGCGGCCCTCGTCGAACGGCACCCCGCTCGGGTGCAGCCCGGAGTCGTCGGTCCACTGCGCGGGGACCGTGCCGGGGTCGTGGCCGGTGTCCACCACGCGGTTCCCGGCGTCCACCAGGACGACGCGCGGCTCGTAGGAGCGCGCCTCGGCGTCGGACAGCATCCCGTAGGCGATGAGGATGACGACGTCGCCGGGGTGCACCAGGTGCGCCGCGGCGCCGTTGATGCAGATCTGCCCGGAGCCGGCCTCGCCCGCGATGACGTACGTGGTCAGCCGGGCGCCGTTGGTCACGTCGACCACGTCGACCTGCTGCCCGGGCAGCAGGTCCGCGGCCGCGAGCAGGTGCGCGTCGACGGTGATGGAGCCGACGTAGTGCAGGTCGGCCTGGGTCACGGTCGCGCGGTGGATCTTGCCGATCATCATCGGCCGCAGCAGCGAGGTCATGCCTCAGCCCCACCTCACGTCGGAGTTGTCGATCAGGCGCGTGGCGCCCACGGTGGCCGCGAGCGCGAGGACCGACGTCGTGCCGGCCGGCCCGGGCCGGGTGACGTCCTCGAAGCCCGCCGGGTCCACGAGCGCCACGTAGTCGGTGGCGACATCCGCGGCGTCCAGCACCTCGCGGGCGGCGGACCGGACGTCCTGCGGCGTCCCGCCCGCGGCGGCCGCGGCGGCACCCGCCGCGAGGGCGCGGGACAGCGCGAGCGCCCGCTCCCGCTCCGGCGCCGAGAGGTACACGTTGCGGGAGGACAGCGCCAGCCCGTCGTCGTCGCGGACGGTGGGCACGCCGACCACCTCGACCGGCACCTCGAGGTCGCGCACCATGCGGCTGACCGCGACGAGCTGCTGCACGTCCTTGCGGCCGAACAGGGCCGCGTCGGGCGCCGTCAGGTGGAGCAGCTTGAGCACGACGGTCAGGGCGCCGTCGAGGTGGCCCGGGCGGATCGCGCCCTCGTAGACGGTGCCGATGCGGCCCGCGTCCACCCGCACCACGGGGTCGCCGTCCGGGTACATCTCGTCCGGGGCCGGGGCGAACACCACGTCGCCCTCGCCCAGCAGGTCCGGCGCGGTCAGCGACGCGAGGTCGCCCGGCAGGTCCCGCGGGTAGCGGTCGAGGTCCTCGTGCGGGGCGAACTGCAGCGGGTTCACGAAGATCGTGACGACCACCCGGTCCGCGCGCTCCCGGGCCTCCCGCACGAGCGCCAGGTGCCCGGCGTGCAGCGCGCCCATCGTCATCACGACGGCACGGCGCGCCCCGTCCCCGCCGGCCGCGAGGGCCGCCGCGAGCTCGGCGCGGGTGCGCACCACGGTGGGGGCACCGGTACGTGCCTGGGTCATGCCTGGTCCTCCTCGTCGGCGGGCGCCGGGTCGTCCCCGGGCCGGCCGCTCTCGTCGTGGTGCGCGCCGTGCACGGTACCCCCGTCGGGTCCCGGCACGTGACCGGGGGCGGCGTCCGACGGGCCGCGCTCCCGCCCGCCGGGCGCGGGGACGTCGCCCGTCGCCGGGTCGTTCGTCGTGTCCGCCGCCGGGGCGGCCGCGAGCGCGTCCAGCACCGCCTGGCCCTGGTCCGGCCGCAGCAGCCCGGCGGCGAGCGCCCGGCCGGCCGCCGCGCGCGCGAGCGTCCGGTACGACGCGGCGACGTCCGTCGCGCCCGTGCGGACGCCGAGCGCGCCGAGCTCCGCCAGGTGGTCCCGGAGGGTCCCCGCATCGGCGCGGCGCACCGGCCCGGTGAGCGTGGTGATCGCGCCGTTGGTGACGTCGCCCCCGGCGTCGCGCCCGCCGCCCGCGGACTCCGCGCGCAGGGCGCCGTCCAGCGCGGCGGACAGCAGGGGCCGCAGCACCGCACCGGGGTCGGCGACGCCCGCCGCCGCGAGCGCCTGACCGGCCTGGGCGACGAGCACGACGAGGTGGTTCGCCCCGTGCGCGAGCGCCGCGTGGTAGAGCGGACGCGCGCTCTCGGCGAGCACCACCGGCTCGCCGCCCATCTCGACGACCAGCGCCTGGCCGATCGGCAGCACCGCGGTCGGCGCCGTCACCGCGAAGGTGCACCCGACCAGCCGGGAGAGGTCCAGCGACGTCCCCGTGAACGTCATCGCCGGGTGCAGCGCGATCGGGATGGCGCCGGCCGCGCGCGCGGGGTCCAGGACGGCGGCGCCGTAGCGGCCCGCGGTGTGCACGACGATCTGGCCCGGCTGCCAGGCACCCGTCGCGGCGAGCCCCGTGACCAGGCCGGGCAGGGCGTCGTCCGGGACCGCCAGCAGCACCAGCTCCGCGCGCCGGGCGACCTCCGGCACGTCGAGCACCGGCACCCCGGGCAGCAGCGCGTCGGCACGCTCGCGCGACGCCTCCGACACCGCGCTCACGGCGACCACCGGGTGCCCGGCCGCGCGCAGGGCGCTGCCCAGCACCGCGCCGACCCGGCCCGCGCCGACGACGCCGATCCCCAGCCGCGTCATGCCCGGCGCATCCACTGCTCCGGCCCCGCCCCCGCGCGCGCCGTCCGCGCGCGCGTCGACTGCTCGTCCAGCAGCCCGGCGGCGACCTGCGCGTCCAGGTGGTCGACGCGGGGCGACACCGGCCCGGGCGTCGAGTGCAGCTGGAACGACGCCAGGCCGAGCCGCCGCTGCAGCGGTCCCTGCGCGAGGCCGAGCGACTGCGTGCGCTCGTGCGGCACGACCACCAGGCGGCGCACGAGCACGCCCGAGCGCAGCACGAGCGCGCGGTCGGTGACGGTCACGCCGTGCCGGCGCCAGCCGACCGGGTCGAGCCACCGGGACCGGCGCGGCGCCACGGCCCAGGTGCCGTCGGCCTCCCGGCCCGTCAGGCCCGCGTCGACGAGCGCCCGCGGGTCCGGCGTGCCGAGGTCCGGCAGCACGAGCCACAGCGCGAGCAGCGCGTCGTCCCGGGTCCCGACGGGCAGCAGCACGTTCTCGGTGTGGGTCTGCTCGGTGCCGGCGCCGTAGCCCGCGACGTTCACCTCGACCCGCCACCAGTCGGCCCGCCGCCACAGCAGCCCCTGCGTCACCTGCACCGCCTGCACCCGGCCCGGCGGGACGGTCTGCGCGCGCGCCTCGGTCAGGCCGTGCCGCAGCCGGATGCCGTCCGGGGAGATCGCCGCGCGGAAGTTCGCGCCCCGGTTGAAGCGGGTCCAGGAGTACGACACCACGCCGAGCAGGGCCGGCAGCAGCGCGAACGCGGACTCGAACCGCCCGGAGGTGACGATCAGCGCGACGACGGCGACCAGGACCCCGATCAGCCAGAAGGTCGCGGACGACAGCAGGGTGGACCCCAGCAGCCGCCCGACCGGGACCTCGTAGACCGGGCGCTCCGGGGCGACCGGCGCCGGTCCGGTCCACCCGGGCGCCCCGGCGCCGGGCGTGCCGGACGCGGTGGTGCCGGGCGTGGACGCGCCGGGGCCGTCGGCGCCGCCCGGGAGGCCGGTGCCTGCGGACGCGCCGGACGTGCCGGTCCCGTCGGTCCCCTCGGGGACGGCGGCCTCGAGGGCGACGTCCGCGGGCACGGCCAGGGGCGGCACCCCCGCGGGGCGGTGCAGCCCGGCCGCCCGGGCGAGCAGCTCCGCGCGCAGCTGCTCGGCCTCCGCCTCGCGCAGGAACGCGAGCGAGACGGCGGAGCCCGCGCCACCGGCGACCTCGAGCCGCAGCTCGGACAGCCCGAGGATCCGGGCGAGCAGCGGCTGCACGACGTCGACCGCCTGCAGCCGGTCCAGCCGCGCCTGCCGCTGCTGCCGGAACAGCACGCCCGACCGCAGGTGGACCGCGTCGTCGGTGACGGCGAACCGGGTCATGCGCCACGCGATCGCCGAGTACCCGAACCCGACCAGGCCGACCAGGACGACCCCGGCCGCGAGGAACAGCCACGCGCGGGCGCCGAGCCACTCGGCGAGCTCGCGCACGTCGTCCGCCGAGTTCCACACGATCACCGCGAGCACGGCCACGAGCACCTTCCACCCCTTCACCGCGGGGGTGACGGGGTGCATGCGGCGCCAGCCGAGCGCGTCGTCCGGCGGCGGCTGGGGGGCCGGCGGACGACGCGCTCGGC
>JACXUT010000347.1 GCA_014763765.1 Micrococcales bacterium
CATCGCGTCGATCAACGACTACCAGCTGACGATCGCGTCGGCGGTGGAGGAGCAGACCGCCACGACCAACGAGATGTCCCGCTCGGTGGCCGAGGCCGCGACGGGCTCGGGGGAGATCGCCACGAACATCACCGGCGTCGCCTCCGCCGCCGCGTCGCAGTCCGACGTGCTGGGGCAGGTCGGCGTCTCGGTGGTGGAGCTCGCGCAGCTCTCCGCCGACCTCGAGGCCCGGGTGTCGCGCTTCCGGTACTGAGCGCCGGGCACGAGCCGCCGTCGGCCCGCTGGGGACGACGGCGGCTCGCCCGCTGCGGGGACCTAGGATCGTCCCCGTGGCGGGACGCATCCGGCGGGAGGACGTGCAGAGCGTCCGCGAGCGCGCCCGGATCGAGGACGTCGTCGGCGAGCACGTCGCGCTGAAGTCCGCCGGCGTCGGCTCGATGAAGGGCCTGTGCCCGTTCCACGACGAGAAGTCCCCGTCGTTCCACGTCCGCCCGCAGGTGGGGCTGTACCACTGCTTCGGGTGCGGCGAGGGCGGCGACGTCATCGACTTCATCCAGAAGATCGACGGGCTGCCGTTCACCGAGGCCGTCGAGTACCTGGCCGGCCGGGTCGGCGTGCAGCTCCGGTACGAGGAGGGCGGCGGACCGCGCCCGGGCCACGAGCCCGGCAAGCGGCAGCGGCTGCTGGAGGCGCACCGCGTCGCCGCGGAGTACTACGCCGAGCAGCTCCTCACGCCCGGTGCCGCGACCGCCCGGGCGTTCCTCGCGGAGCGCGGGTTCGACCGCGCGGCGGCGGAGCAGTTCGGCGTCGGCTACGCCCCCCAGGGGTGGGACTCCCTGCTGCGGCACCTGCGCGGCAAGGGGTTCACCGAGGCCGAGCTCACCGCGACGGGCCTCATGAGCCAGGGCAACCGCGGGCTCTACGACCGGTTCCGCGGGCGGCTGGTGTGGCCGATCCGGGAGGTCACGGGCGACGTCGTCGGGTTCGGCGCGCGCCGGCTGTTCGACGAGGACCAGGGCCCGAAGTACCTCAACACCCCGGAGACGGCGCTCTACAAGAAGTCCCAGGTGCTCTACGGCATCGACCTGGCCAAGCGCGAGATCGCGAAGAACAAGCAGGTCGTCGTCGTCGAGGGCTACACCGACGTCATGGCCATGCACCTGTCCGGCGTCGGGACCGCCGTCGCGACCTGCGGCACCGCGTTCGGGTCCGACCACGCGCGCGTCGTGCGGCGGCTCATGGGTGCGGGCGGGACGGGCAGCGGCATCCAGCTCGCGTCGGGGGAGTCCGTCGGCGGCGAGGTGGTCTTCACGTTCGACGGCGACTCCGCGGGCCAGAAGGCCGCGATGCGCGCGTTCGGGGAGGACCAGGCGTTCAGCGCGCAGACGTTCGTGGCGGTGGCCGACGGCGGCATGGACCCGTGCGAGCTCCGGCAGGCGCAGGGGCCGGACGCGGTGCGTGCGCTCGTGCGGTCCCGGCAGCCGCTGTTCCAGTTCGTCATCCGCACGACGCTCGAGGGGTTCGACCTGCACACCGCCGAGGGCCGGGTGGCCGCGCTGCGCGCCGCGGCGCCGATCCCGGGCGGCATCCGCGACACCGCGCTGCGGCCCGAGTACACCCGGATGCTCGCGGGCTGGCTCGGCATGGACGTGGAGACGGTGCAGCGGGCCGTGCAGCAGGCGTCCCGGGGCGGGCGGGGTG
>JACXUT010000110.1 GCA_014763765.1 Micrococcales bacterium
GCTCAACCACCACCCCCGCCGGACGGAGCTCTCCCCGCACGCGTCCGGCACATCACGACGCCGCGTCTCGCCCCGTACCTCGCAGCGGTCGGCGGGTGCACAGAGCGCGCGCTCGCGCTGTACGAGTGGAACGTGAGCGCCTCAGCGGCCGTGTACGAGGTGCTCCACCGGTTCGAGGTCGGGTTGCGGAACGCGATCGACCCGCGCCTGTGCGCCTGGAACGCCACCCAGGTCGACCCGAGCACCGGCGTCCGTCACGGTGAGGACTGGCTCATCGACCCGAGCCGTCTGCTCGGCCGACTCGCGGAGAAGGCCATCCGGGACGCGACGCCGCGGGCTCAGCGCGCCGTCGGCCCCCGCCGTGCTCCACGACGACGTGCTGGCGGCGACCTCCCTCGGTACGTGGCGGTACCTGCTCCCCGACCGCGATGCCGGGCGTCGGCGGCTGTGGAGCGACGCGGTGCACCGGGCGTTCCCGCACCTGCCTGCGGGCGCGGCGGGTTCGGATGTCACCTCGAAGGTGCAGGACGTGCTGTCGCTGCGGAACAGGGTCGCCCACCTCGAGCCGCTCTTGAACGTCGGTCGGACCCAACGGCACATCGGAGCCGCGTACACGGTGGCGTCGTGGATCGGTCCCGACCTGCACGACTGGATCACGAGCACGCAGCGCGTGACCGAGTCGATGCGAGCTCGACTGTCGATCTGACGACGCCCGCCGGCGTTCTCGCGGCCGGCGGACCGGTCGACAGGCACAGCGCAGGCCCGGGGTCCCGCGCCGGCCTCGCGAGCCACTGCCTGCGTCACACTGCTCCTGCGGAGGGCAAGGGATTCGAACCCTTGAGTACGGGGTCACCGCACTAACGGTTTTCAAGACCGTCGCTTTCGGCCGCTCAGCCAGCCCTCCCGGATCCTGGAGCGCGCCGGATCCTGCGGCACGCTACCAGGACCCGTTCCCTGCTCAGCGGGTGAGCCGGGCGACCCCGTCGACCGAGGTGACCTCCGCTCCGTGGCCCAGCCGCGCCCGGAAGGCCGACGCGGGCGAGGCGGTCACGGTGACCGTGCCGCCGTCGTCCACCACGTCGAACGTCACCTGCGCGTCCGACGCCGGGTCGGTCACCGTCGCGGTGCGCCGCGCCGGCCCGCCGGGGTACACGGTCACCAGGGGGTCGACGGTGTGGTCGTGGTCGGGGCGGTCGTCGCGGTCGGTCGTGACGAGCACCGCGCCCTCGCGCACCCACAGCGGCAGGCTCAGCACGTCGTGCACCTCGTCGCGCCAGCCGCCGGTGGCCTCCTCGCCCGTCAGCAGGTGGGTCCACCGGCCCTCCGGCAGGTAGTACCGCACGCGGCCCCCGGGCTGGAGCACCGGGGCCACCAGCAGGTCGTCGCCGATCAGGTACTGGCGGTCGAGGTGCTCGACGGCGGGGTCGTCGGGGAACGCCAGCACCATCGGCCGCGTGAAGGGCAGACCCTCCTCGTGGACGGTCCGGCCGACGTGCAGCAGGTACGGCATGAGCCGCATCTTCAGCCGCGTGAAGAACGCCGCGACCTCGACGGCCGACTCGCCCTCGGGGGTGCCGTCCTCGTCGAACGCCCACGGCACGCGGTAGCTCGACGACCCGTGCAGCCGGCTGTGCGAGGACAGCAGCCCGAACGCCATCCAGCGCATGAACACCTCGCGGTCCGGCATCCCCTCGAACCCGCCGATGTCGTGGCTCCAGAACCCGTAGCCGCTCAGCGACAGCGACAGCCCGCCGCGCAGGGTCTCGGCCATCGACTCGAACGACGAGGAGTTGTCGCCGCCCCAGTGCACGGGCATCGTCTGCCCGCCGGCCGTGCCCGACCGCGCGAACACGACGGCCTCGCCGGTGCCGCGCTCGGACTCCAGGACGTCGAACACCGCGCGGTTGTACAGGTGCGCGTAGAGGTTGTGCATGGCCTCGGGGTCGGACCCGTCGTGCCACACCACGTCGGTGGGGATGCGCTCGCCGAAGTCGGTCTTGACCGCGTCGACGCCCTGACGCAGCAGCCGCCGGACGTAGCCCTGGTACCAGTCGGTCGCGGCGGGGTTCGTGAAGTCGACCAGGCCCATGCCGGCCTGCCACATGTCCCACTGCCACACGGAGCCGTCCGGCCGGCGTACCAGGTACCCGGCCTCCCGCGCCTCGTCGAACAGCGGCGACGCCTGCGCGATGTACGGGTTGACCCAGGCGCTGACGCGCAGCCCGCGGTCGTGCAGGCGCGCGAGCATGCCCTCGGGGTCCGGGAAGACGCGCGGGTCCCACTCGAAGTCGGTCCACTGGAACTCGCGCATCCAGAAGCAGTCGAAGTGGAACACCGACAGCGGGATGCCGCGCTCGGCCATGCCGTCGACGAACGACGTCACGGTCTGCTCGTCGTAGTCCGTGGTGAACGACGTCGACAGCCACAGCCCGTAGGACCACGCCGGCACGACCGGCGGGCGCCCGGTGAGCGCGGTGTACCGGCGCAGCACGTCAGCGGGGGTCGGCCCGGCGACGACCAGGTACTCCAGCACCTCGCCGCGCACCGCGAACTGCACCTGCCCGACCGACTCGCTGCCAACCTCGAACGACACGTGCCCGGGGTGGTTGACGAGCACGCCGTAGCCGCGGTTCGTCAGGTAGAACGGCACGTTCTTGTACGCCTGCTCGCTGGCGGTGCCGCCGTCGGCGTTCCAGGTGTCGACGCTCTGGCCGTTCCTGGTCAGCGGCCCGAACCGCTCCCCCAGCCCGTAGACCAGCTCGCCGACGCCCAGCCCGAGCCGCCCCACGAGGTACGTCCCGGCCGGCGCGCGCCCATCGGGGCTGACGCCGGTCTCGCCCACCGGCTCGACGGCGACGGCCGCGTGGGCGTCGAGCCGCACGCGCGCCACCCCGTCGGGGCCGGTGCGCGTGAGCGGGGTGCCGTCCTCGGCCGTGAACGCGATGCCGAACGGCGCACCCCGGCGCACGTGGGCCGTCAGCGGGCCGGACGTGAGCGTCGCCCCGTCGGCGTCGGTACCCGTGACGCCCACCGACCCGCGGGAGCCCGGCAGCCCGAACCCGGGCGCGGGGGCGCCCCCGCGGTGGTTCTCGACGCGGACCCGCACGACGCCCTCGAGCGGGGAGTCGAGCGTCACCGTCAGCGCCGGCCGGTTCAGCGTGTCGCCGCGCCGCCCGATCTCCTTGGTCGGTGCGAGGACGCGCAGCGCGTCGCCGCGGTCGTCGATCGCGTACGCCTCGCGCGCGAGGAGCCGCTCCACGCCCGGGCGGGCCTGCCAGAAACCGTCGGTGAACTTCATCGCCTGCTGTCCGTGTCGTCTACGTCGTCTGCGTGCATGGGGGTGGGGCGCGGCGCCGTCACATCTTCACGGCACCTGCCGAGAGACCCGACTTCCAGAACCGCTGCAGGCTCAGGAAGACCGCGATGATCGGGACCACGGACAGCAGCGCGCCGACGACGACGAGCGTCTGCAGGCCCGGCACCGTGATGGCCGCCTGGCTCCAGCCGGACAGGCCGACCGTGACCGGCTGCAGCCGCGTGTCGCTGAGCACCAGCAGCGGGAGCATGAAGTTGTTCCAGCTCGCGATGAAGGCGAACAGCAGGATCGTGACGCCGCCCGTGGAGAGCATCCGCAGCCCGATCGAGAAGAACGTCCGCACCTCGCCCGCGCCGTCCAGGCGCGCGGCCTCGACGATCTCCTGCGGCACCGACGCCTGGGCGTAGGTGAACGCCAGCAGCACGCCGAACGGGTAGGCGATCGTCGGCAGCAGGACGCCGAGCATGGTGTTGTTCAGGCCGATCTCGACGAGCAGCTGGTAGATCGGCTGCGCGAGGACGGTCTGCGGCACGAGCATCGAGCCCAGCACGAGCGCGATGACGAACGCCCGCCCGCGGAACCGGTAGATCGCCAGCGCGTACCCCGACGCCAGGCTCACGAGCGTCATGAGGACCGAGCCGAGGCCCGAGTACACCAGGGAGTTGAGCATCCAGCGCCAGAAGATGCCGCCGTCGTAGGTCGACAGGTCCACGAGGTTCTGGCCGAGCTGCAGGTCCGCGAACCAGAACCCGGGCGTCCCGAACAGGTCGGCGGTCGACTTGGTCGCGGCGACCACCAGCCAGTAGATCGGCACGAGGAAGTACAGCGCGACCAGGACCATGACGACCCCGGCCAGCACCCGCGAGCGCACCGAGGGGCGTTCGCCCTCCTGCGTGGTGCGCGGGCGGCGACGCGCCGCGGTGGTCGGGCGCGCGGTGGTGGCGACGCTCATCGGTCAGCTCCGTTCCGGCGCCGCGAGACGCCCTGCACGACCAGCGACAGCACGAAGATGACGAGCCCCAGCACGACCGCCATGGCCGACCCGAGGTTGACGTCGCCGCCGAGCGTGGTCGCCTGGAAGATCGCCATGTTGGGCGTGTAGTCGCCGCTGATGTTGGACGTGACGGCCCGCATCGTCATCGGCTCGTTGAACAGCTGCATCGTCCCGATGATCGAGAACAGGAACGTCAGCGTGAGCGACGGCATGATCATCGGGATCTTGATGGACAGCGCGGTGCGCAGCTCGCTCGCGCCGTCGATGCGCGCGGCCTCGTAGATCTCCCGCGGCACGGACTGCAGCGCCGAGAACAGGATGACCATGTTGACGCCGGTCACCGACCAGACGGCCACGTTCGCCAGCGACCACAGCACGACGTCGGGCGACAGGAAGCTGACGTCCCACCCCACGGAGCGCAGGCCCTCGACGATCGGGCTGACCCGCGGCTGGTAGAGGAAGCCCCAGATGAGGGCGGCGACGACGGACGGCACCGCGTAGGGCATGAAGACGCTGAGCTGGAAGAACGGCTTCCAGCGCACGAGCGCGGTGTCGAAGAGCAGGGCCAGCACGAGCGCCAGGCCGAGCATCACGGGGACCTGCACGACGCCGTACCCGAGCATCCGCCCGAAGCCGGCGACGAACCCGTCGTTCGACAGCGCCCGCACGTAGTTGTCGAGGCCGGCGAACACGACCTCGCCCTCGCCGCCGAAGCCCAGCCCGCTGCGCCTCGTCTGGAAGAAGCTCGAGTACACGGCGAGCACGATCGGCGCCATCGTGAACACGGCGAACAGCACCAGGAACGGTGCGAGGAACAGGTACGGGGCCCGGCGCTGCCCCCCGCCGGCGCGCGGGCGCCGGCGGGGGGTGCGACGGACGGCCGTGGCCGTCGCGGTCGTCACTTGACGTTCAGCCCCTGCTGCTCGAGCTGGGTCCGGGCGTACTCGGCCGCGGCGTCGAGCGCCTGCTCGAACGTCTGCGCGCCGTTGCCGACCTTGGCGAACTGGTCCTTGATGTTGTCCTGCACCAGGTCGTAGACCGGGCCGTCGACCCAGGAGGCCGGCACGTTCTCCGCGGCCTCCGCGAAGACGTCGTTGACGACCTGGCCGCCGAAGTACTCGTTCGGCTGGTGCAGCGCGTCGCTCTGCAGGCCGGACAGGGCCGCCGGGAACATGCTGTTCTCGCCGACCAGGATGTCGAGCGACTCGTCGGACGTGTTGAGCCAGGTGAGGAACTGCGCGGCCTGCGCCACGTCCTCGGTGCCGGTCGGGATGACGTCGACGGAGGAGTCACCCGCGCCCGCGGCCGTCGAACCGGCCTCGGACACCGGGCTCGGCGCCACCGACCAGGAGCCGGCCAGGTCGGCCGCGTTGGCCTCGAGCATCGCCGGGAACCAGGCGGCGTAGTTGATCGTCGCGATGGTGCCGGCGTTGATCTCCGCCCAGTACTCGGGGGTCCACATGTCGACGACCTTGACCAGGTCCTCGTCCAGCAGGGTCTGCCACCGCTCGGCGACCTCCTTGCTGGCCTCGTCGTTCACGTCGACCGTCCACGCGTCGCCGTCGATGCCGAACCAGGAGCCCTCGTTCTGCCAGACGTCGGCGATCCAGTAGCCCGTCTCGTTGGGCGACATCTGGGCGATGTAGAGGTTCGGGTCGGCCGCCTTCAGCGCGCGGGCGGTCTCGAGGTACTCGTCCCACGTGGTCGGGACCGTCAGGCCGTGCTGCTCGAAGATGTCGCTGCGGTACATCAGGGCGTTCGGCCCGAAGTCCTGCGGCACCGCGTAGGTGCTGCCGTCGAACGTGACGTTGGCCCAGGACGCCTCGGTGAAGTCGTCCTCCAGGTCGCCGACGTACTCGGTGAGGTCGGTCAGCCGGTTGGCGATGACGTGCGACGGGATCGAGTGCACGGACATCTGCACGACGTCCGGCGCCGTGCCGTTGTCGATCGCCGCGGGGATCTTGTCGCCGTCGTCCCCGGTCATGCGGAAGAAGTCGACCTGGATGTCGGGGTTCTCCTCGTTCCAGAGGGCGACCGCGTCCTCCAGGCCGGTGGCCCAGCCCCAGAACTCCAGGGTGACGGGTCCCGCGGCACCGGTGTCGCCACCGGAGTCGTCGGACGAGGACGAGCACGCGGTGAGCGCGAGGGCTGCTCCCACCACGACCGAGGTCGCGGCGAGCAGGCGGGAGGAACGTGCCATCGTTGGCTTCCTTTCAGGGGGTCGGCTGGACGGGGTCGACCGGCCGGGCTGGGAGGGGCGTGCGCGCGGTCTCCCGCAGCACGAGGTGCGCGCCGGGGGCGAGGACGACCTCGCCGGCGAGGGGACGGTCGGCGAGCAGGTCGTGCCCGTCGACCGTGAGCGCACGCGGGACCTCGTCGTGGTTGACGGCGAGGAGGTAGGTGCCGGGTCCGGCGTGGCGCCGCACGACCTCGAGGCCGTCACCCGCCGCGGGGTGGTCGCGCGTGACGCCGGCGCGCGCGACGACGTCGGCCAGCAGCCGGCGCAGGGCCCCCGGCTCCAGGCGGGTGCCGACGTGGTACGCCGCACCGGCGCCGACGTCGTGGCGGGTGATCGCAGGGACCCCGTCGAGCACGCCCCCGGTCAGGTGGGCGAGCGCCTCGGCGCCGCGCAGCTGCACGAGCTGCGACCAGCAGTCGCCGGTGGTCCCGTCGTCGAGCGTGACGGTCTCCCCGGGGGCGAGCGGGTGGAGCTCCTCCACCCGGATGCCCAGCAGGTCGGCGAACGCCCCGCTGAAGGAGCCCTGGCGCACGCGCAGGTGCTCGTCGGTGGAGCCCGCGAAGTACCAGACGACGGCCGTGCCGCCCTGCTCGACGAAGCGGCGCAGCGCCTGCGCCTCGTCGTCGCTCACGGCGAGCTTGCTCGGCACCAGCACGACGTCGTACGCGCTCAGGTCGTCGCCCAGGCGGACGGCGTCGCAGCCGATGCCCTCCCACCACAGCGCGCGGTGGGCGGCCCGCACGGCGTCGAGGAAGCTCAGGTCGTCGGTCGGCATGGCGCGCGTCTCGGAGGACCACCAGGCCGTCGAGTCCCACACGAACGCGACGCGGTTCCGGTTGACCGGCCCGCCGTCCGCGGGCGGGGCCGCGAGCTCGCCGAGCCGGCCGAGCGTGGCGCCGAGGTCGCAGATCTCGCGGAACACCCGGGAGTCGGGCCCGGTGTGCGGCACCATCGGCGAGTGGAACATCTCGGCGCCGCCGCGCCCGTTGCGCCACTGGAAGAACAGGCTGCCGGTCGCCCCGCGGGCCAGGTACTGCATCGTGTTCCGCTCGAGGCGGCCGGGCTCCTTGGCGAAGATGCGGCCGGCCGCGTAGTCGTAGACCGTGCTCGTGGCCTGCTCCATGAGCGTCCACGGGCGGCCGCCGTTGAACGAGCGCGCCAGGTCCGCGCCGAACGCGGCGTGCACCTCGCCCTCCACGTCCCGCGCGGCCGGGTAGTGGTCGATCGACACCGTGTCGATCTCGGCGGCGAGGTCCCACTCGTCGTAGTGGTGCCACGACGGGAGCATGAAGTTGGTGGTGACCGGCACGTCGGGCGTGACGGCGCGGACCACCTCCACCTGGTCGCGCAGGCAGTCGCGCAGCAGGTCGGCGGAGAACCGCTTGAAGTCGAGCACGTGCGCCGGGTTCGGCAGGTACTGCGTGGCGCGCGGGGTGAGGATCTCCTCCCAGGCGCCGTAGCCCTGCGACCAGAACGCCGTCCACCACGCCGCGTTCAGCGCCTCGAGCGTGCCGTACCGCGCGCGCAGCCAGACCCGGAACGCCTCGTCGCTCACCGGCCCGTGCGAGACGGTGCCGTACTCGTTGTGCAGGTGCCACATCCGCAGCGCCGGGTGCTGCCCGTACCGCTCGGCGAGCATGCGCGTGATCCGCACGGCGGCCTCGCGGTACGCCGGCGCGGCGGGGTTGTAGGTGTCCCGGCTGCCGTGCACCAGGCGCACGCCGTCGGGGCGGACGGGCAGCGCCTCGGGGTGCGCGAGCGAGAACCACGGCGGCGGTGACGCGGTGGGGGTGGCGAGCACGACCCCGATGCCGGCGTCCGCCAGCTTGTCCATGATCGTGTCGAGCCACTCGACCTCGTACTCGCCCTCGCGCGGCTCGAGGCTCGACCAGGAGAAGACGCCGAGGGTCACCCGGTTCACGTGCGCCTGGCGCATGAGGCGGATGTCCTCGTCCCAGGTCTCCCGCGGCCACTGGTCGGGGTTGTAGTCCCCGCCGTAGACCAGCTCGTTGTCCTCGGTCACCGTTCCCCTCTCTGCGCGCGTCGTTCCCGAAGCGCTTCGCATCGACGCCGTACGGCGCCCCGACGTGGTGCTCATGGGTGCTAGGCGGCGTCCGGCGCCGCGACCGAGCCGCGCTCGACGTAGGTCGGGGCGAGCCGCTCGACGACCGGCTCGCTCGCCCCCTCGATGCGGTCGACCAGCAGCTGCACGGCGCGCGCGCCCATGGTCGCCGCCGGCAGCGGCACGGTGTCCAGCGGGACGTCGTCGTCGCTGGTGTCGAAGCTCGCGCCCGCGACGACGAGCGACAGGTCGCCCGGGATGCGCAGCCCGGCCTCGAGGCAGGACCGCACGAACCGGTGCGTCGTCAGCTCGCTCGCGTTGAGCACGACCGCGCTGACGTCCGGCAGGAGCCGGCGCAGCCGGGGCAGCGCGGCGTCCGCGCCGAGGCGTCCCGGCTCGGGCGTCACGACCTCGCACCGCAGCCCGGTCGCCGCCGCGTGCGCCACGAAGGCGTCACGGAAGACCCGCGCGTAGTTCGTCCCGCGCTCGTACGTGACCTCCGGCTGACCCACCAGGCCCACCGCGCGGTGCCCCAGGCCGGCCAGCCGGTCCAGGCACAGGCGCGCGGCCGCCGCGAAGTCCAGGTCGACGCACCGCAGGCCCGTCGGGTCGTCCGGGACGCCGAGGAACACCGCGGGGTACCGGCCGGACCGCAGCTGGTCGGCCCGGCGGTCGCGCGCGTCGACGTCCATGACGACGATGCCGTCGGCGAGCGCGCTCGCGCTGACCCGCTCGATGCCGGCCGCCGCCTCGTCCTCGACCAGCAGCAGCGTGTCGTAGCCGTGCGCCCGGGCGGCCGTCGTGACGGCGAGCACGAAGCGCATGTGCGCGGGGGTCGAGGTGTCGGCGTGCAGCGGGGCCGACAGGGCGAGCATCTGGGCGCGCGTCCCCGCGAGCATCCGGGCGCCGGCGTTGGGGTGGTAGCCCATCGTGCGGGCCACGGCCTCGATGCGGCTGCGGGTGTCGCTGGCCACGTGCCGCTTGCCGCTCAGCGCCGCCGAGACGGTGCTGATCGACACCCCGGCGACCCGGGCGACGTCGCTGATCGTGGCCACTGCTGTCCTCACCCTCGAAGCGCTTCGGGACGAGAGTACGGGTCCGGGGCGGCGGGAGACAAACGCCCACGTCAGGCGGGCGGGGCGACGCCCGCCCGGGCGTCCGAGCGCTGCGGCGCGGGCGCCGGGGTCAGGCGGTCACGCGGGTCACGCGGTCACGGCAGGATCGCGTCGACGTAGCCGCCGTCCACGCGCAGCGCCCCGCCGGTGGTCGCGGACGCGAGCGGCGACGCCAGGTACACGACGAGGTTCGCGATCTCCTCCGGCTCGATGAGGCGCTGGATCAGCGACTGCGGCCGGTACCGCCGCATGAACTCCCGCTGGGCCTCGTCCCACGGCAGGTCGCGGTCCACCAGGGAGTACACGAAGTCCTCGACGCCGCCGGTGCGCGTCGGGCCGGCGATGACGGAGTTGACGGTGACGCCGGTGCCCGCGGCCTCCTTGGCGAAGCCGCGGGTGACGGCGAGCAGCGCCGTCTTCGACGTGCCGTAGTGGATCATCTCCGCGGGGATCACGACGGCGGAGTCGGACGCGATGCTCAGCACCCGGCCCCAGCCGGCGGCGGTCATGCCCGGCAGGTAGGTGCGGATCAGCCGCACGGCGGACAGCACGTTGACCTCGAAGTACCGGCGCCACTCGTCGTCGTCGATCTCCAGGGCCGGCCGGGCCTCGAAGACGCCGAGGTTGTTGACCAGGACGTCGACGTGCGGGACGACGGCGCGGACCGCGTCGACCCCCTCCTGCGTCGTGACGTCGCCGGGCGCCGCGACGAGCTGCCCGGCGCCCTCGGCGGTGAGGCGGTCGACGGCGGCGGCGACGGACGCCCCGGAGCGGCCGTTGACGGCGACCCGGGCACCGGCGCGCGCCAGGCCCGCGGCGATCGCCGCGCCGATGCCCTGGGTGGATCCGGTCACGAGCGCCGTGCGCCCGGTCAGGTCGAGCGTGGTCATGCCCCGACCGTAGGCGCTCGGCCCGCCCGCCGGCACCCGCAGCCGGTCGCGGTCGTCAGACCCACCACTGCGGCGGCAGCCCGGGCGACACGATCTCCAGCCCGTGGATGGCCGCGACCGCGACCAGCCGGCGGTCGTACGACGCGAACGCGGTCACGTCCGGGTGGGTGGCCGCGACCCCCAGGTGCAGCGCCGCGAACGGCGTCAGGACGCCCGTGGTCATCGAGGCCAGCCTGAGCGCCTGGTCGTGGTACCGGACCACGTCGAGGCCCTCGGCGACGTCGTGCGCGAGCGCGCGGACGTCCGCCGGTGCCTCGGCGACCGCGGCGCGCAGCTCGCTCAGGGACAGCGACGTGACGAGGAGATCGGGCCCGCGCCGGTCCGCCCACCTCAGCCAGTCCTCGTGGTGCTCCGATCCCGGGAGGTAGCGGACGAGCGCCGACCCGTCGGCGTAGACCCGCACGCCTGGCACCCTATCGGGCGGTGCCGGGCTCGCGGAGGCCCCCGACCTGCGGCGTCACGCGCCCCGGAGCCGCTCCATCGCGAGCTGCACCAGGGCGATGAGGGTCTGCTTCGTGGCCGTCCGCGAGCGGGCGTCCGTGTAGAGCACCGGCACGTGCGCCGGGATGGCGAGCGCCTCGCGGACGTCCTCCAGCCGGTGCTTGGCGATGCCGTCGAAGCAGTTGACCCCCACGACGAACGGGATGCCGCGGGACTCGAAGTAGTCGACCGCCGGGAAGCACTGGTCGAGCCGGTCCGTGTCGACCAGCACGACGGCGCCGATCGCACCCCGCACCAGGTCGTCCCACATGAACAGGAACCGGTCCTGCCCGGGCGTGCCGAACAGGTACAGCCAGAGCGAGCCGGGCAGGGCGATGCGGCCGAAGTCCATGGCCACGGTCGTCGACGTCTTGCGGTCGGACACGCCTCCGGCGTCGTCCACGCCGACGGAGTGCTCGGTCATCGCGGCCTCGGTGTTGAGCGGCTCGATGTCCGAGATGGACCCGATGAACGTGGTCTTGCCGACCGCGAACCCGCCGGCGACGACGATCTTCACGACGGTGGGCGCGGCCCCGAGCGTGCCGGCGGCACCGGCCTGCCGGGCGGTCGGCACCGTGGACGACAGCGCCGGGGCGGCGTCAGAGGGCGGAAATGCCATTGAGAACACTCTCCAGGACGCTGAGGGACAGGGCGGGCGACTGCCCGGTGCGGACCTCGACCGGGTCGGAGGCGTGGACACGGACGTAGCCGGCGTCGACCAGGTCGGACACCACCACGCGGATCACGCCGATCGGCAGGTGCAGCAGCGCGGACAGCTCCGCGACCGAGATGTAGCCGTGGGAGGCGTGCTGGAGGATCGCGCGCTTCTCCGGCGTCAGGCCCTGCCCGGCCACCCCGTCGGGGAGCAGCTCGACCAGCGCCTCGAGGGGGTAGTCGGACCGGTCGGAGCGCACCCGGCCGCCGGTGAGGGCGTACGGGCGCACCGTCCGGGTCTCGAACTCGCTCTCGCTCATCCGGCGCTCACACGGTCGGAGCGCGGGTCGCGCCGTCGACGGGCAGGCTGCCGCGCATCTCGGAGATGAGCTGCGGCGTGAGCGTCGCCTCGGTGCGCGACACGAGCATGGCCATCTCGTACCCGATCAGGCCGACGTCGCACGTGGCGTCCGCCACGACGGCGAGCACGGAGCCGTTCGAGACGCTCATGAGGAACAGGAACAGGTTGTCCATCTCGACGATGGCCTGCCGGACGTCCCCGGCGCGGAGCTGGCGGGCGGCGCCGCGGGTCAGGCTGGACATGCCGGCGACGATCGCGGCGAGCTGGTCGCCGCTGGTGCGGTCGAGCTGCTCGGACATCGCCATGAGCAGGCCGTCCGCCGACACCACGAGCGTGTGCTGGGTGCCGGGCACGGTCCGGACGAAGTTGTCCAGCAGCCAGCCGAAGTTGGCGGCCTCGGTGCTGAGGGTGGTCACGCATCCTCCTGACGTGGTGCAGGCCCGCGGTGTGCGGCTGCGGGAACGGGTGTCACCATGACGGCGACGGCGGGACGGGCTGCTGGTCGGTGGCGGCGGACGGCGACGGCTCGCCGTCCGCGTCAGGAGCCGCGAGGGCACGACGGCCCCGGCGGGTCCCGGACTGGAAGCTCGACAGGCGGTCACGCAGCCCGTCGGCGTCCCGCGCGGCCGCCCGGCCCGGCTCGGGCGCGGACAGCTCGGGGGCTGCCGGGATCGAGGTCGGCACGCGGCGCGTCAGCGACTCCCCGGCCGGCCGCGCGTCGATCTTCGGCCGGTACGCGGACAGCTGGCTCAGCTCGCTCAACGCCTGCTCCTGGATGTCGGCTCGCAGGGCGAGCATCGCGGCGGCCTCCGGGTCCATGCCGCCCGGCTG
>JACXUT010000348.1 GCA_014763765.1 Micrococcales bacterium
GCTGCCGGTCGTCGTCGACTTCTGGGCGGACTGGTGCGTGCCCTGCCGCATGGTGGCGCCGGTGCTGGAGGAGCTCGCGCGGACCTACGAGGGCCGGCTGCGGTTCGTCTCGGTCGACACCGAGGCGGAGCAGGACCTCGCCGCCCGCTACGGCGTGGTGTCGATCCCGACCCTGTACGTGTTCCACCAGGGTGAGCTGGTCCGCACGCTGGTCGGCGCGCGCGAGAAGCGCGCCTACGCCGCCGAGCTGGACGCCGCGCTGGAGGACGTCGCCGCCGGGTGACGACCGACCCCTCCGGGTGGGGAGGTTCTGCGCGTGCGCGGCGCGCCCGCTGTGGACGGGCCACCGGGCGGCGCGAGTGGCGTGGCACACTCGGACGATGACCGCTCTTGAGCGGCCCGACGGCACGGCGTCGGGCCCCCACCCGACCCCGGCCGCCGGCACGCGGCTCGACCGCTGGCTCGGCTCCTACGCCGAGCGGACGCACGGCATGCGCGCCTCGGAGATCCGCGCGCTGTTCGCCGTCGCGAACCGTCCCGAGGTGGTGTCGCTCGCCGGTGGCATGCCCTGCCTGGACGTCCTCCCGCTGGACGTCATCGGCGAGCTCGCGCAGCGCGTCGTCGCCACGCGCGGCACGACCGCCCTGCAGTACGGGTCCGGCCAGGGTGACGAGACGCTGCGCGAGCAGATCCTCGAGGTCATGCGGCTCGAGGGCATCGAGGCGCACCCGGACGACGTCGTCGTCACGACCGGCTCGCAGCAGGCGCTCGACCTGGTGACGCGGCTGTTCATCGACCCGGGCGACGTCGTCGTCGCGGAGGCGCCCTCCTACGTCGGCGCTCTGGGGGTGTTCCGCGCCTACGAGGCCGACGTCGTCCACGTCCCGCTCGACGCGCACGGCATCGTCCCCGAGGCGCTGGAGACGACCCTCGCCGAGCTCTCCCGGCAGGGGCGGCGCGTCAAGTTCCTCTACACGATCCCGAACTTCCACAACCCCGCGGGCGTGACGCTCTCCGCCGAGCGCCGCCCCCGGATCCTCGAGATCGCCGACCGGTACGGGGTGCTCGTCATCGAGGACAACCCGTACGGCCTGCTCGGGTTCGAGGGCGAGCCGCTGCCCGCCATGCGCGCCAGCAGCGAGGACGGGGTGATCTACCTCGGCTCGTTCTCCAAGACGTTCGCGCCGGGCTACCGGGTGGGCTGGGCGGTCGCCCCCCACGCCGTCCGCGAGAAGCTCGTCCTCGCCTCCGAGTCGGCGATCCTGTGCCCGTCGAACGCCTCGCAGCTCGCGATCAGCGGCTACCTGGCCACCTGTGACTGGAAGGGCCAGGTCAAGGCGTTCCGGGAGCTGTACCGCGAGCGCCGGGACGCGATGATCGGCGCGCTGGCCGAGCACCTGCCCGACGCGACCTGGACGGTCCCCGACGGCGGCTTCTACACCTGGGTGCGGCTCCCCGACGGGCTCGACGCGAAGGCGATGCTGCCGCGCGCCGTCACCGCCCGCGTGGCGTACGTGCCCGGCACCGCGTTCTACGCCGACGGGCAGGGCACCGACCACGTCCGGCTGTCGTTCTGCTTCCCCACGCCCGAGCGCATCCGCGAGGGCGTGCGGCGGCTCGCAGGCGTCGTCTCGGCGGAGAGCGAGCTCGTGTCGCTGTTCGGCACGGGCGGCGGG
>JACXUT010000349.1 GCA_014763765.1 Micrococcales bacterium
GGCCGCCCGGCGGTGGCCCCGCCCGGCCGGCCGGCACCGCCTCACCCCGCCGGCGCGACAGCACCCGGGCGCGCCCGCCCGGCGGCGCTCCCCGTGGCCCGACCTCCTGCACGACCGTCACCTGCCACCTCCTCGGGGCCAGGGTGGCGTCGGGGAGGCCCGGCCCGGCGGGGTCGAGCCGGCGCGCTGGGGACGACGCGGCCCGCGCCGCCCTGTGGAGGGCCCGGGGCCTGGTTAGGCTCGGGCGAGGAGGCCCCACCCGATGAGCGAGGACCACGCGGCACCGGAGCCCGACGCCCCCGCGCCGGGCGGTGCCCCACCGGACGACACGCCCCTGCCCGACGGGCCCGCGGCCCGGACGACGGAGCGCGGGAGCGCCCCGGGCCTGCGCCCCGCCGCGTTCTTCGACCTGGACAAGACGATCATCGCGACGTCCGCGGCCACCGCGTTCGCCCGGCCGTTCCTGGCCGGTGGGCTGCTCAGCCGCGGCGCGATGCTCCGGTCCGCCGGCGCGCAGATCGCGTTCCTGCTGGGCAGCGCCACGGAGGGTCGCACGGAGAAGGTCCGGGCGCAGCTCTCCGCGATGGTGGCCGGCTGGGACGTGGCGCAGGTGTCGGCGATCGTCGCCGCGTCCGTGCACGACGCGATCGACCCGGTGCTCTACGCCGAGGCGCTGGAGCTGATCGAGCAGCACCACGCGGCGGGCCACGACGTCGTGGTGGTGTCCGCCTCGAGCGAGGAGCTGGTGCGCCCGGTCGCCGCGCTCGTGGGCGCCGACGAGGTGATCGCCAGCCGGATGGCCGTGCGGGACGGGCGGTACACCGGTGAGATCGCCTTCTACGCCTACGGGGCGGCGAAGGCGGACGCGATGCGCGACCTGGCGGCCCGCCGGGGGTACGACCTCGGGCGGTCGTCCGCCTACACGGACTCCGCGACGGACGCCCCGATGCTCGCCGCCGTGGGCCACGGCGCCGTGGTGAACCCCGACCGGGCGCTGGCGCGCCTGGCGGCCGCCGAGGGCTGGACGGCGCTGCGCTTCCGGCGCCACGTGCCGGTGGGTGCCCGGCACCGGCCGGTGGTGCTGCGCCAGCTCACGGGGGCCGCCGGCCCGCGGGCGGAGCTCGTCGGGGTCCTCCTGGCCGGGGTGCTCCTGGCCGCCGCGGTGGCGGGGCAGTGGGTCGTCCGACGCGCCCGGCGTCCGGCTCCCGGACGCTGATCTCGCGATGCGGGCGCCCTGGTGCTCCGACCTGGGACTTCGCCGCCGGGCCTTCCCCCGGCCCGCACCGTGAGGTGTGATGGCGCCACAACTGAACGACCCGAGGGAACCCACGCGCGATCCGTCCACGCATAGGACGCGTCGAACGGGCTGGACCCGCCTCGACTGACACCCTGCACGCCTGATACCCCTCGCGGTCGCTCGTTCGGCAACGGCGTCCTCCGGGGCGCCGTTGTCCGGTCCGGCCCCCGTCGAGCACGTGGACCCCGCGCCATCCGGCGTCACGGGAGGACTACCCTCCTGGGGTGACCGACCAGGACGACCAGCGCCCGCCGGGGCGCCCCCGGTCGCCCGACCTCGAGCAGCGCGCGCTCGCTGCCGTGCTCGACGTGTTCGCCGAGAAGGGCTGGACCGGGCTCTCGATCGCCGAGGTCGCGGCGCGCGC
>JACXUT010000111.1 GCA_014763765.1 Micrococcales bacterium
CTGCCCAACCGCGCGGCCTCGGGCGGGCGGGGGGCGGAGGGGCGCGGCTACGCTGACGGGATGCAGAACGACGGGGTGCGCTCGACGTACGTGCTGGTCGACGGCGAGAACATCGACGCGACGCTCGGGTCGTCGATCCTCAACGGGCGCCCGACGCCGGAGCAGCGCCCGCGGTGGGAGCGCGTGCTGGACTTCGCGGAGCGCACCTGGGGACGCCCGACCAAGGGGCTGTTCTTCCTCAACGCCACCAGCGGCACGCTGCCCATGTCGTTCGTGCAGGCGCTGCTGGCCATCGGCTACCAGCCCATCCCGCTGGCCGGCGAGGGCAAGGTCGTCGACATCGGCATCAAGCGGACGCTCGAGGCGCTCGCCGGCCGTGACGGCGACGTGATGCTGGCGTCGCACGACGGCGACTTCGCCCCGGAGGTCGAGGCGCTGCTCGGCACCGACCGGCGCGTCGGGCTGCTGGCGTTCCGGGAGTTCACGAGCACGTCCCTGGCGCACCTGGCCGACCGCGGGCTCGAGGCGTTCGACCTGGAGTCGGACGTCAAGGCGTTCAACGTGACGCTGCCGCGTCTGCGGATCATCCCGCTCGACGAGTTCGACCCGCTGCGCTACCTCTGAGCCGTCGCTGCCCGGACCCCGCGGGGCGACCCGCCGGCCCCGCCCGAGGAGGACCCCGTGGCCCCGACCCGGACCGCCGCGCCCGACCGTCCCGTCCCCGACGGCGAGCGCGTCCTGGTGCTGCTGCGCGCCGTCAACGTCGGCGGGGCGTCGGCGCTGCCCATGGCGGACCTCCGCGACGCGGCGACGGCCCTGGGCCACACCGACGTCGCCACGCACCTGGCGACCGGCAACCTCCTCCTCGTGCCCGCGCCCGGCTCCCCCGCGACGACGGGCGCGCTGGCGGAGCGGCTCGCGGCGGACCTCGCCGACCGGCTGGGGCGGCCGCTCGCGCTGACCGTGCGCACCCGGGAGCAGGTCGACGCGGTCGTCGCGGGCAACCCGTTCGCGGAGGCCGCCGCGACCGACCCGTCGCACCTGGTGGTCGTGTTCCTCGACGGACCGGCCCCCGCGGACGGGCCCGCGGACCTCGCGCGGTACGGCCGCGAGCGCGCGACCTGGAGCGGGACCGAGGGCTACGTGCACTACCCCGACGGGATCGGGCGCTCGAAGGTCACCGCGGCGGTGCTCGACCGGCTCGCAGGCCGCTCGGGGACCGCGCGCAACTGGCGCACGGTGCTGGCGCTGCGCGACCGGCTCGCGGGCTGACCCCGCGGCGGCCCGCCCGTCGGTACCGTGGGCGGCATGACGACGCTGTTCACCCGCATCATCGACGGCGAGCTCCCGGGCCGGTTCGTGTGGGCCGACGACCGCGCGGTGGCGTTCGCGACGATCGCCCCCATCTCCGACGGGCACGTGCTGGTGGTCCCCCGCGAGGAGGTCGCCCAGCTCACCGACGCCGACGACGACCTGCTGGCCCACCTGGTGCGCGTCGCGAAGACCGTCGGGCGGGCGCAGCAGGCCGCGTGGGACGCCCCGCGTGCGGCGCTGCTGGTCGCCGGGTTCGAGGTGCCGCACCTGCACCTGCACGTGCTGCCGGCCTGGGGCGAGGCCGAGCTGAGCTTCTCGGCCGCGCGGCACGACGTGCCGGGCGACGAGCTCGACGCGGCCGCCGAGCGGCTGCGGGACGCGCTGCGGGCGGCGGGGCACGGGGCGCACGTGCCGCCGACGCTCACCTCCGCCGCGCTCTGACCCCGGGTTCCGCCCCGCGGCGACCGGGACGCTGGCTGCCCTACGCCACCGGGTCGTCCGGGCCGTAGGGCACGAGCCGCAGCGTCCGCGCGTCGGCCTCCACCACCCGGGCGGCGACCTCCCGGAGCGACTCCTCCGTGTCCGTCCCCGCGCGCACGAACCGCCCGGACAGCGCGTCGAGCCGCCCGGACCCGAACGCGTCCACGAGCGCGACGGTGTCCTCCACCGGCGTCCACTGCGTGCGGTCGTCGTGCAGCGGCATCCCCCGGGTCATGTCGGTGACGACGACGCCGGGAGCGACGTCCAGCACCCGCACGCCGCGGTCCGCGTACTGCCGGTCGATCATCGTGGTGAGCCGGGCGAGCGCGCCCTTGCTGATGCCGTAGCCGGTGTAGACGGGCGAGGGGCGGTGCCCGGAGCCGGAGTTGATGTTGACGACGTACCCGGCGCCGCGCGCGAGCATCCCCGGCAGCACGGCGTGGCTGAGCAGCAGCGGGCCGCGCACGTTGGTCTCGATCACGCGCCACACGTCGTCCGGGTCGTCGCGGACCAGGTCGACCTCCTGGTGCTCGATCACGCCGGCGTTGTTGACGAGCAGCCCCACCCCGCCCTGCGCCGCGAACGCCGCCTCGACGCGGGCGACGGCCGCCTCCACCGCCGCGCGGTCCACGACGTCGGCGACCTCCGTCACGACGTGGGCGCCGGGCCGGGCGGCAGCCGCCTCGGCCGCGACGGCCGCCAGCGGCCCGGGGCTGCGGCCGAGCAGCGCCACGTCCCAGCCGGCCCGCACCAGCCCGAGGGCGAGGCCGCGGCCGATCCCCCGTCCGGCTCCGGTCACGACAGCAGTGCGCGGGGTGGTCGTCATGCCCTCATCGTCGCGCACCGGCACGTCCCTCGGCATACTGGCGCCACCCGCGACGTTCGGGACGAGAGCGCCGGGCCCGCGGACGGCCCGCACCCCCGCCCGACCACCGACCGCTGGGAGCCGCCCGTGGCCACCGACGCCATCGACCCCGCCCGCTCCGTCCCGGGACCCCCGCTGCGCCTGCGGCTGCCGTCGGTCAGCCCCTCCGTGCGGGACTTCCTGGCCACCGAGGCGGGCAGCGCGGTGTTCCTGCTCGGGGCGACCGTCGTGGCGCTCGTGTGGGCGAACTCCCCGCTGGCGGGGGCGTACGACGCGCTGTGGTCGACCTCGGCCGGGTTCCACGTCGGCGGGGTCGGCCTCGACCTCGACCTGCACCACTGGGTGAACGACGCGGCGATGGCGGTGTTCTTCTGCGTCGTGGGCCTGGAGATCAACCGCGAGGTCACCAGCGGCGAGCTGCGCGACCGGCGCACGGTGGCGGTCCCGGCGCTCGGGGCGCTCGGCGGCCTGGCGGTCCCCGCGCTGATCTACCTGCTGTTCAACGCCGGGACGGAGGCCGCCCACGGCTGGGGCGTCGTGATGTCGACGGACACCGCGTTCCTGGTCGGCATCCTCGCGCTGTTCGGGCCCGCGTGCCCGGACCGGCTGCGGCTGTTCCTGCTGACGCTGGCCATCGTCGACGACATCGGCGCGATCACCGTGATGGCGGTGTTCTACAACGACGGGGTCGACATGGCGGCGCTGGGCGTCGCGGGCGCCCTGGTGGTGGCGCTGCTCGCGCTGCGGTGGCTGCGGGTGTGGCGCCTCGCGCCGTACGCGGTGGTCGGCGTCGCCCTGTGGCTCGCGGTCAACGCGTCCGGGGTGCACGCGACGCTCGCCGGGGTGCTGGTCGGGCTGCTGCTGCCGTCGCGGGCGATGCCGCGCGCCCACGTCGAGCAGGTGCCGCAGTGGGCCGACGGGCTGGTGGCGGACACCACCGCGGACCGCGAGCACCTCACGGAGCTCGCCGCGCGGGCGGCGGTGCCGGCGAGCGAGCGGCTGCAGCGCGTGCTCCACCCGTGGTCGGCGTTCGTGGTCGTGCCGGTGTTCGGGCTCGCGAACGCCGGCGTGCGCCTGGACTCCGAGGCGCTGCGGGCCGCCGCCACGTCGCCGGTCACGATCGGCGTCGCGGTCGCGCTCGTCGCCGGCAACACGCTCGGCATCACGGGGGCCGCGACGCTCGCGATCCGGACCGGCCTGGGACGGCTGCCGGGGCGGGTGCGCTGGGGCCACCTGGTGGGGGGCGCCGTGCTCGCGGGCATCGGCTTCACCATCTCGCTGTTCATCGCGGAGCTCGCGTTCGAGGGCGAGCTCCGGGAGCAGGCGAAGATCGGCATCCTCGCGGGCTCGCTCGTGGCGGCCGTGCTCGGGACGGTGCTGCTGCGGATCCTCGGGGACCGGCTGCCGCTGTGCTCCCCCGACGACGACCCGCCGCCGGCGCTGCCGCCGCGGCCGTGGGGGCCGGGCACGGCCTGACCGCCCCGCGGGTCGCTCAGCCCCGTCCGGGCGCCGCGGCGGCGACGGCCGCGCGCAGCGCGTCGAGGTCCAGCCGCCCGCGGTACTGCTCGTCCTGCACGAACAGCGTCGGGGTGCCCCGCACGCCGAGCCCGAGCCCGGTCACGTAGTCGGCCTCCACCAGGTCCGCGAACCGCTGCGCGCCCGGCCCGGCGACGGCGGCGGGGTCCAGTCCGAGGCGGGCCCCCACGGCGCGCAGGTCCGGCTCCGCGAGCCGGTCCTGCTGCGCGAACAGCGCCCGCTGCATCTCCCAGAACAGGCCGTGCTCCGCGGCGGCCTCGGCGGCGAGCGCCGCGACCAGCGCGTGCGGGTGCACCTGGAACAGCGGGAAGTGCCGCCACACCAGGCGCACACCGCCGTCGGACTCCTCCACGAGGCGGCGCAGGACCGGTTCGGCCTGCCGGCAGTACGGGCACTCGAGGTCGCCGTACTCGGTGATGGTCACCGGGGCGGCGGGGTCACCGAGGACGAGGCGCGCGTCGGACATGCGACCAGCATCGCCGATCAGCGCGGCCGCATCGGGGGGCTCGCCGTCCCGGCGCCGCGCACGATGCCCGCGACGAGCTGCCGCATCGCCTGCACGCCCGGGTACCGGGGCCGGAAGCCGAGCTCCCGCTCGGCGCGCGAGGTGTCCATCACCGGCGCCGACGCGCCCATGTCGAACCACCCGGGGCCCACCGGGACCACGCGCGCGTGCCAGCCGGCCGACATCGCCGCGCGCACCGGTGCGTGCGGGACCTCCCGCCAGCGGCCGCGGCTCACGACGTCCGCGACGTCGGCGGCCCGGATCACGCCGGGGCCCGCGACGTTGAACGGCCCCGCCGCCTGCCGCACGACCGCCTCGCGGAACGCGTCCGCCAGGTCGTCGGCGTGCACGGCCTGCAGCCGGAACCCGGCGGGCCACGGCAGCACCGGCAGCCGGTTGCCCAGCAGCCACCCCGGCACGAACGGGCCCAGGAAGTACCGCTGGATCTCGTGCCCGGCGGCGTGCTGGAACACCAGCGCCGGACGCAGGCGCGCGATCGTCAGCGCGGGGTGGCGCAGCTCGGCCTCGTCGAGGAGCCGCTCGACGGCGACCTTGTCCACGCTGTAGTCGGACGACCGCACCCCTCCCGTGTCCCAGCTCTCGTCGCGCGGTTCGTCGCCGTACGACGGCGAGTACGCCCCGACGGACGACGCGACGACGAGGTGCGGCACCCGCGCCTCGACGACCGCGGCGACCACCCGGCGCATGCCGTCGACGTTGACGCGGCGCAGGGCGTCGCGGTCGTGGCTGGGCTGGATGAGCCAGGCCAGGTCAACGACGGCGTCCGCGCCCGCGAACAGGGCGGCCAGCCGGCGCACGACGGGCGCGTCCGGCCCGCGGGCGCCGACGTCCGCCGCCGACCACTCCACCGTGTCGTACGGGGCCGGCGGGGGACCCTGCGGGACGCGTCGCACCACGCCGGCGACGGACGTCACCGTCTCGTCGTCGCGCAGGCGCCGCAGCAGCGCCGTGCCGACGTTGCCGCTGGCGCCGACCACGACGACCCTCACCGGTCGCCGCCGTCCCGGCCGCCGCCCGGCTCGGCCTCGCGGGTGAACGCCTGCTCCCGCGCGACCGCCCCGAGCCGCGTGAGCGTCTGCGCTTGCTCGTCGGCCTGCGCGAGCAGCCGCGCGAGCTGCTCGCGTGCCAGCCCCAGCTCGTCGGCCCACGCGTCGAGCGTCTCCCAGAGGCCCCGCTTGCCGACGACGGCGGCCCGCATCAGGTCGAGCTCGATCACGGCCGACAGCGGCGACGGCGTCGTGAGCCGGCCGTTCGGCTTCAGGCGGCCGGCCCGCTCCGCCACCGCCACGCCGAGGCGCTTGAGCGCGCTGGGACGCGCGTCCAGGCGGTACGCCGTCTCGCGCAGCCACTCGCGCTCGTCGACGACCTCGCGGGCGATGCGCGCGAGCTCCGGCCCGAGCGGCGTCCGCGCGTAGGCGTCGGCCATGCGGACGAACCGCGCGCTTCCGCCGGTGGCCCCCGCGAGGTGGTCCCCGAGGTAGGTCTGCAGCAGCGAACGGTCGAGCCGGCGCGCGGGGCTCACGGGGTGTCCGCGTCGCCGTCGACCGCGTCGCCGCGGGGGTTCAGGTTGGCCGGCTCGGCGTCCGTGTCGACGTCGGCGCCGGCGTCACCGGCGGCCTGCGCGCCCTCGCGCGGGTTGAGCATGGCCGGGTCGGAGTCCGGGTCCTCGGCGGGGTCGTAGCCGGTGCCGGTGGTGTCGTCGGTGCTCATCTGCCCACGGTCGCACCGGGGACCCCCGCCCGCACGTCGTGGGGCCGGCCACCGCCACCCGGGACCTGCGTCCCTGGTGTCCGCGGGCCGGGGATGGTGCGCGCGGCCCGCCGCGCGGCGGATAGCATCGAGCGGTGTCCTCGAGTGCTGAGCCGGTCGACGTCGTCCTGGTCGGTGGCGGCATCATGTCCGCCACCCTCGCCGCGCTGCTCTCGGAGCTCGAGCCCTCGTGGCGCATCGAGGTCGTCGAGCGCCTCGACGGGATCGCGCTGGAGAGCACCGACGCCTGGAACAACGCGGGCACGGGTCACGCCGCGCTCTGCGAGCTGAACTACACGCCCGAGCGGCCCGACGGCAGCATCGACATCGCCAAGGCCGTCACGATCAACGAGCAGTTCCAGCTCTCCACCGAGCTCTGGGACCACCTGCGCGAGGCGGGGATGCTGCCCGACGACGGGTACCGCTCGCCGGTCCCGCACCTGACGTTCGTGCGCGGCGAGGACGACGTCGACTACCTGCGCCGGCGGCACGCCGCCCTCGCCGCCCACCCGCGCTTCGCCCACCTTGAGTACACCGAGGACCCGGAGACGATCGCGCAGTGGGCGCCGCTCGTCATGGAGGGCCGCCACCCCGGGGAGCCCGTCGCGGCCACGCGGGCGTCCGACGGCCTCGACGTGGACTACGGCGCGCTGGCGCGGCACCTCGTGGACGCCGTCGTCGCCCGGGGCGCGCACGTCCGCCTGCAGCACGAGGTCCGCCGGATCCGCCGGCGGCGTGACGGCGGCTGGCGCCTGCACCTGGTGGACCGCTCGTGGAACGCCAGCCCGCGGCGCACCACGCTGGACGCCCGGTTCGTGTTCATCGGCGCCGGCGGCGGGGCGCTGCGGCTGCTGCAGTCGTCCGGGATCGACGAGATCCGGGGCTACGGCGGCTTCCCGATCAGCGGGCAGTTCCTGCGCACCACCGACCCCGCGCTCGTCGGGCAGCACCGCGCGAAGGTCTACGGCAAGGCCGCCGTCGGCTCGCCGCCGATGTCGGTGCCGCACCTCGACACGCGGGTGGTCGGCGGCTCCCCCGCCCTGCTGTTCGGGCCGTACGCGGGCTGGAGCATGAAGTTCCTCAAGCAGGGGTCGTGGACCGACCTGCTGCGCACCGTCCGACCGGGGAACCTCGTGCCGCTGGTCGCGGTCGCGCTGCACAACCTCGACCTGCTGAAGTACCTCGTCACGGAGGTCCTCGCCACGCGCGGCGCCCGGATGCGCACCCTGCGGGCCTTCATGCCGACGGCGCGCGACTCGAGCTGGGAGCTCATCACGGCCGGCCAGCGCGTGCAGGTCATCAAGCGGGGCCGCGGCGGCGGCGTCCTGGAGTTCGGGACCGAGCTGGTCACCGCGGCCGACGGCTCCATCGCGGGGCTGCTCGGAGCCTCCCCCGGGGCGTCCACCGCGGCGTCCGCGATGCTCGACCTGCTGCACCGCTGCTTCCCGCAGCGCTACGCCGCCTGGGAGCCCGAGCTGGAGCGCATGATGCCGAGCCTCGCGCAGGACGGCCCGGCCGCCACGGACGCGGGCGCGGCGCACGCGGACCCGGACCTGGAGACGGACGACCCGACGGAGCCCGGCGCGGCCGCCCCGGCGGGCTCGGCGGATGCGGCGGGCACGGCGGACGCGAACCCGGCGGGCGCGACCCCGGGCCAGCCGGACGAGACCGCGGACGCAGCCCCCCGGGCCCGCACGACGGGTCGCCGCCCCGCGCGGCCGACGCTCCCGCGCCGCCGGGACACCCCGGTCGCCTGACCGCCCTCGCCGTCGCCCCTGACGGACGGGCGGCGCCGGACAGACAGGTGGCCCGGCCGAGCCGCCCCCTGCGGGCTCGGACGGGCCACCTCACGTCCGGCCGGTGCCCTCCACACCGTCCGGCCGTACACCCGTGAGATCCGCAGGGGGACTCGATCTGTCACACGCGAGGCGTGTGACGTGCGTCACATGTCGTCAGAGGCCCATGTCGAGGACGACACGACCGTCGATCGTCCCGGTCTCCATCCGCGAGAAGACGTCGTTGACGGCGTCCAGCGGCCGCAGCTCGTACTTGGTGTGCACGACGCCGCGGGCGAAGAAGTCGATCGCCTCGATCATGTCCAGCCGGGTGCCGACGATCGAGCCGCGCACCGTGAGCCCGCGCAGGACGGTGTCGAAGATCGACAGCGGGAACGTCCCCGGCGGCAGGCCGACCAGCGACACCGTCCCGCCCCGGCGCAGCATCGACAGCGCCTGCGGGAACGTCGACTCGCTCACCGCGGTGACGAGCGCCGCGTGCGCCCCGCCGACCAGGTCGTGCACGGCTTCGCCCGGGTCGCCGTCGCGGTAGTTCACGACCAGCTCGGCGCCGTACTCGAGCGCCGAGGCGCGCTTGCTCTCGGAGCCCGTCACGGCCACGACCCGGTAGCCCATGGCCGCGGCGTACTGGATCGCCATGTGACCCAGCCCGCCGATGCCCGACACGACCACCCAGTCGCCCGGGTGGGCGTCGGCCACCTTGAGGCCCTTGTAGACCGTGACGCCGGCGCACAGCACGGCCGTGAGGCCGGCCGCGTCCGCGCCCTCCGGGATGCGCGGGGCGTAGCGGGAGTCGACCAGCATGTACTCGGCGAACGACCCGTCCACGGAGTAGCCGGAGTTCTGCTGCCGGGTGCACAGCGTCTCCCAGCCGCGCAGGCAGTCCCGGCAGGTGCCGCACGCGGTGGCGAGCCAGGCGTTGCCCAGTCGGTCGCCGACCTGCACGTCGTGCACCTCCGAGCCGACGGCGACCACGCGGCCGACGCCCTCGTGGCCCGGCACGAACGGCGGCGTCGGCTTCACCGGCCAGTCGCCGTGCGCCGCGTGCAGGTCGGTGTGGCACACACCGGAGTAGTCGACCTGGACCAGGGCCTCGTGCGGTCCGGGGACCGGGATGGGGCGCTCCTCCACGACGAGGGGGGCTCCGAGTTCGCGGACGACGGCGGCCTTCATCATCTCGGGCACGGCAGATCTCCTTCGACACTGCGCGTCGCGCAGGAGCGCGGACTTTGTGAACGCTGTCACGAGCAACGTAGCCCCGGGGTGTGTCCCACGTCACGGGACCTCCGGCCCACCGGGAGCGCCGTCCGACCTGCGGATGCGCCCCCGCTGCGGGCCTGACACCGTGGGGGCATGACCGCCAGGCTGCTGCTCGTCCGGCACGGGGAGAGCGAGGGGAACGTCGCCGCGACGCGCGCCGAGCGCGCCGGCGACGAGACCGTCGGCGTGACCACCCGCGACGCCGACACCCCGCTGTCCGCGACCGGCGAGGAGCAGGCGCGCGCGCTCGGCGAGCACCTCGCGACGCTGCCCCCGCGCCGCGCTCCGCAGGCGCTGTGGTGCTCGCCCTACGTGCGGGCGCGGCGCACCGCGGAGCTGGCGGTCGCCGGGGCGGGGCTCGCCCTGCGCCCGGTGGTCGACGAGCGGCTCCGCGACCGGGAGCTCGGCATCCTCGACGGGCTCACCAGCCACGGGGTGGAGGTCCGGTTCCCCGACGAGGCGGCCCGCCGCGACCGCCTCGGCAAGCTGTACTACCGACCCCCGGGCGGCGAGTCGTGGGCGGACGTCGCGCTCCGGCTCCGGTCGCTGCTGGCGGACCTGGTGCGCGCCGAGTCCGGCACCGACCGCACCGTGCTCGTCGTCTGCCACGACGCCGTGATCTGGCTGCTGCGCTACGTGGCGGAGGGCCTGACCGAGGAGGAGCTCATGGCCGAGGTCGCCGAGCACAGCGTGCGCAACGCCTCGCTGACGGAGCTGACCCGCGCGGACGGCCGGTGGCGCGTCGAGACGTTCGACGACGTGACGCACCTGGCCGCGCAGGGCGAGCCCGTGACCGAGCACCCGGGGCAGGGCGATGACTGACGCGCCCGCCCTCACCCCGAACCTGCTGCGCGGCTGGCCGCTGCCCGCCCGCGACGGCGCGAAGGACGACCGCGGCGGCGTCCTCGTCGTGGGCGGTGCGCGCCGCACCCCCGGCGCGGCGGCGCTGGCGGGGCTCACGGCGCTCCGGATCGGGGCGGGCCGGCTGACGCTCGCCGTCGCGGGGTCCGTCGCGACGGCCCTCGCGGTGGCGACGCCGGAGTCCGGCGTGCTCGCGCTGCCCGAGGACGCCGACGGCTCCCCGACCGGCGAGCTGCCGCCGCACCTCGCCGACGAGCTCGGCCGGGCGGACGCCGTCGTCGTCGGCCCGGGGCTGGACGAGCCCGAGGGCAGCGCCCGGCTGGTCCGCGGTGTGCTCGCCGCGCTCGGGGACGCCGACGACGCCCCCGCCGTCCTGCTCGACGCCTTCGCGCTCGGCGTGCTGCCCGGGATGGCGGACGACGTGCGGCTGCCGCCCGGCCGCGTGGTGCTCACACCGAACCTCGCCGAGGCCGCGCGCCTGCTCGACGGCGACGACCCCGCCCCGGAGGAGGCCGCCGCGCGGGTGGCGGCGCGCTGGGGCGCCGTCGTCACCTGCGCCGGACGGGTGGCCCACCCCGACGGGCGGGTGTGGGCCTCGGCCACCGGCTACGCCGGGCTGGGCACCTCGGGCAGCGGCGACGTGCTGGCGGGCGCCGTCGCGGGCCTCCTGGCCGGGGGCTGCCCGCCCGAGCAGGCCGCGTGCTGGGGCACGGCGGTGCACGGCGCCGCCGGGGACCGCCTCGCCGCGCGGGTGGGCCCGCTGGGCTACCTGGCCCGCGAGCTCGCCGACGAGGTGCCCGCCGTGCTGGTGGAGCTGCGGCCCTGACTCAGCGCCGACTCAGCGCCGCGCCGCCGGGCCGCCGACCTCCCCGACGAAGTCCGACGTCACGACGTAGCGGAACTGCGTGACGGTGGGCTCGGTGAACCCGAGCAGCTGCGAGGACAGCACGACCTCCTCGAGCCCCGAGAGCCGCCCCGTCGCGCGATCCACGAGCAGCACGCGCACGGTCGGGTCCAGGTCGGTCGGCGCGCCCGGCACCGACACCGCCACGGCGCGACGGCCCGTGCGGTCCACGACCTCGCCGGCCAGGGTCACCCCCGGCTCGTCCGCGAGCGCCTCCCACATCGCCGCCTCGACGTCGGACGGCAGCACGTACCGCGCGGAGAGGTCGGTGACGGCGCGGTAGAGGCACCACGCCCCGGCGTCCGCCGGCGCGTCGGTCCCGCAGCCGGTGGCGGCGAGCGGCGCACGCAGCTGCGCGCGGAGCGTGTCCGGGTCGAGCGAGAGCCCCGCGACCAGGTCGGGGTCGACGGAGCCGGCGCGCAACCGGTCCACAGCCGCCTCGGAGGGGCTGGTGTCGACCGCCCCGAGCCGCCCGCCCGCGTCGAGGTGCGTCCCGCGCCACTCCGCCGAGACGAGCGACCCGTCCGGCCCCAGCCACGACTCGACCACCGTCGGGTCGACCGTGGAGTCCGACGTGCCGTCCCACTGCGCGTTCGTGCTCAGCAGCCACGACTGCGACAGCGTGCGCTGCACCTGCCCGCGCGGCGCGGGGTCCACCTGGGCGTCGGCGACCGCCGCGAGCTCCAGCAGGGTGTCCCGCGCGGACCCGCCCGCGCCGTGCGCCAGGTCGTCGGGGTCCAGCGGGTACGCCAGCATCGGCGGCGAGCCGGTGGCGACCGCCGGGGCGGGGTCGCGCAGGTCCGACAAGCCGATGCCCGCCGCGACCGCGACGGCCGCCGCCGCACCCGTGGCGGCGAGCCACCACGGCCGCACCCGCCGGCGGCGCAGCGGCACCACGGGGGCGGGCTCGCCGTCGGCACCCGTGCCCGTCGACCCGGGGGCCGGGGCGGCGGCCTCGTCCTCGGTGCCCGCTCCAGCGCCAGCGCCCGCGGCGAGGATCCGGGCGATCGCCGCGTCGTCGTCGGCGGGGTCCCGGCGGTCGGAGGGGTCCGTGCCGTCGACCACGGCGCCCAGGCCCTGCGCGTGCAGGGCGGCGCGCAGGGCGGCCACCTCGGCGAGGGCGGCCTTCCGGTCGTCGTCGGTGCTCATCGGCCTCTCCTCTCCTGGTCGGCGCGGCCCGGTGACACGGTGCCGGCGGTGCGGGTCGTGCGGTCGGTGGTGGTGCGGTCGGTGGTGGTGCGGTCGGTCGTCGTGCGGTCGGGGGTGCCGAGGTCGGCGCCGTCGGGGTCGTCGGCCGCGAGCACCGCGCCCAGCCGGGCGCGCGCCCGGGACAGCCGCGAGGTGAGCGCGGTGACCGAGCAGCCGAGCACCTCGGCGGCCTCGGTCGGCGTCAGCCCCGCCCAGACGGTCAGGGCCATCGCCTCGCCCTCGGCGGGCGGGAGGGCGAGGCGATGGCCCTGACCGTCTGGGCGGGGCTGACGCCGACCGAGGCCGCCGAGGTGCTCGGCTGCTCGGTCACCGCGCTCACCTCGCGG
>JACXUT010000112.1 GCA_014763765.1 Micrococcales bacterium
CCCCCGCCCCGGACCCCTTGGAGAACACCGTGCGCACCGTCCGCCTGATCGCCCTGGCCGCTGCGAGCGCCCTGGCGCTCGCCGCGTGCGCCCCCGCCGACGACGAGCCCGCCGCGTCCGGCTCGCCCGCCGCCGACGGCTCGCTGGAGACCCTGACCGACGGGGTCCTCACCATCGGCACGTCCGACCCCGGCTACGAGCCGTGGGTCGTCGACAACGACCCGTCCAACGGCGAGGGCTTCGAGTCCGCTGTGGCGTACGCCGTGGCCGAGGAGCTCGGCTTCGACGCCGACCACGTCACGTGGGTCCCGGTGACGTTCGACCAGATCATCGCCCCGGGCGCCAAGTCCTTCGACTTCGCGATCAACCAGGTGTCGATCAGCCCGGAGCGCGCCGAGAACCTCGACTTCTCGTCCTCGTACTACGACACCGCGCAGGCGGTCGTGACGGTCGAGGGCAGCCCCGTCGCCGACGCGACGTCCCTGGCGGACCTCCAGGACGCGAAGATCGGCGCGATGGTCGGCACCACCAGCCTCACGGTGGCGCAGGAGTCGATCGACCCGGCCACCGACGTCCAGGTGTTCAACGACAACGACCAGGTCAAGCAGGCGCTGCAGTCCGGCCTGGTCGACGCGATCGTCGTGGACCTGCCCACCGCGCTGTACATCACGGCGGCGGAGCTCGACGGCGGGGTCCTGGTCGGGCAGCTGCCCGCGGGCGACGACCCGGACCAGTTCGGCCTCGTGCTCGACAAGGGCTCGGCGCTCACCGGCCCCGTCACGGAGGCCGTCGACGCGCTGCGCGAGGACGGCACGCTCGCCGACCTCGAGGCCGAGTGGCTGACCGACGCGGCCGGCGCTCCCGTCCTGAAGTGACCCCGACGACGACGCCGGACGGCGCCCTCCCCGTGTGGGTGCCGTCCGAGCGGCAGCGCGGGAGGGACGCCTACCGGCGCACGCAGGCCCGCCGCTCGACGCTCGTGGCCCTCGTGAGCACGGTCGTCGTGGCGGGGCTCGCGGTGCTCGGGCTCGTGTCGTCGCCGGGGTGGCCGCGGGTGCGGAAGTCGTTCCTCGACCCCGACGTCGCGTGGGCGTCGCTGCCGAAGATCGCCGAGGGGCTGTGGCTCAACGTGCGTGTCATGGCGGTGTGCGCGGTGCTCATCGTCGTGGTCGCCATGCTGCTGGCCCTCGCGCGGACGCTGCGCGGGCCGGCGTTCTTCCCGCTGCGGGCGCTCGCCACCGGGTACGTCGACGTGTTCCGCGGCCTGCCGCTCATCCTCGTGCTGCTGCTCGTCGGGTTCGGGCTGCCCGGGCTGCGCCTCCAGGGCATCCCGACGTCCGCCGTGGTGCTGGGTGGCCTCGCGCTCGTGCTGACGTACTCGGCGTACGTCGCCGAGGTGTTCCGGGCCGGGATCGAGTCGGTGCACCCGTCGCAGATCGCCTCCGCGCGGTCCCTCGGCCTGACCCGCGGGCAGACCCTCCGGCACGTCGTGCTGCCGCAGGCGTGGCGCCGGGTGGTCCCGCCGCTGCTGAACGACCTGGTGGCGCTGTCCAAGGACTCCGGTCTCATCTCGATCCTCGGGGCCGTCGACGCCGTGCGCGCCGCGCAGATCCAGACCGCCACCTACGCCAACTTCACGCCCTACGTCGTCGCGGGGGTGCTGTTCGTGCTGCTCACCATCCCCCTGACGCGGTTCACCGACGCGCTCGCCTGGCGCAGCGGCTGGCTCGGGTCGCAGGCGGGGCTCGCCGGGGCGGGGGCGATGCGGTGAACGCCGGCGATGCGGTGACCGGGATCGACCCCGAGGCCCGGGCTGCGGGCGCGCCGCTGCTGCGCGTCGACCGCGTGCGCAAGGCGTTCGGCGACCACGTCGTCCTCGACGACCTCTCGCTCGCCGTCGCGGAGCACCGGGTGGTCGTGCTGATCGGCGCCTCCGGCTCCGGGAAGTCGACCCTGCTGCGCTGCATCAACCTGCTCGAGGAGGTCGACGACGGCGTCATCGAGGTCGCCGGCCAGGAGGTCACCGACCCGCGCGTCGACGCGAACGCGGTCCGCTCCCGGATCGGCATGGTGTTCCAGGCCTACAACCTGTTCCCGCACCTGCGGGTGCTCGACAACGTGGCGCTCGCCCCGCGGCTCGTCCACGGCGTGCCGCGCGCGGAGGCGCGGGAGCGGGCCGGCGCGATCCTGGAGCGGGTCGGGCTCGGCGCGAAGGCGCGGGCGTTCCCCGACGAGCTCTCCGGCGGTCAGCAGCAGCGCGTCGCCATCGCCCGGGCGCTCGTGACGCAGCCGGCCCTCATGCTGCTCGACGAGGTGACGAGCGCCCTCGACCCGGAGCTGGTCGGCGAGGTGCTGGACCTCCTGGGCGAGCTCAAGGACGAGGGCACGACGATGGTCGTCGCCACGCACGAGATGGCGTTCGCCCGGCACGTCGCCGACGAGGTGTGCTTCCTGCACGCCGGCCGCGTGCACGAGCGGGGGCCGGCCGAGCAGGTGCTCGTCGACCCCCGCGAGGCGCGCACGCGCGAGTTCCTGCGCCGCTTCACGGCCTGACCCGGACTTCCCGGCCCGTCAGGCCTCGCCGGCCGCCTGGGCCAGGGCGATGCGGACCATGTCCTCGCGCGGGACGACCTTGACGCGCTCCCGGCCGTGCGGCTCGCCGAGCGAGCGCTCGTACGCGTCGAGCAGCTCCCACCCGGCCCAGTGGATCGGCCGGGCGCCCCGCGCGGTCAGCAGGTCGAGCACGGCCTGCGGGTCGGGCTCCGCGGCGGACAGGAACGGGTTGCCCGGGTCGGTCACGTCGCCGGCGTCCTCGACGAGGTGCCGGATCGTCTCGCTCGCGTCGGACTTGGTGTGCCCGATGAGGCCGACCGGCCCGCGCTTGATCCAGCCGGTGGTGTAGACCCCGGGCACCGGCTCGCCGTCGACGTCGACGACCCGGCCCTCGCGGTTCGCGATGACGCCGGCGGCCTCGTCGAACGGCACGTCCACGAGCGGGGAGCCGAAGTACCCGACCGCCCGGTACACCGCCTCGACCGGCCAGTCGTGCGTCTGCCCGGTCCCGGCGACGGTGCCGTCGCCGGCCAGCGCCGTGCGCTCCGTCCGCAGGCCGACCACGTGGCCGTCCTCACCGAGCACCTCGACGGGCCTGTGCAGGAAGTGCAGGTGGATGCGGCGGCTCGCGGTGAGCTCCTCCGGCTCCTTGAGCGTCCAGTCCGTCAGCGTCTTGACGACCTGCTTGGTCTGGTTCGACGAGTGGATCGCCGCCATCGAGCCCTCGTCGAAGTCGAAGTCCTCCGGGTACACGATCACGTCGACGTCGGGCACGTGCCCGAGCTCGCGCAGCTCCAGCGGGGAGAACTTCGCCTGCGCCGGGCCGCGCCGGGCGAACACGTGCACGTCCGTGACCGGGCTGGCCTTCAGGCCGTCGTAGACGTTCTGCGGGACCTCGGTCGGCAGCAGGTCGTCGGCGTGCTTCGCGAGCATGCGGGCGACGTCCAGCGCCACGTTGCCCGCACCGAGCACCGCGACGTGCCGCGCGGTCAGCGGCCACGTGCGCGGGACGTCCGGGTGGCCGTCGTACCAGGACACGAAGTCCGCGGCCCCGTACGAACCCTCGAGGTCGATGCCCGGGATCGGCAGGTCCGCGTCCTTGATCGCGCCCGTCGCGAAGATCACCGCGTCGTAGTGGCGGCGCAGGTCGTCGAGCTTGAGGTCCGCGCCGTAGTCCACGTTGCAGATCAGCCGGATGTCACCCCGCTCCAGCACCTTGTGCAGCGCGACGATGATCTGCTTGATGCGCGGGTGGTCCGGCGCGACGCCGTACCGGACCAGACCGAACGGCGCGGGCAGCCGCTCGATCAGGTCGATGGACACGTCCAGGCCGGAGCGGGACAGGATGTCCGACGCGTAGATCCCGGCGGGTCCGGCGCCGACGACGGCCACACGGACAGGGCGGTTCGAGCTCACGCAGGTCCTTCCTCCGAGGTCCCGGCGCGGCGCGGCCCGGCGGCGTCGGGAGGACGTCCCGGCCGGAGCCCGGCGCGGTGCGCACAGGATGACGGTGCCAGTGTAGGACGGCCTAACCTCTGCCGGACGTGCGCGAGTTCCTGCCGTTCTGCCCGGCCCGGCCCTGCGGGTGCCGGCGCTGTCCCCGGACAGCGTTAGCGTCTGCTCGTGACCACCCCGTCCCCGGCGGCCGGTGCCGCCCCGAGCACGACCGCGGCGGCCTCCGGCTCCGTCCCTCCCCCGACGTCGGCCCCCGCGGCGCTCGACCCCCGCGGGCTCGCCGCCGGCGCCGGCGCCTACCTGCTGTGGGGCGTCCTGCCGCTGTACTTCGAGCTCCTCAAGCCGTCGGCCGCGACCGAGATCGTCGCCCACCGCGTGCTGTGGTCGCTCGTGTTCTGCGCGGTGGTGCTCTCGGTCACGCGGACCTGGCGCGCCCTGGGCGTCGTGCTGCGCTCCGGACGGACGCTCACGCTGATCGCCGCCGCGGCCGTGCTGCTCGCGGTCAACTGGCTGACGTTCGTGTTCTCCGCCCTCAGCGGGCACGTCGTCGACGCGGCGCTCGGGTACTTCATCAACCCCCTGGTGACCGTCCTGCTGGCGGTCCTCGTGCTGCGCGAGCGCCTGCGGCGCCTCCAGTGGGTCGCCCTCGGGTTCGGCGTCGCGGCCGTCGTCGTCATCACGCTCGGCCTCGGCCGGCTGCCGTGGGTCGCGCTCACCCTGGCCGGGTCGTTCGGGCTGTACGGGCTGCTGAAGAACCGCGTCGGGCGCAGCGTGGCGGCGGCCCCCGGCCTCGCGGCCGAGACGCTCGTGCTCGCGCCCGCGTCCGCCGTCTACCTCGTGTGGCTCCAGGACACCGGCGACGCGACGTTCAGCGCCGACGGCACCTGGCACGCCCTCGCCCTGGCCGGGACGGGCATCGCGACGGCCCTGCCCCTGCTGCTGTTCGGCGAGGCCGCCCGGCGCCTCCCGCTCAGCGTCGTCGGCAGCCTGCAGTACCTCGCGCCGGTGCTGCAGCTCGTCATCGGCGTGCTCGTCCTGCACGAGACGATGCCGCCCGCCCGGTGGTGGGGCTTCGGGCTGGTGTGGGTCGCGCTCGTGCTGCTCACGGTCGACGGGGTGCGGGCACGGCGGGCGACGGTGCTGCGGCTCGCGGAGGTCGCGGGGCGCTGACCCGGGGCGGGGTGCTGTCCCGGGGCGCGGCCCGCGCGAGGGGTCAGCGGCGCCGGCGGCGACCGACGACGCGGCCCGCGAGGGCGGCCAGCAGCACGAGCGCGGTGCCGGCGATCCCCCACCAGGTCGCCCCCCGGCGTGCGGCGGCCAGCGGGTCGGTGCGCGGCGACAGGTCGACCGTGCGCGGCTCGGGCGCCGCGGCGGCGTCGGCGCCGTGCACGGGGCTCGGCGGCCCGACCGCGGTCCCGTCGTCGACGAAGCCCAGCGCCTCGGCGGGCCGGACGACGCCCCAGCCGACCAGGTCGTCCCGCTCACCGGGCTGCGCGCGGGCGGCGGTGACCTCGAGGCGGTACGCCCACTGCTCGGGGGTCTCGTCCGGGTACCGCTCCGCGATCAGCGCCGCCGCCGCGCTGACGTACGCCGTCGCGAAGCTGGTGGAGACGTTCTCGCCCGACAGCAGGCAGTCGCCGGCCGCGTGGTACGTCGTCAGCACGTTCGTCCCCGGAGCCGCGACGTCCACGTGCTCCCCGTGGATCGCGTCCGCGGACGGCGCGTCGTCCACGTCGACCGCGGTCACGGCGAGCGCGCCGTCGTACGCCGCCGGGTACCGCGGCCCGTCCGTCTCGTCGCTGCTGGTCGTGCGGTTGCCGGCACTCGCGACGACGAGCGCGCCGGCGGCCGTGGCCCGGGCGACGGCCTCGCGGAGCGCCGGGGTGTCCGTGGGCGTGCTCATCGAGACGTTGACGACCTGCGCCCCGGCGGCGACGGCGGCCTCGATGCCGGCCGCGATCCGCCCGGCGTCCGGGGCCACGCCCTCCTCCCGCGCCCGGTCGTCGTCGGCGTAGTACACCCGCACCGGCAGGATCTCGGCGTCCGGCGCCAGCCCGACCACGCCGGAGTCGTCCACGGGCCGGGCGGCGATCTGGCCGGCGACGGCGGTCCCGTGCCCCGCGGTGTCCGTGCGCCCGCCCGGGTCGCCGCTGACCCCGACCAGGTCCACGCCGGGCAGCACCGCGTCCGCGAGGTGCTCGTTGCGGGCGTCGACGCCGGAGTCGACGACGGCGACGAGGACGCCCCGGCCCGTGGCGGTGTCCCAGGCGCGCTCGGCGGACAGCCGCGCGAGCGCCTGCGGCTGCTCCGTGCTGTACGCGACGCGGTCGGGTGTGCACTGCTGGTCGGTCGCGGCCGGCGCGGGCACGGCCGGCGCGGGCGCGGCGGACGCCGGCTGCGCGGCGGACGCCGGCTGCGCGGCGGGCGCGAGCAGCAGCGCCGCCCCGAGCAGCCCGGCGGCCGCCCGGCGACGCCCGGCGGGCACGCCGCTCACGAGTCCCCGGCGCCGCCCGACGCGGCGGTCGCGCCCGACACCTCCGTGGCGGCGGCCTCGACCGTCAGCGACGGACCCGTCGGCAGCAGCGCCGCCCACGCCGGCGGCACGGTCGTCACGTCCTCGGGCCCGTACCCGAGCCGGGCCAGCACCTCGTCGCTCGCGTCCGGCACCGGGTAGGCCCGCCCGGAGCCGTCGACGAGGCTGACGGTCGCCGTCCCGCCCTCGGTGGTCTGCGCCCGCACGAGCGCACCGGAGCCCGGGGCGACGCGTACGCCCGGCTCGACGTCGCCGTCGCGCAGCACGAGGTCCACCCCGCCGTCCTCGCCCGGGCGGAGCACCGAGCAGGGCGCCTGCCCCGCCGCCGGGAGCGTCGGCACGGTCGCGGGCAGGTCCGCGGGGGCGACCGGGGTCGTGGACGTCCGGACCTCCCCGATGTCCGAGGCGCTCACCCGCAGCGGCTCAGCGGCCAGGTCGCCCGCGCCCAGCAGGTACAGCGGGTAGGCGAGGTCGCTCAGCGGGGCGAGCTCACCACGGGCGTCGACGACGTAGCGGCGGTCGCCCTCCCCGGTCCCGGTGACCTCGACGAGCGTCCCGACACGGGTGTCCACGGGCAGCCCGCCCTCCGGCAGCGCCGGGTCGCCCGCCCCCTCGACGGTCAGCGGCGCCAGGTCGGAGCCCAGCGGGAAGAGCGTGAGCCAGTCGGCGCCCGCCTCGACCGGGGTGGCCGTGTCGAGGCCGAGCGCGCGCAGCACGGCGGCCTCGTCGGACTCCGGGACGGCGTGGCGTACGCCGCCGGCCACGAGGTGGAGCTTCCCGGCGACCTCCACCAGCACCCCCGCGTCGGGGTCGACGTCCGGGGCCGGCGCCTCCGGGTCGAGGTCGAGGGTCGTGCTGCCGTCCGGGGCCACGCACGACGCCCACCCGGCGGCGGTGAGCCGGCTCGGGAGAGGGAGCTCGTCGGGCGCGCCCGGGATGCCGATGGTGGCCCCGCGCGGCGCGTCGGTGATGTCGTCCTCGCTGACGTCGACCACGTGGAACGCGCCGGAGTCGAGCACCAGCCGCGCGCTCGTCACGTTGAGCACGGGGTGCAGGGTGCCCTGGATCCCGACGTACCGGCTCCCGTCGCCCTCGACGATGACGAGCGACTGGTCGTCCCACCCGTCCGGCAGGGACGGGCTGAGCAGGCCGAACCCGAGGCTGCCCAGCACCAGCAGCACGGTCAGCGACACCCCGGCGACGACGCCGCGCAGCGGCTTGGTGGGCTCGAGCTCCCGGCCGCCGGGCGCACCGCTCGTGAACGCCGTCAGCAGCCGGCGGCGGCTGTAGGTCTGCGCCTCGACGAGGTCGCGCTTGGAGGCCACGGCTCAGACCAGGCCCGCGGCGGTCACGCCGAGCGGCAGCAGCAGCGCCAGGCACGCGATCTCGACGAAGTCCCCCAGCCGCGCGAGGCCGACCCGACGCCGCGGCGCCACGAGCCCGAGCCCGATGACGACGGCCGCGGCGGCGCCCGCCAGCACGACCAGCGCCGGGCGCCACGACGGGTGCTGCGTCGCGGCGACCACCGCCACCGTCACCAGCACCAGCACGGACATGCCGACCGTCAGCAGCACGTCCAGGCGCGAGTACGTCTGCCGGGTCGCCAGCAGCAGCCCGGCGGCTGCGAGCACGAGCAGCAGGGTCCCGGCGACCCCGGTCGCGACGACGGCGGGGGCGGCCAGCACCGCCAGCGCGCCGATCGCGACGCGGAGCGCCACCTGCACGCGGTGCCCGGCGGCGAGCTGCGCCCGCACCTGCGCCTGACCCACCGGCTGCGGGTCCGCGAGGATCTCGGCGTCGTTGCGCGGCGAGACGACCCGCAGCGGCGTGCTCGACAGCGCCAGCCAGGGCACCCCGATGCTGGCCGTGGCGACCGCGGCCACGACGACGGCCAGCACCTCGCCGGGCTCGGCACCCGTCAGCGCGATGGCCGTCCCGGCCACGGCGACGGCGAGCCCGCCGGCCAGCGGCGCGGCGCCGAGCTCGCGGTGGTCCACCAGGGCCGGCATTCCCAGCAGGCCGGCGACCAGCACGCCGGTCCCCGCCAGCGCGGCCGGCCACCCCCAGGACGGCGACCCCGACGTGGCGGTCAGCCCCGCGACGCCCGCGAGCACCGGGGCGACCAGCACGAGGACGCGGCCCGCGGCAGGCTCCGTGCCCACGCGTCCGACGACGGCACCGGCGACGAGCGCCAGCAGCGAGCCGAGCCCCGCGACGACCGGCGGCACCAGCGAGGCACGGTCCGCGCCGAGCAGCAGCGCCGCCCCCGCGAGCAGCAGCGCGGCGGCGGTCCACGCGGCGCTCAGCGCGGAGTCACGCGGCGTCCACGGGGCGTACTGCTGCTCCACGGCGTCCGCGACGGCCTCCACGACGTCGTCGTAGATCCGCTCCTGCTCGCGCCGGGCGCCCGACTCGAGCGTGAGCACCGCGCCGTCCTCGACGCCCTCGGCCAGGAGGCTGCGGGCGGAGTCGACCGGGGTGCCGTCGGCACGCACGAGCCGGTACCCGCCGTGCGCGGTCGTGGCATCGAGCAGGCCGAGCGCGCGGGCCAGGCCCGGCAGCACCTCGGCCATCGGCACGGCGCCCGGGATGCCGAGGTCGAGCCGCCGGTCCCCCGCGGTCACCGACACCCGCACGAGCGTCCCGACGGACGTCGTGGAGGCGGAGGCGTCTGTCATCGGGTCCCCTGTACTCCCTGGGCAGGTCGGCGGTCAGCATAGCGACGGCTCACGGAACCGCTCGTCGGACGACGCACGCCCCCCGGGTGGTGGCGGCCGACCGGGTGGACCTCGGCGGCGTCCGACCGGTCGGCCGTCACTCCTGCGGTGCACCGCCGACGCGACAATCGGGACAACTCCGCGCAGAACAGCGGATCCCGATGGGCTGATCGGGTGAAGCGCGACACCAGTCAGCGTGACCGTCCACAGCCCGCGTCATCTGGAGTGACGCTCTCCGGAGCCCTGGGTTAGCCTCCTGAGCAGTCCCAGGAACCGCACAGGTCCTGGTTCTGCGGCGCCGCAGGGGTGCACGCACCGAGCAGGCCCGCAGGGCCGTGGCAGGGGAGGTGACATGGCAGCAGAGGTCTCCGCAGCAGATGGCGCGCTCAAGCAGGGCGCCGACGCGGTCGCCCAGAGTCGTGGGGAGCTGCAGCGCGAGCTGAGCGCCCTCGAGGGCAAGCTGTCCGGGATCGGGTCGCACTGGCAGGGCCAGGGCGCCGTGGCGTTCACCGCGCTGATGGCGCGCTGGCGCGAGGACGCGAACAAGATCGTGTCCGCCCTCAACGAGTTCGAGGCCAACCTGCTCTCCTCGCAGTCGACGTACACCGCGTCCGACGAGGCCCAGCAGTCCACGTTCAGCCGCCTGCAGGGCCGGCTGGGCTGACCCGGGAAGGACGAGACGATGGCTGATCTCAAGGTCAACTTCGGCGGTCTGTCGACCGCCGCCGCGGACATCCAGACCTCCGCGGGCAACATCGAGTCCCGCCTGGCGGACCTCGACCGGTCGCTCCAGCCCCTCAAGGCCAACTGGTCCGGCGAGGCGTCCACCGCCTACACCGCCGCCAAGGCCAAGTGGGAGGCCGCGCTCACCGACATGAAGGCGCTCCTCGCCGACGTCGGCCGTGCGGTGTCCACCTCCGGGGAGGACTACCAGTCCACCGAGCGGGCCAACGCCGCCCGCTGGTGACCACCCGGCGCCGCGCACCGCGCGACGCCACCCAGCACGACCCGCGCGGTCGCGTCCGCCGTCCCACCGACGGCCGGGCGCGACCGCGCGGAGCACGGGCGCCGCGGGGGCGGCGCACCGAGACTTCACGCGGAGGACGGACGTGGCAGGGGACGTCGAGGTCAGGACGCAGGTCCTGGAGGCCCGACTGCGGCAGCTCGTGAGGCTGTTCGACGACACGGACCAGCTCAAGACCCGCATCCAGACGCTGCGGTACAACCAGAGCGGCGGCGTGTGGCCGGAGATCCCGAGCGTCCAGGCGTTCGCGGCGCGGTACCGCGAGGCGCTGCAGGCCGTGGAGAACCGGCTCGAGGTGATCCGCACGACCATCGACGCCTGCCGTCAGGCACTGGCGGACAGCGGCCTCTCCCTCGAGCAGCAGGACGCCGCCATCCAGGAGCAGTTCCGCCTGCTCGCCGAGCGCCTGGAGGCGACGCCGGTCCCCGAGGCGCTGGTCGCGGGTGCCGTCGCGGCCGGTCGGCTCGGCCGGTCCGCGTTCTGATGCGCCTCGCGCCGCGCCGCGCGGGCGCCGTGGTCGCCGCCGTCGCGCTGGTCGCCCTCGGGGGTTCCACCACGGCGTCCGCCGCGGTGCCCGGAGCCGACGACGGCCGCTGGTACTACGAGGCCACCAGCATGGCGGAGATCCACCAGCGGACGACCGGCGAGGGCATCACCGTCGCCCTGGTCGACGGCCCCGTGAACGTCGACGTGTCAGACCTCGCCGGTGCCGACATCCGTCCCCACGAGCCCTCGTACTGCGCCGAGACGCCCGGCGGCGAGCCGTACCCGGCCACCTCAGCCACACCGGACGCACGCCACGCGACGTCGATGGCGACCGTTCTCGTCGGCAGCGACGCAGGCCTTGACGGCCAGCCCGGCATCCCCGGTATCGCACCCGGTATCACCCTGCGCACCTACGCCTCGAACTTCGACAGCCTCCCCTGCAAGTCCCCGCCGGGGGGCAGCTGGCTGGCAGACGACCCCATCAGGGACGCGGTCGCCGAGGGGGCGGACATCATCTTCGTCCCAGGCACCCAGGACATGTCTGCCAGCGTCATCGCGGAGGCGCAGCGGGCCGGGGTGATCGTCATCGGCGCGGCCGGCAACGACGGCACCTTCGTCTGGGGCATGCCCGCGGCCTTGAACGGTGTCGTCGCGACAGGGACTCTGACCGCCGACCAGACGCTCGATCCCGGGAGCCCCGACGGCGAACGCCTCGGCGTCGTGGCGCCGGGCGCCCAGTTCCGCTCTCTCGCGCCGACGTGGGACAGCTACGGCATGTCGACCGGCTCCTCGAACTCCGCGGCGTACACCGCAGGAGCTCTCGCGCTGCTGTGGTCGCTCTACCCGGACGCGACCGACGGGCAGATCCTCCAGGCCCTGGTGCGGACCACTGACGGCGAGGTCAAAGACACGTGGACGCACGACCCCGACTGGGGCTACGGCGTCGTGAACGCGCGGGTGCTGATGACCGTGGACCCGACGACCTTCCCTGACGTGAACCCGTTCGTCGACGACGACCCGAACGCGATGCCGACCGCTGCGGAGATCCTGGGCCAGGCCGATCCGACCTCGCCCACGACCGGAGACGAGCCCAGCGCGACCGCCGACCCCCGGGATGTGCCCGGGGACGCCTCCGGTACCCGCCCTGTCGCGCCTGACACCACCGCGCCGGGCGTTGGCGCCATCCTCGGGGCGGCAGCCGGCGTCGTTGCGCTGGGCGCCGTCGTCACCCTTGTTCTCGCACGACGCCGCCGGGATCCGGCAGTGGCCGTCTCCGACCACCACGACGCACCGCCGACCGACACGAGGGGGAACCATGGGTGAGCGCGCAGAGCAGCTCGGACGGGCTCGGGAGGCCGACCTCGGCGTGATGGACACGTCCGTGCGGCAGCTCTCGGCCTACTCGTCGGACATCGAGCCCACCGTCGAGACACTCCGGGCCGTCGGGAGCGACACCGGCATCGAGGGCGCCAGCTCCGACGCCGCGGCCGACCGGTTCGCGGGGCTCGCGCGCGAGGTCGCGGCCGTCGCCGATTACCTGTCGAGCCTCGCCGATGCCGGCGCTCGCGCCACCACGGCGATCGTCGCAGCGAAGACTGCGTACGCCAACCTCCCCGACGGGGAGCTCACGTTCGCCGAGCGCGCCGGCCTGACGGCCGCCGCGACCGTCGCACTCCCCGGCTTCGGCACCGTGACGGGCATCGCCGCCGGCGAGATCCTCTCCCGTCAGCGGGAGCAGGAGCGCGAGGCGAGGGCAGCTGCGGCTCTGCGGCAGCTCGACGCGTCGATGGGCGCGATCAACGTCGATCCTCCGCGGCGCCATGACTGGAACGACTTCACGCCCGGCACCGGCACGACTGCCCCGAGCGGTCCGACGGGCGGCACCGGCGGTCGCAGCGGGCCCGACGGCTGGACCGGCACGAGCGGGAGCGGCGGCCGCACGGTCGGCACCCCGACCCCCACGCCCGGAGGGGGCACCGTGGACATCGGCTGGACCCCCGGCGGGGGCTCCGGCGGGGGTCCAGCCGATGTCCACGGTGCCCCCTCCGGGCGTGGG
>JACXUT010000113.1 GCA_014763765.1 Micrococcales bacterium
GTGGTTGAGCGGGGGTGGGCACGCGCGTAGACTCCTGGTCGAAAACGAGGGCAGGTCCCTCGTCAGAACGTGTCCGAAGGTCCGTCGGGTGATCCGGCGGGCCTTCGGCGTCTCCGGGGACGCCCCGTCGACCACACGGCCGGGGTCTCGCCGCGTCCCGGATGACCCTCGCAGCCGTGCGTGGCTCGGCGCCACCCCGCCTCGCACGTCGAGGACGTCGAGGTCGTGCGCGTCGACGAGGAGGGCCTTCAGGCGCTGCGGCACGGAGCCGCCGAGCGGGGTCCCGTGCGAGGTGAGCGTCCGTGCCGTCGACGCGGTCGGTGCCGTCGTGCGGTTGCCCGGTGGGGTCAGTCGTCCGCGACGTCGCCGTCGAGGTAGGACCACGCCCCGCCCTCCCGGACGAACCGGCTGACCTCGTGCAGGCTGCCGCGCCCGTCAGGTCCGCGGTGGTGCGCCCGGAACTCGACCGTGCCCGCGGTGTCGAACGGCCCGCCGGCGGTGGTCGCGAGGACGTCCAGCCGGTACCACCGCACGTCCGGGTCGAGCTCGAGGTCGCGCGGGCGGGTGCGCGGGTGCCAGGTGGCACGCAGGTACGCGGCGTCGCCGACGGCGAACGCGCTGTAGCGGGAGCGCATGAGCTGCTCGGCGGTCGGGGCGGTGGCGTCACCCCGGTGCAGCGGGCCGCAGCAGGCGTCATAGGTCTCGCCGCTCAGGCAGGGGCAGCGGTCGGGGGCGGGCACCGGTCCAGTATCCCGGGGCGGGCTCGCACGGACGGACGACCGGTGCGACGGACGTCCCGGCATCGAGGGTCGCGGCCCGTCATCATGGTGCGCGTGCCGACCCAGCCCACCGACGACGAGCTCGAGCTCATCCGCCAGTCCGGCGTCGCCCTGCGCGTCGGCCGGCTGAGCCTGTCCGCCGGCACCGGCTCGTACCGCGTGAAGTCGTCGATGGCCCGCGTCGCCCGCGCCATCGGGGTCGACCGGCACGAGGCGCACGTGACGCTCACCGAGATCACGACGACCTCGCACCGGGGCGCGAGCTTCCGCACGGAGGTCGCCGAGGTGCGGTCCGTCGGGATCAACGCCGACCGGCTCGCCGAGCTCGAGCGCCTCGCCGGGACGCTCGCCGCCTCGCCCCGCCGCGCGACCGTCGAGCAGGTCAGCGCCGAGCTCGACCGCATCGAGCGCAAGCCGCCCCTGTACCCGGACGTCGTCAACGCGCTCTGGGCGGCGGTCGCGTGCGCCGCGTTCGCGTTCCTCAACCACGGCGGCCCGGTCGAGATGGGCGGGGCGTTCGTCGCCGCGTGGCTCGGGCAGCTCACGCGACGGCTGCTGCTGCACCGCGGGTTCAACCAGTTCGGCGTGACGATGCTGGCGGCGGCGGTCGCGTGCCTGGCGTACCTGGGGCTGGTCTCCGTGCTGCACGGCCTGGGGGCGACGGAGGTCCGCCACGCGGCCGGCTACGTCTCCGCGGTGCTGTTCCTCGTACCCGGGTTCCCGCTGGTGACCGGCGGCCTGGACCTGGCGAAGCTCGACTTCTCCGCCGGCGTCGCCCGGCTCACGTACGCGCTGATGATCCTCACGTCCGCCGCGCTGGCCGTCTGGGGCGTGTCGATCGCGGTGGGCCTGTCGCCCGACCCGGAGGCCGGGCCGGCGCTCGCACCGGAGGTGCAGCTCGCCCTGCGGACGGTCGCGAGCTTCGTCGGCGTGCTCGGGTTCGCGCTGATGTTCAACAGCCCGTGGCGGATGGCGCTCGGCGCGGCCGCTGTCGGCATGGTCGCGAACACCGGCCGGCTGTACCTCGCGGACACCGGCGTGGCCGCGCAGGCCGCCGCCGCGGGCGCCGCGCTGCTGGTCGGGCTGCTCGCCGCGGCGATCGCCCCGCGGCTCGGCGTCCCGCGCATCACGGTCTCCGTGCCCGCGGTCGTCATCATGGTCCCGGGCGTCTCCGCGTACCGGGCGGTGTTCTACCTGTCGAACGGCGACACCACCGAGGCGCTCGCGTACGGCGTGCAGGCCGGGCTGGTCGTGGTGGCGCTCGCGGTGGGCCTCGCGGTGGCCCGCATGCTCACGGACCGGGAGTGGGCGTTCGAGCACTGACGGGCGCTTTGCCGCCTGCCGCCGGCGCCCGGTACCCTGGTCCGACCTGGAGACGTCGCATAGTCAGGTCTAGTGCGCGACCCTGCTAAGGTCGTGAAGGGGCAACCCTTCCGTGGGTTCAAATCCCACCGTCTCCGCCGTGTGGCGCCCTCGGGGCGCCGACGACCAGCCCGGACCCGCGAGGGCCGGGCTGCTGTCGTCCCAGGGCCGGGGAGCTGCCGGGTCCCGGTGCGTGGACGCGTCCCGCTCCCCGAGCGCGCTGGGCACCTGGTCGACGAGGGATGTGGCGGCCGGGGGTCACCGGCGCCCGTCGTGGCGACCCCCGGCGCGCACGTCAGCTCGTCAGCCACTCCAGGATGTCGGCGTTGATGACCGCGGCCTGCGTGGTCGGCATGCCGTGCGGGAAGCCCGCGTACGTCTTGAGCGTGCCGTTCGGCAGCAGCTCCGCGCTCAGCGGCCCGGAGTCGGCGTACGGCACCACCTGGTCGTCGTCGCCGTGCATGACCAGGACCGGCACCGTGATCTGCTTCAGGTCCTCGGTGAAGTCGGTCTGGGAGAACGCGACGATGCCGTCGTAGTGGGCCTTCGCGCCGCCCATCATCCCCTGGCGCCACCAGTTCTCGATGATGGCCTCCGACGGCTCCGCGCCCGGGCGGTTGAACCCGTAGAACTGCTCCGACGCCAGCGCGCGGTAGAACTCCGAGCGGTGCTCCGCGACCTGCACCTGCAGGCCGTCGAAGAACTCCTTCGGCAGGCCGCCGGGGTTCGCCTCCGTCCGCACCATGATCGGCGGCACCGCGCTGATCAGCACCGCGCGCGCCACCCGGTCCTGGCCGTGCCGGGCGATGTAGTGCACGACCTCCCCGCCGCCCGTGGAGTGCCCGACGTGGATCGCGTCGTGCAGGTCCAGGTGCGCGGTGAGCGCCGCGAGGTCGTCCGCGTAGTGGTCCATGTCGTGCCCGTCGGCGACCTGCGACGACCGGCCGTGGCCGCGCCGGTCGTGCGCGACCACCCGGTAGCCGTGCTGGAGGAAGAACAGCAGCTGCGCGTCCCAGTCGTCGGCGGACAGCGGCCAGCCGTGGCTGAACACGATCGGCTGACCGGACCCCCAGTCCTTGTAGAAGATCTCGACGCCGTCGGTCGTGGTGATGGTGCCCATGGCTCCTCCTGTGGTCCTCGGCGGGCCTCCCGCAGACCCAGGATCCGGTCGCCGTGGCGGACGGTCTTGGACGGCCCGGCACTGTACTGGCCCGATCGCGCACGCCTAGGGTCGGCTCATCCGCAGAAGGGGGTCTGCGTGTCCGCCCTGATCGCCATCGAGGACCTGCCGGTCACCGACCGGGTCGAGCTGCTGCGCGAGCACATGCTGCGCGCGCCCGTGCCGCTGGAGCTGCGCCCGTACCCGGGGGTGGAGCTGCGGGCGCGGTCGCGGGTCGCGGACCTCGGCCGGGTGCACGTGCTCACCAGCCTCGGCACCGGCGCCACCGTGGTCCGCTCGGAGCGGCTCGCCCGGGACGGCACCGAGCCGCGGGCCGTCCTGACCCTGCTGGCCGCCGGCCGCACCTGCGACCACCAGGACGGGCGGACCGCGCGGCTACGGCCCGGCGCGCTGGTGCTCCACCGGACGTCCGCGCCCTACTGGGCGACGTTCCCGCACCGGACCCTGCGGGTCTCGTTCCAGCTGCCGCTCGCGGCGTTGCAGCTCCCCGAGGGCCTGGTGCGCGCGCTGACCGCGACCCCGATCGAGGCGGAACCCGCGGTCGCCGAGGTCGTCGTCGGCCACCTGGCGCGGGTCGCCCGCACCGCCGCGGCGCTCACGCCGGACAGCCGCGCGGCCCTCGAGCGCCCGACGGTCGACCTGGTGCGGCTGCTGCTCGCGAGCCACGCGGGCCGGGTGGACCTCGCCCGGGACGCCCAGGCCGAGTCGCTGCGGACCCGGCTCTTCGAGTTCGCGCGCCTGCACCTCGCGGACCCGGGCCTCGGCGCCCCGATGATCGCCGCGGCGATGGGGATCTCCGAGCGCTACGTCTACGCGCTGGCCCGGGACTCCGGCGTCTCGCTGGGCGACTGGATCCGCCGGGAGCGCGTCGACGCCGCCGCCGACCTGCTCGCACGGCCCGGGGCCGCGCGGGTGGGGATCGCGACGGTGGCGCACCGGCTCGGGTTCGCGGACCACTCGCACTTCACGCGGACGTTCCGGGCCGTGCGCGGCCAGACGCCGTCGCAGTGGCGCCGGTCCGCGCTGGCTGCGGAGGCTGCGGGGGCGGCGGAGGCCGCGCAGGCGGTGCGCGGCCGCTGACCGCGGCGGCAAGACCGGGGCGCCCGGCGCCCGCGGCGGGAAGTCGTCGCGCCCGGGTGCATCCGGCGGGCCGGCCCGCGCCGTAGAGGAGGTGTCAGCACACGCAGCCCCCGACGACGGGGGCACGGACCGAGGAGCACCACCATGCGTCACCGTCCGTTCGCCGCCGGAGCAGCCGGCATCGCCGTCACCGCCGTGGCCGTCGCCGCGGCCGCCCTGCCCGCCTCGGCGGCCACCACGGGCACCGCCTCCCTGGCGGTCCTGCACGGGGTCCCCGACCTCACCGTCGACGTCTGGGTCGACGGCGAGCGCACGCTCGACGACTTCACGCCCGGGACGCTCGCCGGGCCGCTCGACCTGCCGGCCGGCGCGCACACGGTCGCGATCACCGCCTCCGACGCGGCCGACGACAGCTCGCCCGCCATCGGCCCGGTCGACCTCACGCTCGACGCCGGTGCCAGCTACACCGCCGTGGCGCACCTCGACGAGGCGGGCGACCCGACCGCGACGCTGTTCACCAACGACATCTCGCCCGTCGCGGCAGGCGAGGGCCGGCTCACCGTGCGGCACACCGCCGCGGCGCCCGCCGTGGACGTGCTCGCCGGCGGCAGCCCGGTCATCACCGACCTCAGCAACCCCGACGAGCAGACCGTCACCGTGCCCGCCGGCACCGTCTCGGCCGCCGTCGCCGCCACCGGCACCACCGACCCGGTGATCGGCCCGACCGACCTCGACGTCGCCGAGGGCGTCAGCACCATCGTGTACGCGTGGGGCTCGCTCGAGGCCGGCAACCTGCAGCTCGCCGTCCAGACCATCGACGGCCTGCACTCCGCACCCGGCGGCGTGCCGTCCGGCGAGCTCGGTCTCGCCGCCGACGGGCCGTCGACCGGCCTGTGGCTCGGCGGCGCGGCACTCGTCGCCGCGCTCGGCGCCGTGCTGCTGACCACCCGCCGGCCGGCCGAGCAGCGCCGCCGCTGAGGGGGTCGGGGCGCGGCGACCGTCCCCGCGCCGCGCCCCGGCCCGTCCCACCGCCGTCGTGCGCCCCGGTCGCCGGGGCGCACGCCCGATCCCCCGGAGCAGACCCGTGTCCCAGCAGCCCGCGGCCGGGCACCCCGACCCCCGGCCGGGTGACCCCCGGCCACGCCGCAGCCCCCGCGGCGTGGCCGGGCTCGTGGCGGTCGTCCTGGCGCTGCTCACGGCCGGGCTGGCGGTCGCGGCGGCGTGGGGAGCGGCACCGCCCGCCACGCGCCCGGACGCCTCGCCGGCGCCGGAGGCTGCCCCCACCCCGTCCGCTGCGGCGGCGGACGGGGTGGGCGGCGACCGGCCCGGTGACCGGGCCGGCGCCTCCGCCGCCGGTGCCGTCCCGCTGGTGGCGGCCACGCCCCCGCCCGTGGCGGCCGCGTCCCCGACCGCGCCGGTGCGGGTCGTCGTCCCGGCGCAGCGGATCGACGTCCCGGTGGACCCGGTCGGGGTGGCCGCCGACGGGCGGATGGAGATCCCGCCGCTCGCCGAGAGGGGCGGCTGGTACCGGTTCGGGGCGGACCCCGGGGACCCCGCCGGCACGACCGTCGTCGCGGCGCACGTGGACTCGGTGGCGTCCGGCGGCGCCGGGCCGTTCGTGCGGCTCGTCGACGTGCGGCCGGGCGACCGCGTGGAGGTCACGCTCGCGGACGGCAGCACCCGGGCGTACGCCGTGGACGCGGTGACCCGGTTCCCGAAGACCGAGGCCCGCTGGCCGGACGTCTTCACCCGCGAGGGCCCGGCCCGGCTCGCCCTCGTCACGTGCGGCGGGTCGTTCGACCGCGCCGCGCGGTCCTACACCGACAACGTGCTGGTCGTCGCGACGCCCGTCGGCGCATGATGTCCGTGACGACCCCCGACGACGCCGTCCAGCGGAAGGCGAGGAGGCCCGCCCTGACCAGCTCCCCGGCGCCGCCGGTGCACCCGCCGTCCGACTGGGACGACGACGACGTCGGCCGTGCCTTCGTAGCAGGCGACGAGCGTGCCCTGGCCGAGGCGTACCGTCGCTGGTCGGCCCTCGTCCACACGCTCGCGCTCCGCGCGCTGGGGTCGACGGCCGACGCCGAGGACGTCACGCAGCACGTCTTCGTCTCCGCCTGGCGGGGGCGCGGCGGGTTCGACCCGCGGCGCGGTCCGCTGCGGGCGTGGCTCACCGGGATCACCCGCAACGCCGTCGCCGACGCCCTGGGGCGGCGCAGCCGCGACGTCCGGGACCTGCGCGCGGTGGCCGCGACCGCCGACCGCGGCACCGCACCCGACGTCGCCGCCGTCGCCGACCGCATCGTGGTCGCGGACGAGCTGCACCGCCTCGGCGAGCCCCAGCGCACGATCCTCGCGCTGGCGTTCTACCAGGACCTCACGCACGACCAGATCGCCCGGCGGCTCGACCTGCCGCTGGGCACGGTGAAGAGCCACATCAGGCGTAGCCTGCTGCGGCTGCGCGACCGGTTGGAGGTGGACGGTGCGGCACACTGACCCCGACCTGCTGGCCCTCGCCGCCCTCGGCGAGCCGCTGGACGCCGCCGACCGCGCGCACCTCGGCGAGTGCCCGGACTGCGCGCGCGAGCTGGCCGCGCTGTCGGCGGCCGCCGCCGTCGGGCGCTCCGCCCGCGACGACGCGCCCGTGCCCGCACCGGCCGGCGTGTGGGAGCACGTGCGCGAGGAGCTGGGGCTCGACCCGGAGCTGGACGCGGTGGCCGGCGCCGGGCGTGGCGCCGACGCGGGACCCGCAGCCGCCGTCGGACCGCACGCCGAGCCGGCGCCCGGCGCCGCCGTCGTCCCGCTGCCCCGGCGTCGCACCCGCCGCGCCCTGCTGGCCGTGGCCGCCGTCGGGCTGGTCGTCGGCGGGACCGCGGGCGGGCTCGTCGTCGCGGGCCTGCAGCGCGGCGACCAGGAGCAGGTCGTCGCCAGCACGGTGCTCGACGCCCTGCCCGGCTGGGCGGCCAGCGGCGACGCGGTCGTCGAGGAGGACGCCGAGGGGCGGCGCACCCTGGTCGTGCGGCTCGAGGGGGGCGAGGCCGACGGGTTCCGCGAGGTGTGGCTGCTCGACCGCGACGTGACCGGGCTGGTCAGCCTGGGGCTGCTCGACGGCGACGAGGGACGGTTCGCGATCCCGGCCGGGCTCGACCTCTCGCGGTACCCGGTGGTGGACGTCTCCGCGGAGCCGGACGACGGCGACCCGGCGCACTCGGGGGACAGCATCCTGCGCGGGGAGCTCACCGCCCCGGCGTGACGGCGGCCGGCGTCGGCGTCGTGGGCGGCGCGGTCGGGGTGGGTCAGACCCCGCCGCGCAGCGCCGTCACGGGCTCGACGGACGCGGCCTTCAGCGCGGGGTAGATGCCCGCGACGAGTCCGATGACGCCGCCGCCGGCCGCGGACGCGAGCACCACCGCGGTGTCGAGGATCGGCGTCCACGACTGCGCGGCGGACACCACGACGACGACGGCCACGCCGAGCGCCGCCCCGATGAGCCCGCCCAGCAGGCCGACCGCGACCGACTCGAGCATGAACTGCAGGCCGATGTCCCGTCGCCGCGCGCCGAGCGCCCGGCGCAGCCCGATCTCCCCGACGCGCTCCATGACGGACAGCAGCGTCACGTTGGCGATCCCGAGCCCGCCGATCAGCAGCGCGACCCCGCCGAGCGCCAGGAAGATCGTGTTGACGTCGGCCTGCACCGACTCGCGCACCCGGGAGCCGCCGGACGGCACCTGCATGCTGACGGCCTCGGGGGCGTTCGGGTTGAGCGCGACGGGCACCTGCTCGCCGACCACCGGCCCGGCACCGACCGCGATCCGCAGGTGCAGCTCCTCCGGCGCCCGGAGCCCGAAGTCCGCGCGGGCGGTGCCGAGCGGCAGCACCACGGCCTCCAGCAGGTCGCTGCGGCGCTTCACGCCGTCGACGATGCCGATCACCGTGTACGAGCGGTCCCCGATGAACACCGACGGCTGGCGGTCCACCCGGGAGACACCGAGCCGCTCGGCGGCGCGGGACCCCAGCACGACCACCCGGTCGGCGCGGGCGTCGTGGCCCGCGTCGAAGAACCGGCCGGTCACGACCTCGCCGCGGATCGCGTCCAGCAGCCCGCCGGAGGCGGCGAGCACCGGAGGTGACACCGGCTCGGGCTGGCTGGGGTCGTTGACCGGGACCGCGGTCACGGTGGCGTCCCCGGTGTCGACGGACGCGACGAGACCGGCCGCCGTCACGCCGTTGAGACGCTCGGCGCGCGCGTCGCTGTCCCAGGGCAGCGCCGCGTTGGCCCGCTGCGACCCGTCGGCGGTGCGGGTCGTGCTCGCGGTGGCCATGGCCTGCGTCGCGGCGACGGCGTCGAACTGCTTGGCGATCTGCCCCGCGGCGGTCTGCGCGAGGCCGATCGTCACGACCACCGACGCGATGCCGAGCACCGTGCCGAGGATCGTGAGGAACAGGCGCCCCGGCCGGGCGTCGATTCCCGCGGCCGCCTCGGTGACGAGGTCGCGGATCCCGAACCGGTCGGAGCGCGGCGGGCGGGTGCGGCCCGCCGGGACGCCGGTGGGCTCGTCGCCGTCCGGGCGGGCGTCGGCGTCGAGCAGCAGCAGGTCGGTGGCCGCGCCGCCGGCGCCCGCGGCGGGACCCGCCGCGGAGCCGTCCCCCGGGGTGGCCGGGGGCGTCGCGGCGTGGCGGCGGAGGCGGGGGCGGGCCATCAGGCGATCTCGCTCAGCCGGCCGTCGGCGATCCGCACGCGGCGCTGCGCGCGGGCGGACACCGCGGCGTCGTGCGTGATGACCACCAGGGTGAGCCCGTCGGCGTGCAGCTCGTCGAACAGGTCGAGCACGCCCGCGGAGTTCTGGGTGTCGAGGTTGCCGGTCGGCTCGTCGGCCAGCAGCACGTGCGGCGACGTCACGACGGCCCGGGCCACGGCGACGCGCTGGCGCTCGCCGCCGGACAGCACCGGCGGCCGGAACCCGAGCCGGTGCCCGAGGTGCACGCGGTCGAGCGCCGCCAGCGCCCGCTGCCGCCGCTCGGCCCGCGGGACCCCGCTGTACAGGGTGGCGAGCAGGACGTTGTCGAGCACCGTGCGGTGCGGCAGCAGGTGGAACGCCTGGAACACGAACCCGATGCGCCCGCCGCGCAGCGCCGAGCGCTGCGCCTCCGAGGCGGTGCGGGTGGAGACGCCGTCCAGCAGGTACTCGCCGGACGTCGGGCGGTCGAGCAGGCCCAGCAGGTTGAGCAGCGTGGACTTGCCGGACCCGGACGGGCCGACGATCGACACGTAGTCGCCCGCGTCGATCCGCAGGTCGCTGGGGTGCAGGGCGTGCACCGGCGGCTCGCCCGGGAACACGCGGGCCACCTGCCGCAGCTCGACCACCGGCCGCGCCGGCGCCTCGTCCGCGCCGGGGGCCCGGACATCGAGGGCCGTCACCCGTCCGACCCGGCGGTCGGGTCCGCCGTCGGGTCGTCCTGCTCGCCCGACGACCCGATGACCACGAGGTCGCCCTCGGCGAGGTCGCGGTCGACCCCGGTGACCTCGACGTAGCCGCCGGCGGCCAGGCCGGTCTCGACCTCGACGAGCTCGGTCGCGTCGTCGTCGCCCATCAGCTCGACGCGGGACTCCCCGCCCGGGCCGGCGGTCAGCGCCGCGAGCGGCACCGCCAGCACGGCGCCGCCGGTGGACGACACCGGGATGGTCACCCGCACGTTGCTGCCCTGCAGCTCGGCGACCTGCTCCGGGGTGAGGTCGTCGGGGGTGAGCACGACCGTCGTGCGGCCCGCGCCGCTCCCGCTGCCCGACCCGCCGTCGCCGCCGCCCTGGTCGTCGCCGGACCCGCCCGACCCGCCGGAGGAGTCGTCGGTGCGCAGCTCGGTCACGGTGACCGGCACCTCGAGGTCGCCCGCCACCACCGTGCCGGTCGCGCCGACCTCCAGCAGCGCGGCGTCCGCCTTCGCGGCGCTCGCGACGACCTCCAGCTTGGCGCCGGACACGCTCATGACCGTGCCGTCGACCGTCCCGCCGCGCTGCACGGACACGGCGTCCACGCGGCGGGGGAGGGTCTCCAGGTAGACGACCTCGCTGGCGGGCAGGACCGTGATCACGGCCTCCTGCGCCTCGGTCAGCGCCTTCTGCGCGTCGGTCAGCGACTGCCGCGCCGACGTCAGGGAGGCCTGCTCCCCGGACGTGTCGGGCGCGGCGTCGAGCTGCGCCCGGCGTGCGGCGGCCACGCCGACGGCGTCCTCCGCGTCCGCGACGGCGTTGCGGGCCTGCAGCAGCCCGGCGGAGCTGCAGTCGACCTCCGGCGAGGGCGTCGGCGCCCCGCAGGCGGCCTCCCGGTCCGCGAGCGTCGCGCGTGCCACGTCCCGCGCCCGCTCCGCCTGCCGGACGTCCGCGTCGGCCTGCGCGACGTCGCCCGCCGCGCTCCCGCCCCGGCCGGCCGTCGCCAGCGCGGTCTCCGCGGCGGTGACCTCCGCCTGCGCGGAGCGGACGCCCTGCTCGGCGGCGCTGAGCGCCTCCGCCTCCTCGTCCGACGGCGCCGGGGCCGCGTAGCCGGCGCGCTGGTAGAGCGCCTCGACGCCGCGCGCCGTCGCCGCGTCGTACGCGTCCGAGGCGGGGTCGCCGGCGTCGATGCCCAGCTGGCCGAGCGCCTGCTTGAGCTGCACCACGTCCGGCCCGGAGACGCCGACCCGCAGCGTCCGGTACGTCGGCAGGCCACCCGGCAGCACGATGACGGGGCGGCCCGCGATCTCCAGGGCGACGGAGCCGGCGTCGAACGTCGCGCCGACCTCCGGCACCTGCCCGGTGACGACCGCGCGCTCCCCGAGGTCCGACGTCTCGACGCGCACGTCCGCGGCGTCGTCGAACACCACGTCGCCGCGGATCGTCACGTCGTTGCTCAGCTCGCGGCTCTCCACCGGGACCGTGATGGGCCCCGCGGGCGGGGGCGCCGTGCGGGCGGCCGCGTCGGCCGGGTTGATGATGAGACGGCTGAGCCCCAGGCCCGCGGCCAGGCTCACGACCGCGACCGCCCCCAGCACCGGCAGCGTGCGGTTGCCGCCGCGCCACCACCGCCCGAACGCGCCGCCGCGTCCCGACCCGGCCGCGCCGTCGCCGGCACCCGCACCGCCGTCGCCCGGAGGCTCGGGGAACGGCGGCACCGCGACGTCCGTGCCCGGCTGCCCCGCCGTCACGTCAGGCGTCCCGGGCCGCGGTCGCGGCCTCGGCCCACGCCTCGAGCTCGTCCGCGTGCTCGTCGACGAACTGCTGCTGGAGGTCGTGGTCGATCTTCATCGCCTCCTCCTGGAAGTTCGTCTTGTCCTGGCAGTCGAAGTCGGCGACCGCCATGGCGATCTCCTTCTCCGTGAAGGCCTTCACCGCGGCCTCGTCGGGCTCCGGCGCGGGCGGGCCGTCCGGGTCCGCCTCCCAGTCCCAGGACTCCACCTGCTCCTGGTACTCCGGGTCCTCCCAGCCCTGCAGCTCGTTCCACTCGTCGTACAGCGGCTGCTGCGACTCGTAGGCGTTCGTCATGCCGTCGTAGCCGGCGTCCGCCATGCACGAGCCCCACTTCGCGTGCAGGTCCGCCATCCGCGGGTCCGCCTGCACCGACTCGTAGAACGTCCCGATCTCCTCCTCGATCGCGCTGAACTCGTCCAGCTCGACGCCGCCCTCGTACACCTCGTGCTGCGCGGCGCCGTAGCACCCGCCCTGCGTCCAGTCGTACTCCTGCGGCTCCTCGCCCTCCACGTAGTCCTGCGGCGGGCCCCACAGCGCCTCGTTGTACGCCTCGGCCTCCGACTCCGACATCGACTCGACGTACTCCTGGTTCGGGTCGACGTACTCCGCGCCCTCCTCGACCGGGACGTCCTCGTTGCCCCACGGGTCGGTGCTGATGCCGTAGCCGTACTGCTCCGCGAACTCGCGCGTACCCCACTCGACGTCCAGGTCGTCGCCGGTGTAGACGGTGCCCGTGTTGCCGACGTTCGGCTGGTAGTCGAAGCCCTGCTCCTGCATGCAGGACGCCACGAGCTCCTCGACGCGGCGGTTCTGCTTGTCGGACTCCGCCTGCAGCTCCTCCTGGCTCTGCTCGTCGGCGTCCAGCGAGTAGCCGTAGATGCGCGACTGGTACTCGTCCAGCGGCCCCGCCTCCCACTCGAAGGCCGACGACCCGCCGCCCTTGCCGCCGTTGCCGCCGCCGGAGCAGCCCGCCAGCAGCAGAGCCGCGGCGCTCACGGTCACGAGCGCGAGGCGCGTGCGAGTCGGTCGGGTCATCGTGTCCCCCTGGTGTCGGAGCGGTGACCGGAGCCGGCCGGGGCCAGGCGTCCAGTGGCCGCGGCGTACGCCTGCCACGACCTGCACGGACACCATAGGCGGCACTCAGGTGGCGGCGGGCGC
>JACXUT010000350.1 GCA_014763765.1 Micrococcales bacterium
CGTCCCGGGGGCCGGCGGGGTGGTGGCTGCACACCGCGCTGCTGCTCGTCGCGTGCGGCGCGCTCACCGCGAAGCGCCGGCACCCGGTGGTGGTGCTGCTGCTGGCCGCCGCCTGCCTGGCCGGCACCGTCCCCGCGGGCGGCAGCCTCGGGCTGCTGCTCGTGCTGGTCGACGCGCTGTACAGCGCCGAGGTGCACGCCCCCGCCCGGACGCGGCGGGCGCTGCACGGGGTGGTCGGCGTGCTCACCGTCGCGGCGCCCGCGGCCGTGTGGGCGACGGGCGGGGGTCTGCGCGACGCCCTGGCGGCGGCGCTCCAGGCGGTCGCCGTCCTGGTGACGCCGCTGTGGTGGGGGTCGGACGTGCGCAGCCGGAGCGAGCTCGCCGCGTCGGAGGCCGAGCGCGCGACGCTGGAGCGGTCGCGGGCGGACCTGGCGCGCGCGCACGCCGCGGACGTGCAGCGGATCGCCGATCTCGACCGGGACGCCGCGGTGCGCGAGGAGCGCGCGGGCATGGCGCGGGACCTGCACGACGTGGTGGCGAGCCGCCTGTCGGCCGTCGCGATCCACGCGGAGGCGGCGCTGTCCGGCCCGCCCGACGCCGGCCGCGACCGGGCGGCGCTGGCGGCGGTGCGCGCGGAGTCCGTGGCGTCGCTCGCCGAGATGCGCTCGATGATCCTCGTGCTGCGCGGCGCCGGCCCCCGGGACGGCGCCACGGCCGCGGCGGGCCTCGACCGGCTGGACGACCTGGTCGCGACGGCGCGGGATCGCGGGCTGGACGTGCGGGTCGACGCCGCGGCGCCCGGGCTCCCGGCGGTGGTCGACCACGCGGCGTACCGCATCGCCCGCGAGGCCCTGACGAACGCCGCCGCGCACGGTGCCGCGGGCGGCCGGGTGGACCTGCGGGTGACGTCCGACGGGTCGGCCCTGGAGGTCGAGGTGCTCAACCGGCTGCCCGCCGCCGGGACGCCCGCCCCGGCCGGCGCCCCCGCGCTGGGCTCCGGCACGGGCCTGGTGTCGATGGCGGAGCGCGCCCGCTCGCTGGGCGGCCGGTTCGCGGCGGGGCCCCACGCCGGCGGGCGCTGGCGGGTGCACGCGGTCCTCCCGCTGGTTCCGGGCGCGCCCGCCGCGCAGGCCGCGCAGGCAGCGCCGGCCGGGCGGACGACCTTCGGCACGGCAGGGGGCACGACGTGAGCGTGCGCGTGCTGCTGGCCGACGACCACGGGGCGATCCGTGCCGGCCTGCGGCTGATGCTGGAGCAGGCCGACGGGGTCACGGTGGTGGGCGAGGCGGCCGACGGCGACGCCGCGGTGGCGAACGCCCGGGCGCTGCGGCCGGACGTCGTGCTCATGGACATCCGGATGCCCGGCACGGACGGCATCGAGGCGACGCGGCGCATCGTGGCCGACGGGCTGGCACAGGTGGTCGCGCTGACCACGTTCGACCTCGACGAGTACCTGTTCGGCGTGCTCCGGGCCGGGGCGGTCGGGTTCCTGCTGAAGTCCGTCGGCGCCGCGGAGCTGGTCGCCGCGGTGCGGCAGGTGGCGGCGGGCGACGGGGTGCTGGCCCCGGAGGTCACCCGGCGGGTGCTCGCGAGCGTCCCGGTGCCCGCCCCCGGGCCGTCAGCCGGTCGA
>JACXUT010000002.1 GCA_014763765.1 Micrococcales bacterium
CGCGCACCCCGCCCCGCCGCGACCGTTCGGAGCCTCCGAAGCGCCATCGTGGTGACCCCCGGACCACCTCGATGGCACGTGGGAGCCTCCGACGGTGCCGGCGGGCGGGGGGTGGTGCAGCGGACCAGTCAGGGCCGGGATCGGGTCCGCTCCACTCAGTCGTCGCCCACCGCCGAGGCGAACCGGCACCCAGTAGTGGGGCGACAGCACTCAGTCGGCACTCAATGAGGTCGGGATCGTCCGGATGGGTGCTCGCATCCGGGAGAGGCTTCCGGGGCGCGCCGCTCGATGCGCGTTCCACGAGGACGGCGGGGTCCCCTCGGCGTCCACCTCGACTCGGAGGCTCTCATGCGCACCACGGTTCGTGCCCTGCCGGCCGCTGTTCTCGCGGCCGGTCTCGTCGTGCTCAGCAGCCCGGCGGCGTCAGCGGCGAGCTCGGCCTGGACGAAGGTGGGCTCGTGCACCCTCCACACCGTCCGCGACGTGAGCGTCGCGGTGATCTCGAGCTCATCGAAGGTCACCGCCGACGACGGTGATGCGTCCGGCTCTGTCGGACTGTCGGCCAAGACCGCCACGACGACATCGTCCGCCGTGTTCGCGGCGACGTCGATCACCATCACCGGCAGGTCCATGACGCACTACAAGGTGTGGCACTGAGCCCGCCGGCCGGTGGCACGTCCCGCCGGCCGGCGTCGCGTGCCCGCGCGCACGTGGCGGCGTCGGAAGGGGCGACCCGGGGCCGGCTCGTGGCTGTCCTGGTCGGTCTTCTCGTGGCGACCGGCGCCTGCGCCCCCACCGAGGCCGAAGGTCCTGACGGCTCGGTCGTCTTCGCGCAGGTTCTCGCACAGGCGGAGGCATCGACGTCCGCGTCGGACGCCCAGATCTCGGCTCTACGCGAGGGCGCGGAGACCGGGCGGATCTCCCTGGAGGTGGTCCGCGAGGCCGCGAGGCGCGCCGTCGCGTGTCTCGCGGAGCTCGGGCTGGATGCGGAGTACGACGAGCGGTCGCTCGCCTACGGGCTCGTGGTCCCGGGATACGTCGTCAGGCACGCGCCGGGTGCCGACGTCGACCGGGACGTCGCGACGTGTGATGAGCGTGAGTTCGGCTGGGTCAACGAGCTCTACCAGGTGCAGCCGTCTTCGGTCGAGGCGTCCGAGCGGTACCTCGAGCAGCAGGCGCCCGTGATCCGGGCCTGCCTCGACCGGAACGACGTGCGGACCGGGCGGGATCCGTCCGGTCCCGACCTCGCGAGGGCGGCTTCCGAGGCGCTCCAGGCATCGGACGGCCGGATCGACTGCCTGGCCGAGGCCGGTGTCGACGCGTGGTGAGGAACGGGTCGCGTCTCCGCGTCGTCGCGGTGGCTCTCGTCCTCGCTGCGCCGCTCGTGATCGGTGGTGGGCTCGCGCTCCTCGCGCTGGCTCGCTCGCCGCTGCAGTCGGACGTGCCCGCCGCGCCGCTCGTCGGCCAGGTGCAGCCGGTGGCGCGTCCGGCGTCCGAGACCGTCACGGCGACGTGGGTCGCGCCCGTGGAGCGGGTCGTCGCCGCGCAGTCGGAGGGAACGGTGACAGGCTTGGCGATCGAGCCCGGCCGGCCGATCGCGGCCGGTGACGTGGTGGTGCGCGTCGACGGGCTTCCCGTGATCGCGTTCGCTGCCCCGGCACCGCTCTATCGGGACGTCGTCGAGGGGATGGAGGGCGACGACGTGCGGTCGGTGCAGGCGGTCCTCGTGGACCGCGGGCTGCTCGACCGGGTGGATGGGCTGGCAGGCCCGGCGACGGCCGACGCGATCGAGCGCTGGAACGCGTCGTACGGTCTGCCCCACGGGCGCACGTTCGCGCGGTCCTCCGTCATCTGGATCCCGGAGGGCGCGACCGTGCCCGTGGACGTCTCGATCGAGGTCGGCGACCTGCTGCAGCCTCCGACGCCGATCTACCGGGCTGTCCTGGACCCGGAGCGGGTCGACGTCGACATCGAGGGGGATCCGGCCCGACGGACGGTCTCGCTCGCAGACGCGACCGTCCCCCTGCCTCCCGGGCAGTCCGCGATCTCGGACCCGGAGGACGTCGCAGCGATCCGCGTCGTGATGGCAGATCAGGACACGGCTGCTGTGGTGGTGACGACAGCCGGGTCACACGAGGTCGGCGGGGTCCCCGCCTCGGCCGTCCTCACGGACGACGCCGGCAACGCGTGCGTGCTCACCGACCTCGACGGCGGGTCGGTGCGCATCGACCCCCTGGGCGGGTCGCTCGGCATGGTGGAGGTGGATGCCCGGCTGATCGGGACCCCGCTCGTCATCAACCCTCGTGAGGCGGGTGTGGGGGAGACGTGCGGCTGACCGTCGACGGACTCCGCTACACCCCTCCCGGGGCCGCGTGGCCGGTGCTGGCAGGGACCACGTGCAGCCTCGAGGACGGCGAGACGTTGGCAGTCGTCGGACCGTCCGGGTCGGGGAAGACCACCTTCGTGTCCATCCTGGGTGGGTTGCTCGCGCCAGCAGGGGGCACTGTCGCGTGGCGGGACAGCGGCGGTGTCCGGGACCCGCGCGAGGTCACGACGTGGGTGCTGCAGACGGTCTCGTTGCTCCCGGAGCGGTCCGTGCTCGACAACGTGATGCTCGGCGCCTTCCTGGACGGGGCAGGGCGCGCGGAGGCCCGCGGCCTCGCCGGGGAGGCGCTCGACTCGATGGGGCTCGCGAACCGCGCCGACGACCGCGCGTCGGTGCTGTCGGGTGGCGAGGCCCAGAGGGTGGCCATCGCGAGGGCGTTGGCCTCGGCAAGGCCGGTGCTGCTGGCGGACGAGCCGACGGGTCAGCTCGACTCGAGGACGACCGACCTGGTGCTCGACGCCATGTTCGCCGTGGCGGCACGCACGATCGTCCTCGTGACGCACGACGAGCGGGCGGCTCGCCGCTGCGACCGGGTGCTCCGGCTGGACGGTCGCCGGCCGTCGCCGCCGCCGGCATCATGACGGACGTGCGACGACGCCAGGTCTGGCCGTCGGCCCTGGCGTTCGCGGAAGGGGCGGAGAACGCCAGGTCCGGTCGGTGGGCCTCGGTCGTCGTTGCGCTCGCGGTCGCCGGCGTCCTCGGGGCCGCGGCGTTGTCGAACGTCCTCGACGTCGGGCGCCTGGTGCGCGCCGAGGCGGAGTGGGCGGCCGCCGGGGCGTTCGTCCTCGTGGCTGAGCCCGGCCGAGCGGAGGGCGGGACGATCGACGCGCCACGGTGCGACCGGTTGTCCGCCCTGGAGGGGGTCGACGGTGCCTTCGCGGTATCAGGTGTCCGGGGGGCGCTGGGTCTGGCGGCCGAGCCGGGCATCAGGGCCACGCAGATCATCGTGTCACCGGGGATCTTCGACTTCCTCGACCTCGCCCCGGTCGCGGGACACGGGGCCCTGGCGACGGACGAGGTGCTCATCCCCCTGGGGCTGGGCGACGGCGACGAGGTGGTGCTCGTGGAGGAGCCGTCGGAGTACCGCGGCGTCGCGGTGGGGACCCGCCGGGTGGACTCCGCCGTGCTCGGCCGTGACCTCGACGGCGCGTGGATCGTCGCCGATCCCACGGAGCGCGACGCCACGCAGTGCTACGTCCGCAGCGACGCCGGCCACGTCGAGGCCGTCGCGGGCTACCTCCCGCTCGCGCTGGGTTCCGAGGCGAGCGGCCCGGTCGTCGTGCGACCGCGACTGCAGGAGAGCGCGCACGGCCTGGGCTTCGCGGGCTCGTACGCGACCAGGGAGCTCGGGACGGCGTGGCTCGGCGCGGCCGTGGTCCTCGGCGGGATGGTGGCGCTCGTCCGGTGGACGCGGCGCGCGCGGCTGGCTGTGTACGTGACGTACGGCGTCCACCGGCGTGCTCTCGTCGTGCTCCAGCTCTCGGAGTGGCTCGTGCTCTCGGTCCCCGCGGCGGTGTGGGCCTGGGGCGTGGTGACCTGCGTCGGAATCGCGCTCGGCACGGACGTCGCCGTCGTGGCAGCCCAGGGTGCCGGTCACATGGTGGCCGGCTGGGCGTGCGCCACCCTCCTCGTCCTGGCGATCTCGCTGATCCCGGTCCGATCCCTCGTCGAGACGCTGAAGGACCGCTCGTAGCCGGTCGCCGCGCGCAGGTGTCGCGGGCCTGCCCCGGGTGTCAGTGCGTGATCGCCAGGCGGGCGTGGAGGCGGCGCAGGGGGGCCGGGGCCCACCAGTTCAGGTCGCCGAGAACCGTCATCGTGGCCGGGACGAGCAGCAGCCGCACCAGCGTCGCGTCGATCAGCACGGCCACCGCCAGCGAGAAGCCGACCTCCTTGATGACCAGCAGCTCGCCGGCGACGAACCCGGCGAACACGGCCACGATGATCGCCGCGGCGGACGTGATGACCCGCCCGGACCGCTGCAGGCCGAGGCGGACGGACTCGTCGTTGCTCGCGCCGGCGTCGTGCAGCTCCTTGATGCGCGAGAGCAGGAACACCTCGTAGTCCATCGCGAGGCCGAACGCGAAGGCGATGACGAGCGCGAGGACGTACGTCTCGATGCCGCCGGTGGACTCGAAGCCCAGCAGGCCGGACAGGTGCCCGTCCTGGAACACCCAGACCAGCACGCCGAGCGACGCGCACAGCGACACGGCGTTGGTGAGCAGCGCCTTGACCGGCACGAGCAGCGATCCGGTCATGAGGAACAGCAGGACCAGCGTCGCGAGCGCCACCACACCGAGCGCCCAGGGGGCGCGGTCGAACAGGGCGTCGGTGAAGTCGATCTGGTTGGCCGCCTGCCCGCCGACCCACGCGTCGAACGGCAGGTCCAGGTCGCGCAGCCCGTGCACGACCTCCTGGGCGACGGCGCCGCCGGGGTCGGTGCTGTCGGGGCGCACCCCGATGACGACGACCGAGTCGCGCACCGCGGGCGGGTCGACGGACGCGACGCCGTCGAGCGCCTCGATCTCCGGGACGGCCGCGGCGGCGTCGGCCTCGCCGGTCTGCGCGACCAGCACCACGGACGGCGAGGACGACGCCGGGTACTGCTCCGCGAGCACGCGCACGAACTCGCGCTGGGGGCTGGACATCGGCAGCAGCTGCGTCGTGGAGTTGCGGAGCTCGACGTGCAGCAGCGGGGACGCGAGCACGAGCAGCACGGCCAGCGAGCCGCCCATCACCCACCAGGGTCGGCGCTGCACGCGCCCGGCGAGGCGGGAGAACGTCCCCTCCTCGGACGCGACGTCGGCGGTGCGGGCCAGGACGCTCCGCACGCCCGGCACCCGGGCGAGCACGCTCGGGCGGGCGAGGCGGCGCCCCGCGAGCACGAGGAGCGCGGGCACCAGGGTGAGGGCGGTGGCGACCGCGAACACGATCACGGCCACGGACCCGGCGCCGAACGCCCGCAGGATGTCCTGCCGGAACACCAGGAGCCCCGCGATCGACACCCCGACGGTCAGCGCGGAGAACGCGACCGTGCGCCCGGCGGTGCCCATCGTCGTGACCAGGGCGGTGACGACGGCCCCGTCCCCGCGTCGGCGGCGCGCGGAGCGTCCCTCGTCGTCGCCGAGCGCCCGGCCCAGCTCCTCGCGGAACCGGGACACGATGAGCAGGCCGTAGTCGATCGAGAGGCCGAGCCCGAGCACGGTGACCACGTTGACGACCGACGACTCGAGGTCGTCCATCAGGTACGACAGGCCGACGAGCGCACCCAGGCCGCCCGCGATGGACGCGACGGCGCCGACGATCGGCATGGCGGCGGCGAGGAACCCGCCGAACACCAGCACCATGATCAGCAGCGCCACCGGCAGCGCGATCGCCTCGCCCGTGGTGAGGTCCCGCTCGACCTGGTCGGTGATGGCCGAGACGATCAGGGAGGTCCCGCCGACCAGGCCGGTGGCGCCGGGGGCGACGTCGTCGAGCGCGGCCGGCACCTCGCGCAGCCGCTCCTCGACGTCGTGCAGGGCCGCGTCCTGGGTGTCGCCCGCCAGGCCGGGGTCGAGCTCGACGACCACGAGGAACCCGTCGCCGTCGGTGGCCAGCAGCGGCGCGGCCGCGGGGTTCTCGACCCCGTCCGGCAGCACGAACGGGTCGATGACCGAGACCACGCCCGGTACGTCCGCGACCTCGGCGCGCGCGGGCTCCAGGGCGTCCGCGAGGCCCTCCGTCGCGGGGTCCACCCCCTGCACGACGAGCGTCAGCGACGCGCCGGAGGTGTCCGACTCCGCGAGGAGCTCGGTCGCCCGGGCGCTGTCGGAGCCCGGAACCACCGGCTCGCCGGTCGTGAGCCGGTCGAAGAGGTTCTGGCCCCCGACGCCGACCAGCGCCAGCAGCGCGCAGGCGACGGCGACGACCGCCCAGGCGGCGAGCGTCAGGCGGGGGTGGCGGGCGACGGTGCGCCCCAGGCTCTCGAACACGCAGGTCAGCATCGCAGGCCGGACGGTGCTCGCGCATCACGGGTGGCGGCGGGGCCGCCGGGTGCGCGCGGGAGCCGCGGTGCCCGGTTGTGGGCGCGGCTGCGTAGGCTCGCCGCATGGACCTGTTCGACGCGGTGACCTCCACCGCGCAGGGCACCCCCGCGCCGTCCGCGGGGGCGCCGCTCGCCGTGCGGATGCGGCCGAGCAGCCTGGCGGAGGTCGCCGGGCAGGAGCACCTGCTGGTGCCCGGGTCGCCCCTGCGGCGCCTCGTCGAGGGCGGTGCGGGCGACGCGTCGCGGCGGGCGGCGCCGTCGTCGGTCGTGCTCTGGGGGCCGCCGGGGACGGGCAAGACGACGCTCGCGTACCTGGTGGCCACGACGTCGGGCCGGCGGTTCGTGGAGCTGTCGGCCGTCACGGCGGGCGTCAAGGACGTCCGGCAGGTGGTCGACGACGCGCGCCGCCGCCTGGCCGCGGACGGCTCCGAGACGGTGCTGTTCATCGACGAGGTGCACCGCTTCACGAAGGCGCAGCAGGACGCGCTGCTGCCGAGCGTCGAGAACCGCTGGGTGACGCTCGTCGCGGCGACGACCGAGAACCCGAGCTTCTCCGTGAACTCGCCGTTGCTGTCGCGCTCCCTGCTGCTCACGCTGAAGCCGCTCGGCACCGAGGACGTGCGGGCGCTGGTGCGCCGGGCGGTCGTCGACGAGCGCGGGCTCGGCGGCGCCGTGCGGCTCGAGGAGGAGGCCGAGGAGCACCTGCTGCGGCTCGCGGGCGGCGACGCGCGCAAGGCCCTGACCGTCCTCGAGGCCGCCGCGGGTGCGGCGCTGGCCGACCGGGACGCGCGCGCGGCCGACCCGGACGCCGACCACGACGGCGAGGACGCGGACGCGCCGGCGGTCGTCGACCTGGCCACGGTCGAGCGCGCGATCGACGTCGCCGCCGTGCGCTACGACCGGGACGGCGACCAGCACTACGACGTCATCAGCGCGTTCATCAAGTCGGTGCGCGGCTCCGACGTCGACGCGGCCCTGCACTACCTCGCGCGGATGATCGCCGCGGGGGAGGACCCGCGGTTCATCGCGCGGCGGGTCGTCATCTCCGCCGCCGAGGACGTCGGCATGGCCGACCCGAGCGCCCTGCAGACCGCCGTCGCCGCCGCGCAGGCCGTGGCGCTGATCGGCATGCCCGAGGCGCGGATCATCCTCGCCGAGGCGGTCGTGCACCTGGCGACCGCACCGAAGTCGAACGCGGCCTACACCGGCATCGACGCGGCGCTGGCGGACGTGCGGGCCGGACGGGTCGGGTCCGTGCCCCCGCACCTGCGCGACGCGCACTACGCCGGAGCCCAGGCGCTCGGCCACGGGAAGGGCTACCTGTACGCCCACGACCACCCGCACGGCATCGCCGCGCAGCAGTACCTGCCGGACGACCTGGTCGGCACGCGCTACTACGCGCCGACGGACAACGGCTACGAGCGGCAGGTGGGCGAGCGGCTCGGGCGGATCCGGGCGGTGCTCGACCAGGCGCCCGCGCCGGAGGGCCACGGCTGACCCCGGCGCGGTGAGGCGCGGCGCGCGACGGTTAGGTGCTGGGCTCCCGACCCGGTAGAGTCGACCGGTCGTCCGGGTTGACTGGACGCGCCTGGGGCCCTAGCCAGCCACCGCCGCTCCCGAGCGGTTCGGCACGAAGGTCGGCCCCACGCCCGCCGCGGAACCTCCCGCGTCCGGGTGTGCCGTGAATCGAACGACAGGAAGAACACCGTGAGCAACGTGACCCGTTCGCGCCGCCAGGTGCGCCTCTCGCGCGCCCTGGGCCTCGCGCTGACGCCTAAGGCCGTCAAGCACTTCGAGAAGCGCCCCTACCCGCCCGGTGAGCACGGCCGCGCCCGCCGCCGCACCGAGTCCGACTACGCCGTGCGTCTGCGCGAGAAGCAGCGTCTGCGCGCCCAGTACGCGCTGCGCGAGAAGCAGCTCGCCCGCGCCTACGAGGCCGCCCGCAAGGCCCCGGGCCTGACCGGTGAGGCGCTCGTCGAGGACCTCGAGACCCGCCTGGACGCGCTGGTGCTCCGCGCCGGCTTCGCCCGCACCATCCTGCAGGCCCGCCAGGTCGTCGTGCACCGCCACGTGCTGGTCGACGGCAAGATCGTGGACCGCCCGTCGTTCCGCGTGAAGGAGGGCCAGACCCTCCAGATCAAGCCGAAGTCGCAGACGACGGTCCCGTTCCAGGTGGCCGCCGCCGGTGCGCACCGCGACGTGCTGCCGGCCGTCCCGGGCTACCTGGACGTGCAGCTCGAGAAGCTCTCGGCCGTGCTGACCCGCCGCCCGAAGCGCGCCGAGGTGCCGATCACGTGCGAGGTCCAGCTGGTCGTCGAGTACTACGCCCGCTGACGCAGCCGCGACACCGACCGCGACGCCCCGCACCGCCCGACAGGGACCGTGTGCGGGGCGTCGCGGCCGTCCCGGGCCGCCGCGTCGCTCCCGGTAGGGTTCCGGTGACGCCGCACGGCGACGACACGACGCAGAAGGGCTGGCCATGCTGGGAGACATCGCGGGGCTGATCGCGGCCATCGCCTTCGTGCTGCTGGTCGGCGCGCTCGCCGTGCCGCTGGTGAAGCTCGGCCGGGTGCTGGACGAGACCCGCACGTCCGTCCGGGAGATCACCGAGCACACCGTGCCGATCCTCGACGAGGCGGCCACGACCGTGTCGGCGACCAACACCCAGCTCGAGCGCGTGGACGCGATCACGACCTCCGCGGCGCAGGTCACGCAGAACGTCTCGGCGCTCACCTCGCTGTTCGCCGCGACCGTCGGCGGGCCGATGATCAAGGTCGCGGCCTTCAGCTACGGCGTCCGGCGCGCCCTGTCGGGGCTCGGCAAGGGCCGGTCGGCGCGATGAGACGGCTGTTCTGGGTCGGCGTCGGGGCGGCCGTGGCCGTCGCCGGTGCGCGCCGCCTGGGGCTGCTCGACACCCCGGGGGCCGCGCGCGGGGCGACCCCCGCCGCGGACGGCTCCCTGGGGGCCGCCGCCCTGGCGGCCCAGGCCGCGCGCACCGCCTTCCGGGCCGGGGCGACCACCGCCGGCGCGGTCCGCTCGCTCGCGGACGCCCGGCGGGAGCTGCGGGCCGGCATGGCGGAGCGCGAGGCGCAGCTGCGGCACGACCTCGTCGGCGACGTGGACGTGGACGCCCTGCGGGCCGAGCGCGACGCGCGGCGCGCGACCACGCCGGACGACGGCGGTGCCGTGCCGCCGGCCTGGCACCACGACCCCGAGGCCCGGTCGGCCGCCCGCGAGGCCCGTGCCCGCCGCGGCTGGGCCGACGAGCCCACCGAGGACCCGGAGGACGAGGACGGCGACGTGCCGTACTCGTTCTACTGACGACGGCCCGCAGCCGCCTAGGCTGCTCCCCGGCCGGACGGGAACACCCCGGGCCGGCGCGACGCTGAGCACGACAGCGGCGGGACGCGGTCCCGCCCACCGACACTGCAGAGGACACCATGCGCACCGCCGAGATCCGCCAGCGATGGCTCGACTTCTTCGAGGCCCGCGGTCACGCCGTGGTGCCCTCGGCCCCGCTGATCTCGCCCGACCCGTCGACGCTGTTCGTGATCGCGGGCATGGTGCCGTTCATCCCCTACATGCTCGGCGAGCAGACGGCCCCGTGGCCGCGTGCGACCAGCGTGCAGAAGTGCGTGCGGACCCTCGACATCGAGGAGGTCGGCAAGACCACCCGCCACGGCACGTTCTTCCAGATGAACGGCAACTTCTCCTTCGGCGACTACTTCAAGGAGGGGGCGATCACCTTCGCGTGGGAGCTGATCACCACCCCCCAGGACCAGGGCGGCTACGGCTTCGACCCCGAGACGATCTGGGTCACGGTCTACGAGACCGACGACGAGGCGGCGGAGCTCTGGAAGAAGATCGCCGGCCTGCCGGACGAGCGCATCCAGCGTCGCGGCATGAAGGACAACTACTGGTCGACCGGCGCGCGCGGCCCGGCGGGCCCGTGCTCGGAGATCTACGTCGACCGCGGCCCGGCGTACGGGCGCGAGGGCGGGCCGGTCGCGGACGAGGACCGGTACATCGAGATCTGGAACCTCGTCTTCATGCAGTACGAGCGGGGCGACGGGGGCGGCAAGGAGAACTTCCCGATCCTCGGCGAGCTCAAGCAGAAGAACATCGACACCGGCATGGGCCTGGAGCGCGTCGCGTTCCTGCTGCAGGGCGTCGACAACATGTACGAGATCGACGAGGTCTTCCCGGTCATCGAGGCCGCGCAGCAGCTGTCCGGCCGCCGCTACGGCGCCGACCACGAGGACGACGTGCGGATGCGCGTCGTCGCGGACCACGTGCGCTCGGGCCTCATGCTCATGGGCGACGGCGTCGTGCCGTCCAACGAGGGCCGCGGCTACGTGCTGCGCCGCCTCCTGCGCCGCGCGGTGCGGGCGATGCGCCTGCTCGGCGTCGACACGCCGGCGCTGCCGACGCTGCTGCCGGTCTCGCGCGACGCGATGTCGCCGTCGTACCCGGAGCTGGCGCGCGACTTCGACCGCATCGCCCGGGTCGCGTACGCGGAGGAGGAGGCGTTCCTGCGCACGCTGGTGTCCGGCACCTCGATCCTCGACCAGGCCGTCTCCGAGGCGAGGACCGCGGGCACGTCCGGCACCGCGCCGCTGCTGTCGGGCGAGAAGGCGTTCCAGCTGCACGACACCTACGGCTTCCCGATCGACCTCACCCTCGAGATGGCGGCCGAGCAGGGCGTCTCCGTCGACGAGAAGGCCTTCCGGACGCTCATGCAGGCGCAGCGCGACCGCGCCCGGGCGGACGCCCTGGCCAAGCGCGCGGGCCGCACGGACACCGCGGCGTACCAGGACCTGCACGCGACCCTCAGCGGCTCCGGCGGCAAGCCCGTCGAGTTCGTCGGCTACGACCGCACCACGTCCCGCTCGCGCGTCGTGGGCCTGCTGGTCGACGGCGTGCCCGCCCCGGCGGCGACCGCGCCCGCGGACGTCGAGGTCGTCCTGGACGTCACGCCGTTCTACGCCGAGATGGGCGGCCAGCTCGCCGACCACGGCACGATCGTGCTCGACGGCGGGGCGACGATCGAGGTCGACGACGTGCAGGCGCCGGTCAAGGGGCTGCCGGTCCACCGCGGCCGCCTCGTCGAGGGCACCGTCACGCTGGACGAGCCGGGTGTCGCGGCGATCGACACCGAGCGCCGGATCGCGATCAGCCGCGCGCACACCGCGACGCACATGGTCCACAAGGCGATCCAGGAGGCGCTCGGCCCGAGCGCGACCCAGGCGGGCTCGGAGAACGCCCCGAGCCGCGTGCGGTTCGACTTCCGCTCCGGCCAGGCCGTCCCGCAGGGCGTGCTGTCCGAGGTCGAGGGCCGGGTCAACACCCGGCTGCAGGAGGACCTCGAGGTCACCGACGCGGTCATGCCGATCGCGGAGGCGCGGGCGCTCGGCGCCATGGCGCTGTTCGGCGAGAAGTACGGCGACCAGGTGCGCGTCGTGTCCATCGGCGGCGACTGGTCGCGCGAGCTCTGCGGCGGCACCCACGTGCGCCGCTCGGGCGAGCTCGGCCTCGTGACGCTGCTCGGCGAGTCGTCCATCGGCTCCGGCGTGCGGCGCGTCGACGCCCTCGTCGGTGACGGGGCGTACGGCTTCCACGCCAAGGAGCGCGCGCTGGTGGGGCAGCTCTCGGGCCTGCTCGGGGCGCGCCCCGACGAGCTCGCGGACCGCGTGTCCTCGCTGCTCACGCGGCTCAAGGAGTCCGAGAAGCAGCTCGCGTCCGCGCGCGCCGCGCAGGTCCTCGCGGCGGCGGGCGGTCTCGCCGCGTCGGCCGAGGAGGTGGCCGGCGTGCGCGTCGTGACGCACGACGCCGGCGAGGCCACGGCGGACGACCTGCGCACGCTGGTGCTCGACGTCCGGAACCGGATCGGCGAGTCCTCGCCGGCGGTCGTCGCCGTCGGCGGCGTCGCGAAGGGCCGGCCCGTGGTGGTGGTCGCGACGAACGCGGGCGCGCGTGAGAAGGGCGTGCGGGCCGGTGCGCTCGTGCGGACCGCCTCCGGGCTGCTCGGCGGCGGGGGCGGCGGCAAGGACGACCTCGCGCAGGGCGGCGGCGCCGACGCGGCCCGGCTGCCGGAGGCCCTCGCCGGGGTGCGCGACGCGATCCGGGCGGGCGCCTGAGCGGGGCGGCCGGCGCGCACGGCTCGGGCCGCGCGCCGGGGGACGACGGGGTCCCGGACGCCGACGCGGTGGTCCGGGGCGCGCGCCTGGCCGTCGACGTGGGCTCCGTGCGGGTGGGCCTGGCGGCGAGCGACCCGGACGGCCTGGTCGCCACGCCGGTCGCCACGCTCGCGCGCGACACGCGCCGCCCCGCACCCGGTGACCTGCCCCTCGACGTCGCGCAGGTCGCCGCCGAGGTGGCCGAGCGGTCCGCCGCCGCGGTCTACGTGGGCCTCCCGCGGCACCTGTCCGGTGCGGAGGGCGCTGCGGCGGAGGCCGCGCGCGCGTACGCTGTGACGCTGGCGACGGCTGTCGCACCGGTCCCGGTGCGGCTGGTCGACGAGCGGATGAGCACCGTGAGTGCCCACCAGGCGCTCCACGCGTCCGGCCGGTCGGGTCGTCGGCATCGAGCGGTGGTCGACCAGGCGGCCGCCGTGGTCATCCTGCAGACCGCGTTGGATGCGGAGCGTTCCTCGGGCCGCCGGCCCGGCGAGCGGGTCACGGCGACCCGCCCGCAGGACGCCCCGGGTCCGCGCCAGGGGGGTCTGGGGGACGCAGGTCAGGCAGGACACACCGAAGGGACAGCCGAGTGAGCGACCTCTTCCTCGGGGCTCCGGAGCAGGAGCACGGCGAGGCACCCCAGCCCTCGCGGCGCTCGCGCCGGGACACGAAGGAGCAGCAGGTCCGGCAGCGCAAGACGCGCCGCCGGCGCTCCGTCGTCGTCCTCGTGCTCGCCCTGGCCCTCGTCGGCGGCGCGGCGTTCGTGGTCTGGAGCGTCGTCGGCGGGCTGTTCTCCGGCGACGACGGCGAGCAGACCGTCCAGGACTACCCGGGCCCCGGCAGCGGCGAGGTCCAGGTGACCGTCGCGACGGGCGACACAGGCGGTGCGATCGGGCAGACCCTGGCCGAGGCCGGCGTGGTCGCGACCGCGCGCGCGTTCTCCGACGCGTACGCGACGAACCCGAACGCGCAGTCGATCCAGCCGGGCACCTACGCGCTGCAGCTCGAGATGAAGGCGAGCGACGCCGTCAACGCGCTGCTCGACGCGGAGAACCGCGTGTCCAACCGGGTGACGATCCCCGAGGGCTACACCGCGAAGCAGATCTACCAGCGCGTGTACGAGATCACGACCATCCCCGTCGAGGACCTGGAGGCCGCCGCGGCCGACACGGCGGCGATCGGCCTGCCGGCGGAGGCGAACGGCAACGTCGAGGGCTGGCTGTTCCCCGCGACCTACGAGATCGAGCCCGGCACGAGCGCCACCGAGGTGCTGTCGCAGATGGTGGCGCGCACCGTCGCGGTGCTCACCGAGAAGCAGGTCCCGCAGGACCAGTGGGAGACGGTGCTGAACAAGGCGTCGATCGTCGAGCGCGAGGGCAAGCTCGACGAGGACCGGCCGAAGATGGCCCGCGCGATCCAGAACCGGCTCGACATCGAGATGCCGCTGCAGATCGACGCGATCGTGGCGTACGGGCTCGGCAAGTCCGGCGCGGAGCTGACGTACGCCGACACCCGCGACGCCCAGCCGCCGTACAACCCGTACAACTCCTACAAGGTGTACGGGCTGCCCCCGACTCCCATCGCCTCGCCCGGCGAGGTCTCGATCGACGCGGTGCTGCACCCCGCCGACGGTCCGTGGCTCTACTGGGCGACGGTGAACCTGGACACGGGCGAGACCAAGTTCTCGGAGACGTTCGCGGAGCACCAGACCTACGTGGACCAGCTGCGGGAGTGGCAGGCCGCGAACCAGTGACGACCGCCCCCCGCCGGGCGGCCGTGCTGGGCCACCCTGTCGCGCACTCGCTGTCGCCCCGGCTGCACCGTGCCGCGTACGCGGCGCTCGGCCTCGACGGCTGGCGGTACGACGCGGTCGACGTCACCGAGGACGCCCTGCCCGGCTTCGTCGCGGCGCTCGACGACAGCTGGGCCGGGCTCAGCGTGACGATGCCGCTGAAGCACGCCGTCATGCCGCTGCTCGACCACGTCGAGCCGCTCGCGGGCGTGGTCGGGGCGGTCAACACCGTGCTCGTGCAGCCCGGGGGCCGGCGTCCGGTGCTCACGGGCGCGAACACGGACGTGCACGGCATCGTCGCGGCGCTCGCCGAGGGGCTCGCGGTGCGCGGGCAGGTGGCGACCCCGCCGGCCGGAGGGCGCACCGCGGCCGTCCTCGGGGCGGGCGCCACCGCCGCGTCGGCGCTGGCCGCCCTCGCGGAGCTCGGCTGCACCACGCCGGTCGTGCTCGTGCGCTCGGTGGGTCGCACCGGCGGGCTCGCGCGGGCGGCGCACCGGATGGGCGTGGAACCGGTGCTGCGACCCCTCGCGGAGGCCGCCGCCGCCCTGGCGCGGGCGGACCTCGTGGTGTCGACGCTGCCGCCGCACGCCGCGGACGGCCTGGCGGCGGAGCTCGCGGGCGGCGGCGCGGGTGCCGGCGCCGCGCCCGGCGTGCTGCTCGACGTCGCGTACGACCCGCGGCGCACCGCGCTGGCCGCCGCGTGGCAGGCCGCGGGGGGCGTCGCCGTGGCGGGGGAGCGGATGCTGCTGCACCAGGCCGTCGAGCAGGTGCGCCTCATGACCGGACGCCCCGGGCCGCTCGACGCGATGGACGCCGCGCTCGGCGAGGCCCTCGAGGCGCCCGCGGGCTGAGCCGCCCGGGCCCCCCGGGGCGTGCCGGTGGCCGGCGGTCCCTCATCTCCCCCCGCCCTCCTGCCGATGGTCCCTTCGGGGCGGGTGCACGGGCCGGCCCCGGGGACGAAGGGACACGGGGTGAAGCAGCTCGGCGAGATCCTGCTGGACGAGGGGCTGGTCACCGAGGCGCAGCTCATGGCCGCGCTGGACGAGCAGCTGGTGCGCGGCCAGTCGCTCGGGCGGACGCTGGTGGAGATCGGCGTGCTCACCGAGGGCCAGCTCGTGGCGGCGCTCGCGCGGCAGGTCGGCATGGCGTTCGTCGACCTCGACGACTACCCGGTGGACCGCGCCGCGGTGTCCATGGTCCCGGCCGCGCTGTGCCGGCGGTACACCGTCCTGCCCGTCGCGTTCCAGGACGGCGCGCTGGTGCTGGCCACCGCGGACCCCGGCAACGTCGTCGCGGTCGACGACGTGCGGACGGTGTCGGGGATGACGGTGCTGCCGATCGTCGCGACGTTCGAGAACGTGAACCGCGCGATCGACCGGTACTGCCGCGCCGACGGGGAGATGGAGGACCTGTCGTCCGCGTTCGAGGAGGAGCGCGTCCTGCAGGCCGAGGCCGACCTGGCCAACATCGGCTCCTCCGTCGAGGACGACGCCCCGATCGTCCGCTACGTGAACCTGCTCGTGACGCAGGCGATCTCCGACCGGGCGTCGGACATCCACATCGAGCCGACGGAGCACGACCTGCGCGTGCGGTACCGCATCGACGGCGTGCTGCACGAGATGCAGCGCTCCCCGAAGCAGATCCAGGGCGGCGTCATCTCCCGGGTGAAGATCCTCTCGGATATCGACATCGCCGAGCGGCGCAAGCCGCAGGACGGCCGCATGTCGGTGACGCACAACGGCCGCAAGATCGACCTCCGCGTCGCGACGCTGCCCACGGTGTGGGGCGAGAAGGTCGTCATGCGGATCCTCGACAACTCGACGGCGTCCCTGGACCTGCGTGACCTCGCGTTCCTCGAGCACAACTACGCGACCTACCGTGAGGCCTACACCAAGCCCTACGGGATGATCCTCGTGACGGGGCCGACCGGCTCGGGCAAGTCCACGACGCTGTACGCGACGCTGAACGCCGTCTCCCGGCCGGAGATCAACGTCATCACCGTCGAGGACCCGGTCGAGTACCGCCTCGCCGGGATCAACCAGGTGCAGGTGAACCCCAAGGCCGGCCTGACGTTCGCGGGCGCGCTGCGCTCCATCCTGCGGTCCGACCCCGACGTGGTGCTGCTCGGCGAGATCCGCGACCACGAGACCGCGCAGATCGCCATCGAGGCGGCCCTCACCGGCCACCTGGTGCTCTCGACGCTGCACACCAACGACGCGCCGTCGGCGGTCACCCGCCTCACGGAGATGGGGATCGAGCCGTTCCTGGTCGGCTCGGCGCTCGATGCCGTGGTGGCCCAGCGCCTCGCCCGCCGTCTGTGCGAGAAGTGCCGCGAGCCGTACGTCCCGACCGAGACGGAGCTGATCGGCGCCCGCTTCCCGTGGACGCCGGGCGAGACGCTGCCCGAGCTCTTCCGGCCGGTGGGCTGCGTGGCGTGCTCGCGCACCGGGTACCGCGGCCGGGTCGCGCTGCACGAGGTGATGCGGGTGACCGAGGAGATCGAGAGGCTCGCCGTGGCGCGGGCGTCCGCGGCGGAGATCGGGGCGACGGCGCGGCAGCAGGGCATGATCACGCTCCGCGACGACGGCTGGCACAAGGTCGCGCTGGGGCAGACGTCGGTCGAGGAGATCCTGCGGGTCGTCGCGTGACCCGCCGTCCGCCGGCGACGCCGCAGGTGGTCGGCGTGGCGCACGGGGGTGGATCGGCGCCGGAAGGCTCAAGCCGGCGCGTCCCCGCGCCGATCAGGGGAAGCGGGTCACGGTCCGGGACGGGCCGGGCGCGCGAGGAAGGGGAACGACGGTGAGCGAGTCCTACACGGGCGACCCGCGGGAGACGCGCCCGCTGCCTCCGGTCCCGCCCGCGGCCGGTGCGGCGCCCACGCGCGCCTCGCTGCGGCAGGCGATGCAGACCGAGGCGCTGCTTCCCGGCGCGCCGGCGGGTGCCGCGCCCCCGGTTCCGGGCGTCCCCGTGGCGGCTGCCGTCCCCGTCACGCCGCCGCAGCCCGCCGCGGCGGCCGTCCCGCCGGCGGCTCCTCCCGGGTACCGGCCCGCTCCGGCCCAGCGCGCGGGGATGGGGCAGTCCGTGCTGGACGGCGACCTGCGGCTGGACGACGTGCTCGCCCGCATGGTGCAGCTCGGCGCGTCCGACCTGCACCTCACGAGCGGCGCGCCCCCGATGGTCCGCGTCGCGGGGACGCTCCTGCCGCTCGACGGCTTCACGATGCTGGCGGGCGAGCCGCTGCGCCGCACCCTGTTCGCGATCCTCACCCAGAAGCAGCGCGAGCAGTTCGAGGCCGACCTCGAGCTGGACTTCGCCTACGCGCTGCGGGGGCAGGCCCGGTTCCGCGTGAACCTCTACCAGCAGCGCGAGTCGATCGGCGCGGCGTTCCGCGTCATCCCGTACGAGATCAAGCCGCTCGAGGAGCTCGGCGTCCCGGCGGTCGTCGGGTCGTTCGCGGGCCTGCCCCGCGGCCTCGTGCTCGTCACCGGTCCCACCGGGTCGGGCAAGTCGACGACGCTCGCCTCGATCATCGACCTGGCCAACCGCACCCGGGCCGACCACATCATGACGGTCGAGGACCCGATCGAGTTCCTGCACCGGCACAAGAAGTCGATCATCAACCAGCGCGAGGTCGGCGCCGACACCCACTCGTTCGCGAGCGCCCTCAAGCACGTCCTGCGCCAGGACCCCGACATCATCCTGGTCGGCGAGATGCGGGACCTGGAGACGATCTCGGTGGCGCTGACCGCCGCCGAGACGGGCCACCTCGTGTTCGCGACGCTGCACACGCAGGACGCGGCGCAGACCATCGACCGCATCATCGACGTGTTCCCGTCCTACCAGCAGGACCAGGTGCGCACCCAGCTCGCCGCCGCGCTCCAGGGCGTGGTGTGCCAGACGCTCTGCAAGCGCTCGCACGGCACCGGCCGGGTCGTCGCGACGGAGGTCATGATCGCGACGCCGGCGGTGCGCAACCTCATCCGCGAGGGCAAGACGCACCAGATCTACTCCGCGATGCAGGCCGGTGCCCAGCAGGGCATGCACACGCTCGACCAGCACCTCGCGGACCTCGTGCGCTCGCACAAGATCACGTACGAGGTCGGCCTCGAGAAGTGCCACAACACGGAGGACTACAACCGGCTGACCGGCCGGACCACCTCCATCAACCAGGGCGCCGCGTCCCTGCAGTCCGCCACGCCGGGCACGCAGGGCTACCGGCAGACGGGACAGCGCTGATGGCCGCCACCGAGCTCCGGACCTTCGAGTACCAGGCCCTCGACCACGGGGGCAAGGTCGTCAAGGGGCGCATCGAGGCGCCGCACCAGGGCGCCGTCGCCGGCCGGCTCAAGACGATGGGGATCGCGCCGGTCGCGATCACCGAGGTGTCGACCACGGGTCTGAACCGCGAGATCCACCTCGGCAAGGGCAGCGGCATCAAGACCAAGGACCTCGCGGTCATGGCCCGTCAGCTCGCGACGATGGTGGCCGCCGGCCTGAGCCTGCTGCGCGCGCTCAGCATCTTGGCGGAGCAGACGGAGAACAAGGCGCTGGCGAAGGTCATCGGCCAGGTGCGCAGCGACGTCGAGACCGGGCAGTCGCTGTCCGCCGCGCTCGAGCAGCACCCCGCGGTGTTCCCGCCGCTGATGCTCAACATGGTGCGCGCGGGGGAGACGGGAGGCTTCCTCGAGGACGTCCTGCTGTCGGTGGCGGGCAACTTCGAGGCCGAGGTCGCGCTGCGCAACAAGATCAAGTCCGCGATGACCTACCCGGTGGTCGTGTTCGTGATCGCGATCCTCGCGGTGATCGGCATGCTCATCTTCATCGTGCCGGTGTTCACCGACATGTTCGCCGACCTCGACGCACCTCTGCCCGCGCCGACCAGGTTCCTGGTCTGGCTGTCGGACGTGATGAAGTGGGCAGCCATTCCGCTGGCCGTTCTGGCGGGCGTCGTGGGGTGGTGGTGGTCGCGGCACAAGAATGACCTCGCGGTGCGCGAACGCGTCGACCCGGTCAAGCTGAAGGTGCCGGTGTTCGGGCCGTTGTTCGGCAAGGTGGCCATCGCGCGTTTCAGCCGCAACTTCGGGACGATGATCCGGGCCGGCGTGCCGCTGCTCCAGGCGCTGGACATCGTGGGGGACACGAGCGGCAACATCGTGGTGTCGCACGCGGTCAAGGACGTGCGGGACTCGGTGCGCACGGGTCAGTCGCTGACCGGTCCGCTGGCGCAGCACAAGGTCTTCCCGCCGATGGTCGTGCAGATGATGGCGGTGGGTGAGGACACCGGCGCGCTCGACACGATGCTCGACAAGATCGCCGACTTCTACGACCAGGAGGTCGAGGCGACCACCGAGCAGCTCACGTCGCTCATCGAGCCGATCATGATCGTCGGGATCGGCGCGATCATCGGCGGCATGATCGTGTCGCTCTACATGCCGATCTTCAGCATCTACGGCGCGATCCAGTGACACGGGGCGCGGCTGTCACAACCCGTCCGGGTGGCCCGCCCGGTTTGTCCTAGCGCGCGCGGGTGAATCCGCGATCAGCGCTCAAGGCGTCCCGCGCACCCTCCGATGAGTCCAGTGCAGTGACCTCCGCGGGGCCTCCGGCCCCGCACCCGGAAATGACGCTGAACATTCTTCATCCGCAGACCTGAAGGGGAGCCAACCGTGCTCGCTCGCATTCGCAAGTCCATGGACGAGAAGGACAAGGGCTTCACCCTCGTCGAGCTCCTCGTCGTCATGATCATCATCGGCATCCTCGCCGCGATCGCCATCCCGATCTTCATGAACCAGCGCGAGAAGGCCCGCGACACCTCGACCAAGGCCGACGTGTCGACCGTCGGCAAGGAGATCGCGACGTACTACGTGGACGGCTCCGGCACGCTCGAGGCGTCGATCACCAACGGCACGCTCACGCTCAAGACCGCCACGGGCGTCACGCCGGCCTTCACGACGGACATCAAGGTCTCGTCGGGCACGGCCACCCAGGCGACCGCGATCAAGTACGGCGACAACGCCAAGAAGGACTCCACCTGGTGCGTCGGCCTGACCAACGCGTCCGGTGACCTGAAGGACTTCAAGTACTCCGCCGCAGGCGGGCTCGAGTCCGGCGCCTGCTGACAGCGCCGCATGAGACCCCGACCGAGCGGGGCCGGGACCTGTTCCCGGCCCCGCTCGGTCGCGCTCGACGTCCGCGACGACCACCGAGGAGGACCCGCCGTGCCGCTGCGACACCCGGCGCGCGACCGCGACCGCGACCGCGGCTCCAGCCTGCTCGAGGTCGTCATCGCCTGCGTGCTGCTCGGCATCCTGTCGACGGCGGTGCTGGCGATCATGCTGCAGACGCAGTCCGCGGGCGTGGGCAACCGGAACCGGGTGGCGGCGTCGAACCTCGCGGCCCGGGAGGTCGACCTGGTCCGGGCGGAGTTCCGGCGCACGGAGGACGCTCCCGTGACGCTGGCCTCGGCGGGCTCGTGGACCAACAAGCACCCGCTGCCGGACCAGGTCGCGGGGCAGCCGCTCGTGGTCGACGGCACGTCCTACACCGTGTCGGCGTCGGTGCAGTGGAACGTCACCGGCACCGGGCAGTCCGCCTGCGACGGCGGGACGCTCGTGAAGTACCCGACGCTCGGCGTCACCGTGACGGTGACGTGGCCGGGCATGGGCGCGATCCAGCCGGTCGTGACGACCGCGGCGCTCGCGCCGGAGAAGGGCGACGGCATCGCGACGACCGACCACTCGTACGTGGCGGTGCGGGTCAAGGACTCCGCCGGACAGCCGAACCCCGGCCGCGGGATCGCGGTGTCGAGCGCCTCCCAGACCGTCAACGGGACCACCGACGCGCAGGGCTGCGCCGTGGTGCAGGTCGACCCGGCGGCCGGCGGCACGGCGTACACCGCGCGCGTCACCGACTCCGGGTACGTCGACATCGGCAGCACCACGAACCCGTCGAAGGCCGTCGGGACGCTGATGCCCGGTCGGCTCAACAACAGCGTCGTCTTCCAGGTCGACCGGCCCGGCACCGTCAACATCCGGCTCACCGACGACGCGGGCAACGTGCTGGACGCGGCCACCGCGACCGGGGCGGCCCTCACCCTCGTCGGCTCGGAGTCGGCCGGCAACGGGGGCAAGCGCGCCGTGACCGCGACGGGTCCCGTCACGACCGTCTCCGGGCTGTGGCCCACCACGTACGGCGCCTACGTCGGGTCGACCGTCCCCGCCGACGGGTACGGCACGCAGGTGCTGGCCCCCGGGGGGACGATCACGCTCGACGCCGTGCTGAAGGCGGCGCACCTGCGCCTCACCGGTGTGCCGGACGGGACGACGGAGGTCGTCGCGGTCCCCAGCACCGGCACCGGCTGCACCGACCCGGCCGCGCGCGCGGTCGACCCGGGCGCGATCGCGTTGATGCCGGGGGCGTGGAGCTTCTACGCCTCGGGTGCCACGTTCGCCTGCGCGCCGGGACCGGGCTCCCTTCCCCTGGAGGCGGGCGACAACGGCGAGGTCCCGTGGGAGCCGACCACCCTGCGTGTCGCGTCCGCGCCCCCCGGCACGGTGTGGGCGGTCAACCACGCCCGGCTGAACCAGTCCCCGGCGGGCTGCCCCGGGCCGGCGGCCGGCCCGATCGCGGTCAACGTCGACGCAGCACGCACCACGCCGGTGACGCTGCCCGCGGGCGACTGGTACATCTACGTCACGGACGGGCCGTCGACGTCGGGCACGTGCAGCATCCCCGCGGGCCAGTACTCGAAGATCCTCACCTACGGCGGGGAGAACCTGCTGGCGTGGTCGGCCGTGTCGCCGGTCACGGCCACCGGGCTGCCGTCCGGGTCGAGGTACAGCGTGCTCGCCTGGACGGGCGCGACGACGATGACGTGCACGTACAGCGCGCCGGCCGGCACCACGTCGTTCTCGAAGGCGTCGAGCTCGGCGACGCAAGCCACCGCGACGTTGAGCGTCGGGACCTGGAACGTGTTCATCCGGGACTCCACGGCGAAGACCTGCACCCACGCGGGCACCGTCGTCGTCGACGGGAGCGGCACGGCGTACACGCTGCCGCTGAGCACCAGCAACCCGAGGAAGGTCCCGTGAGCCGGGCGGTGCGCCGCAGGGCGTGGGAGCTGCGCCGCCGGGCGGGGGAGCAGCCGGACCGGGGCACCACCCTGACCGAGATGCTGGTCGTGATGATCATCCTGAGCATCGTCGTCGCGGCGACGGCGGCGCTCACGATCGGCTTCACGCGGACCACCGCGCAGAACACCGCCCGGCAGGACCAGATCGACGCGGCCCGCACCGCGGTCGAGCGGATCAGCAAGACCACCCGGACGGCGGTCAAGCCGAGCCAGCTCGTGTCGAACTGCAACGCCACGTGCCAGCAGGCGTCGGCGTTCGCCGCCGGCTCGGCGTACTCGATGCGGTTCTACGCGAACCTCGACAACCCCCGGAACACCGTGGGTCCGTCGCAGATCACGTACACGGTCGCGACGTCGGGCGCGGACGCCGGCGTGCTGATCGAGAAGGTGCAGCGACCCGACCCGACCGCGACCCCTCCGCCCGGCGGGTACACGTACTGCAACGCCGAGGCCGCGGGCGCGAGCCAGGACTGCCGGTCCCGGCTCACGGTCCGCCGGTACACCTCGGGGGTGCGGACCACGACGCCCGTGTTCACGTACTACGGCTCTGACGGCGGCAAGCTCGAGCTCGCGGCCGACGGCCAGCTGTCCGCCGACCGGCTCCAGAAGGTGCTGGCGGTCGAGGTGACGCTGACCGTCGGCAGCACGGGGGCGTCGGCGCCCCGGCCCACGACCTACATCCAGCGCATCACGCTGCCGAACGCCCAGGCGGTCGTGCAGGAGGGAGAGAACCCATGAGCGCGCGTGCGACCCGACCCCGGGGCGGGGGAGGCGGCGTCCTCCGCCGGCTGCGCGGTGACGACGAGGGTGCGGCCCTGGTGGTGGTCGTCGGCTCGATGCTGGTGCTCGCGATGCTCGCGCTGACCGCGCTCGCGTACACCCTCAGCGGCCAGCGGTTCGCCCGGTACGACCAGGACTACACCGCCGCGATGAGCGCGGCGCAGTCCGGCATCGACGACTTCATCAGCCGGCTCGACAGCATCGACACCTACGGACTGGCGGTGGACTGCACGAACCAGGCCTGGCAGGGACCGATGGCGTCGTCCTCGAACACCTGCGGCTGGGGCCCGTCGACCGCGGCCGGCTGGCTGCCCGTCACCCCGGGCGACACCGGCCCGCGCGCGGCGCAGTTCCACTACGCCGTCGACGCCTCGCGCAAGGTCACGGAGGGCACCGTGCTGCTCACGGTGACCGGGCGGCAGAACGGCGTCTACCGCACCGTCCAGGCCACCGTCGGCATGGGCGGCTCGACCGACTACGTGTACTACACCGACTTCGAGTCCGCGGACCCGACGAACGTGCAGGCGTACCCGCCCAGCGGGACGACGAAGCTCGCGTGCGGCGCGGGGACGACGGCCCAGGCGAAGTACTGGTACCAGGGCAGGTCGTCGGACAACTGCAAGGAGATCACCTTCATCTCGACGGACACGCTCGACGGCGACGTGTTCTCCAACGACACGATCCTCAGCGACCGGGCGACGTTCGAGGAGGGCTTCGAGACGGCCGAGCCCCGGTGCCAGAACGCCACCGGGAACGCGAGCACCTGGAGCTCGAGCTGCCTGCGCAGCGGGAGCACCGCCACCTTCGGCGAGCAGCCGCGGTACGCGACGCCGAAGTACCTGCCGGACAACACCCGGGAGTTCGCCACCAACCCCGGCTGCCACTACTTCGGGGCGACCCGGGTGAAGTTCAACGCCGACGGGACGATGACCGTCTGGAACAAGACGTCGGTGAACGGCGGGAAGGCCCCGGTCGCGATCCGGCGCCCCGGCGACACCACCGACCCGTCGTGCGGCACCGTCGACCAGCTCAACCGGGCGGAGGGCGCGACGCTCCCGGTGCCCGACGAGATGGTGATCTTCGCCGACACCGGGGCGGACTCCGCGAACCGGCAGTGCTACGGCGGCGAGATCGGCGGGCCGTCGGGCCGCGAGCTCCCGCTCGGGAACTACACCGGTGCCGCGCCCACCGGGCGCAACCAGTCCTACACGTACGACACCAACATGCTCGAGGAGACGAAGTACTGCAGCCGCGGGAACCTGTACGCGGAGGGCATCCTCAACGGGCGCGTGACGCTCGCGTCGCAGGAGTCCGTGATCGTGACCGGCGACCTCGTGCTCGCCGGCGGCCAGACGTCCGCCAGCGACGACATGCTCGGCCTCGTGGCGTCGAACTCGGTCGAGGTGTTCCACCCGATCACCACGCGCGTCGACTCGGTCGAGCGGTGCATCGCGACGAACTGGTACGGCGGGTGCACCCGGTACGGGTACACGTGGGGCTCGCCGTCCGGCGAGACCGAGGTCACCGGCTGGCCGACCCGCTACCGGTCCCCGGGCGAGTCGGCGAACACCCCGACGAGCGGCGTCCTCATCGCCGGGTCGATCCAGACGCTGCAGCACTCGTTCCTGGTGCAGAAGTACGACAAGGGGACGTCGAGGGGCCGGCTGCAGGTGTACGGGTCGATCGCCCAGCGGTGGCGCGGCATCGTCGGCCAGAACGACAACGCGGGCTCGCACGGCTACAGCAAGCTCTACGAGTACGACAAGCGCCTCGTGTACTCCCGCCCGCCGTACTTCCCGACCTGGGCGAACGCCCAGTGGACGCTGCGGTACTCGGGTGAGATGAGCACGCCGGGCGAGGTGCGAGGCTGACCGGCATGCTGCCTCTGGTCGCCGGGCTGAGCGCCGTCCTCGGCCTCGCCGTCGGCTCGTTCCTCAACGTCGTCGTGTGGCGGGTGCCGCGCGCGGAGTCCGTCGTGCGCCCGGCCAGCGCGTGCCCGCGGTGCGGCCACGCCATCCGGCCGCGCGACAACGTGCCCGTCCTGTCGTGGCTGCTGCTGCGGGGCCGGTGCCGCGACTGCGGGGAGCCCATCGCGGTGCGCTACCCGCTGGTCGAGCTGGCGACGGCGGTGCTGTTCGGGCTGGCGGCGTGGTGGTGCTGGGCGGCGGGCACGCCGTGGCTGCTGCCCGCGGCCCTGTACCTGGTGGCCGTCGCGGTGCCGCTGGTGCTCATCGACCTGGACGTCCAGCGGCTGCCGGACGCGATCGTGCTGCCCTCGTACCCGGTCGCGGCGGTGCTGCTGGCCCTCGCCAGCCTCGACCCGGGCGGCGCCTCGGACTGGGGCGCCCTGCTGCGGGCGGCCCTCGCGGGCCTGGCGCTGGCCGCGTTCTACCTCGTCGTGCTCGTCGTCTACCCCGCCGGCATGGGGCTCGGCGACGTCAAGCTCGCCGGCCTGCTCGGGCTGTACCTCGGGTGGGTCGGCTGGGGTGCTGTGCTGATCGGCTGGTTCGCCACGTTCCTGCTCGGCGGGCTGTTCGCCGTGGGACTCCTGGTGACCGGTCGCGCGCGCCGCGGCACGGGCATCCCGTTCGGCCCGTGGATGGTCCTCGGGTCGGCCGTCGGGCTCGTCGCCGGGCCCCGGATCTGGGAGGCGTACCTGGGCGCCTTCGGCTGAGCGCCACCCGGACGGCCGCTCAAGTTCACCGCGGCGAGGCCGATGAACCACACAGCGTGCCCGCGGCACGCCCAGACCTGACGAGGAGACGTCCACGTGGCGAAGACCCGAGTGATCGGCCTCGACATCGGCACCACCGGTGTCCGGGCGGCCGAGGTCGAGTTCGACAGCGGTGGCGCGCCGGCCGGAGCAGCCGCCCGCGTGGTGCGGGCGGGCTTCGTGCCGCTGCCCTGGGGCGCCGTCCACGACGGCGAGGTCGCGGAGCCCGCGACCGTGTCGACGGCGATCCGCCGCCTGTGGTCGGAGCAGAAGCTGTCCTCCAAGGACGTGGTGATCGGAGTCGGCAACCAGCGCGTGCTCGTCCGCGAGCTCGACATGCCGGCGCTGCCGCCCGCGCAGCTGCGTGCCGCGCTGCCGTTCCAGGTCGAGGGGCTGATCCCCGTCGCGGCGAGCGACGCGCTGCTGGACTTCTACCCGGTGAGCAGCAGCACCGGCGCGGAGGGACCGCAGCTCCACGGCCTGCTGGTCGCGGCGACGGCCGAGACGGTCCTCGCGAACACCCGGGCGGTCGAGGCCGCGGGGCTGCGGCCCACCATGGTCGACCTCAACGCGTTCGCGGTCGCGCGGGTCCAGTCCCGCTCGGGTTTCGCCTCCGGGGTCGTGGCGTTCGTCGACATCGGGGCCCGGGTCACCAACGTGTCGATCGTCGTCGACGGCCACCCCCGGTTCGTGCGCATCCTGCCCTCCGGCGGGCACGACGTGACGGAGGCGCTGTCCAGCACCCTCGACATCCCGACGCAGGACGCCGAGCAGCTCAAGCGGCAGGTCGGCATCGGGCTGGCCACGCCCCAGGAGGACCTGACGGCGAAGCAGATCGTCGCCGAGGTGACGACCGGCCTCGTCGACTCCGTGCGCAACACGCTCGTCTACTACGCGAGCAGCAACCCCGGAGGTGCCGTGCAGAAGATCGTCCTGTCCGGTGGCGGTGCGTTCCTGCCGGGCCTGGGCCAGTACCTGGCCAGCGCCGCCCGCGTCCACGTGGTCGTCGGGGAGCCCCTGGCGGCCCTCCCGCTGGCGAAGGGCCTGGACCCGCGCTCGCTCGGCGCCGCGCCCGCGACGTACGCCGTGCCGCTCGGGCTGGCGATGGGGGTGGCGGCATGAGCGTCGTCACCCCGTCCCGCCGGCCGGCCGCGGCACCCGTGCTGTCCTGGCCGCAGGTCAACCTGCTGCCGCCGGAGGTCACCCGCGGGCGACGGCTGGCGTCCGTCAAGCGGCTGCTCGTCCTGGCTCTCGCGCTGGTGGTCCTGCTGGCGTCGCTCGGGTACGTCGGCGCCGTCCTGCTCGCGCGCGGCGCGGCGGACGACCTGGCCACGGCACAGGCCGACACGGCCCGGCTCCAGGACGAGAAGTCGCAGTACTCCGAGGTGCCGCAGACGCTGGGAGCCATCGCGACCGCGGAGTCGGCGCGGCAGCAGGCCATGGCGTCGGAGATCCTGTGGCCCGGCTACCTCGAGGCGCTGCGGGCGGTGACGCCCGAGGGCGTGTCCTACGACTCGATGGCGGTCACGGTCGGTCAGCCCGGCCAGCCGTTCACCGGCACCACGGACCCGCTGGCACCCGCCGCGGCGATCGGTCAGATCACGTTCTCGGCCCGGTCGCTGACACTCCCGGACACCGCCGCGTGGATCGAGGCGATCGAGGCCGTCCCCGGGATGTCCAACCCGTGGTTCTCCTCCGCGACCCTCAGCGAGGAGGAGGGCGTCGTGTTCTACCAGGTCGCCGCCACGGTCGACCTGCTGCCCACGGCCCTGTCGGGCCGGTTCGAGCCGGAGGCCGAGTGATGCGCCAGGCGAGTGCGAAGGTCTGGGTCGGAGGCACGGCGCTGCTCGCGGTGCTCGTGCTGGTGGCCGCGTGGTTCCTGCTGATCGACCCGGTGATGGCGCAGGCCGCGGACGACACCACGCAGGCGGAGTCGCAGCGGCAGCAGAACGACCTGCTCGAGCTCGAGATCGCGAAGCTCAAGGAGCAGGCGACGCACCTCGAGGAGTACAAGGCCGAGCTCGCGGACCTGCGGCTGCAGATGCCGGTGACCGGTGACGGGGCCAGCATCAGCCGGGAGCTGCAGAGCCTGGCGGAGGCCGCGGGCGTGACGATCACGTCGGTGGCCCCGAGCCAGCCCCAGCCGTTCGTGGCCGCCGCGCCGGCGGTCTCCGACTCCGCGACGGCGGACGACACGGGCGCGACCGACGGGTCCACCGCGGCGGCGACCGACGACCCGGCGTCCGACGGGGCCGCGTCCGACACGACGACGTCCACCACGGTGTCCGGGTTCTACACCATCCCGATCTCGGTCGGCTCGATCGGCTCGTACGAGTCGACGGTGGCGTTCCTGAAGGCGCTCCAGACCGAGGCGAGCCGGCTGTACCTGGTCTCGACGATCAACGCGGTGACCCAGGACGCCTCGGGTGCCAGCGGCGGCCGGCCCGCGACGAACGCCGGCGACATCGAGCTGTCGCTGTCCGGGTACGCGTTCGTGCTCACCGACGGCGCGCTCCCTGTCGACCCGGACGCGGACGCGGGCGACCTGCCGGTCCCGGGGTCGCAGGCCAACCCGTTCGCTCCGGTGGGCTGACCCGCCGGCCGCCCGTCGGCCCCGTCCCGGCCCCTCCCCGCGCCCCGGCCCACCCCGTGGACCGGGGCGCGGTGCTGCCCGCCCGACATGGGAGGATCGCGACCATGCTCCGTTGGTTGACGTCCGGTGAGTCGCACGGCCCCGCCCTGGTGGGCGTCCTGGAGGGCCTCCCCGCGGGTGTCGAGGTCGAGTCGGCCCACATCCGCGACGCGCTGGCGCGGCGGCGGCTGGGGTACGGCCGCGGCGCGCGCATGAAGTTCGAGCAGGACGAGGTGCGGATCCTCGGCGGCGTGCGCCTCGGGCTGTCGCAGGGCGGCCCGGTGGCGATCGAGATCGGCAACACCGAGTGGCCGAAGTGGGTCGACGTGATGTCGGCGGACCCGGTGGACGACCCGGAGAAGCTGAACCGTGCGCGCAATGCGCCGCTGACGCGGCCGCGGCCCGGGCACGCCGACCTGGTCGGGATGCGCAAGTACGCGTTCGACGACGCGCGGCCCGTGCTGGAGCGGGCGTCCGCGCGGGAGACGGCCACGCGGGTGGCGCTCGGCACGGTCGCGGCGCGGTTCCTGGAGCAGGCGGCGGGTGTCCGGCTCGTGTCGCACGTGGTGGGCATCGGCCCGGTGGCGGTCCCGGACGACGCGGCGCTGCCCGGCCCGGACGACGTCGCGGCGCTCGACTCGGACCCGGTGCGCTGCTTCGACGCGGCGACGTCGGCGGCGATGGTGGCCGAGATCGACGAGTGCCACAAGGACGGCGACACGCTGGGCGGCGTCGTCGAGGTGCTGGTGTACGGGCTGCCGTCGGGCCTGGGCTCGTACGTGCACGCCGACCGGCGTCTGGACGCCCGGCTCGCGGGCGCCCTCATGGGCATCCAGGCGATCAAGGGCGTGGAGGTCGGCGACGGGTTCCGCACGGCGACGCGGCGCGGGTCGCAGGCGCACGACGAGATGGAGCGCGACGCCGACGGCGTGATCCGGCGCCGCAGCAACCGAGCGGGCGGGCTCGAGGGCGGCATGACGAACGGCGAGGTGCTGCGCGTGCGCGCGGCGATGAAGCCGATCTCGACGGTGCCGCGCGCGCTGGACACGGTCGACACCGCCAGCGGCGAGCCGGCGAAGGCCCAGCACCAGCGCTCCGACGTGTGCGCGGTCCCGCCGGCGGCGGTCGTCGCGGAGGCGATGGTCGCGCTGGTGGTCGCGGACGCGCTGCTGGAGAAGACGGGCGGCGACTCGGTCGGGGAGGTGCGGCGCAACCTCGAGGCGTACGTCGCGTCCGTGCCCGACCTGCTGCGGTGACCGGTACCGGCCCGCGGGTCGTCCTCGTCGGTCCGCCCGGGGCGGGCAAGTCGACCGTCGCCGCGCTGCTCGCGTCGCGCTGGGGCGTCCCCGTGCGGGAGACCGACGCGGACGTCGCCCGGGCGGCGGGGAAGCCGGTCGCGGACGTCTTCGTCGAGGACGGCGAGCCGCGGTTCCGGGAGCTCGAGCACGAGGCGACCCGGGCGGCGCTCGCCGCGGACGGCGTGGTGCTCGCGCTGGGCGGCGGCGCGGTGCTGCACCCGGCGACCGGTGAGGCGCTGCGGGCCTACCGCGCGCGCGGCGGCGTCGTGGTGCTGCTGGAGGTGTCGTTGCGGCACGCCGCGCCGCGCGTGGGGTTCAACCAGGCGCGGCCGCTGCTGCTCGGCAACCCGCGGGCGCGCTGGCAGCAGCTCCTGGAGGAGCGTCGCCCGGTGTACGAGCAGGTCGCGTCATGGTCGGTGGCGACCGACGGGCGCACGCCGGAGCAGGTCGCGGACGAGGTCGCCGCGCGGATCGCCGACGGCGGCGAGGGCGGGCACGGCGAGGTCGACGGAGGGACGGGCGTATGAGCGGCGGCGGGGCACGGGCGGTCGAGGTCCGCGGGGAGCGGCCGTACGAGGTGCTGATCGGCCGGCACCTGCTGGGCGAGCTCCCGCGCCTGCTGGGCGACGGCGTCCGGAAGGTCCTGGTCATCCACCCCGCGGCGCTGGCCGCGACGGCCGAGACGGTCCGCGAGGACCTGACCGCCCAGGGCTACGAGACGCTGCTGGCGGAGGTCCCGGACGCGGAGCCGGCCAAGACGGCGCAGGTGGCGGCGTTCTGCTGGCAGGTGCTGGGGCAGGCCGACTTCACGCGCAGCGACGCGGTGGTCGGACTCGGCGGGGGCGCGACGACGGACCTCGCGGGCTTCGTGGCCTCGACCTGGCTGCGGGGCGTGAAGGTCGTGCAGGTGCCGACGACGCTGCTCGCGATGGTCGACGCGGCCGTCGGCGGGAAGACGGGCATCAACACCGCCGAGGGCAAGAACCTGGTGGGCACGTTCCACCCGCCGGCCGGGGTGCTGTGCGACCTGGCGGCCCTGGAGAGCATGCCGCGGCACGACTACGTCGCGGGGCTGGGCGAGGTCGTGAAGTGCGGGTTCATCGCCGACCCGCGCATCCTCGACCTGGTCGAGGCGCACCGCGACGAGATCACCGACCCGGTGCGCGGCGCCGCGTCGCCGGTGCTGGCCGAGCTCGTCGAGCGGTCGGTGGCGGTGAAGGCCCGGGTCGTGGGGGAGGACCTCACCGAGCAGGGGCTGCGCGAGATCCTCAACTACGGCCACACGCTGGGCCACGCCATCGAGCACGTGGAGCGCTACTCGTGGCGGCACGGCGCCGCGGTGGCGGTGGGCATGGTGTACGCCGCCGAGCTCGCGCGGCTCGCGGGGCGCCTGGACGAGGCCGTCGTCGCGCGGCACCGGTCGGTGCTCGAGGGCCTCGGCCTGCCGACGTCGTACCGCGGCGACCGCTGGGACCAGCTCCACGCGGCGATGCGGCGGGACAAGAAGACCCGGGGCGACCGGCTGCGGTTCGTCGTGCTGGACGACGTGGCACGGCCTGCGCGGCTGGAGGGCCCCGACCCGGCGCTGCTCGTGGCGGCGTACGCCGAGATCTCCGAGGGCGTCGCCGCCCCGCGCGGCCTCTCGCTGGGCTGAGACCGGACAAGGCCACAGCCTTGTGCGCCCCGGTACAAGGTCCAGACCTTGTATCTGGTCGACACAAGGTCGTAGCCTTGTGTGCATGTGGATCATGACCGTCGACCAGCAGGACAGCCGGCGCGTGGGCGACCGCGTCGCCGTGCTGCTCGACGCGCTGGAGGGTGAGGCGTCCCCGCTCACCGCGGCCGGGCCCGGGGCGGTGGTCCTGCCGATCGAGCGCACCGTCGGGGACGAGGTCCAGGCCGTGCTGGGCGATCCCGCGCTCGTCGTCTCGCTCACGCTGCACCTGGTGCGGATCGGCGGCTGGAGCGTCGGCATCGGCGCCGGGGAGGTCGACGAGCCGCTGCCGGCGACGTCCCGGGAGGCGTCCGGCGGGGCGTTCATCCACGCCCGCGAGGCCGTCGAGGCGGCGAAGTCCCGCTCGCGCACGGTGCCGGTGGCCGTCCGCGGCGCCGACCCGTCCGCGGCGGCCGAGTCCGAGGCGGTGCTCGCGCTGCTCGGCGCCGTCGTCGCCCGCCGGACGGCCGCCGGGTGGGCCGTCGTCGACCGCATGACGCCGGTGCCGGGCGCCGAGCCGCCGCGGCAGGAGGACGCCGCCGCGGCGCTGGGCATCAGCCAGCAGGCCGTCAGCGAGCGCCTGCGCACGGCGCTCTGGGCCGAGGAGCTCGCCGCCCGGCCCGCTGCGGCGCGCCTGCTCCGCCTCGCGGCCGGACCCCGGGACGATGGGTCGGCCGTCGAGGGGGAGGGGCCGGCATGACGCCGCTGTGGGGGACCGTGGTCGTGGTGGCCGCGCTGGCCGTCAGCGCGGGGCTCGGCTGGGTCGCCGCGGCCGGCGTGCTGCGGCTCGCCGACCGCGGGGGACGCCGCTCCGGCCCGGCGCCCCGGTCGGGACCGCCCGCCGCCGAGCCCGCGAACGAGCACCGGCGCGAGTACCGCAAGGGCCGGGTCAACCGGCGCGCCCAGGGCGGCGCGCCCCGCGGCGGCGACGGGCCGGACGGCGACCGGGCGCGCGCCAGGCTGCGCGGTGGCACCTGGATCGGTGTCCTGGAGCGCCTGGCCGTCACCGGGACCCTGCTGGCGGGCGAGCCCGGGGGTGTGGCGGTCGTCGTGGCGGTCAAGGGTCTCGGGCGCTACCCCGAGCTGCGGGCGGGCGACGACTCCGGGGTCTCCGAGCGGTTCGTGATCGGGACGCTCGCGTCGCTGGTGTGGTCCGCGGGCGTCGGCGTGCTGGGACGCTGGCTGCTGCTGCGCTGACCGCCCGGCGGGTCCCGGGCCCGGCGGGGACGCCGGGTCACGGGTACCGGTCCCCGCCCGGCACGTCGACGAGCTGCTCGAGGGTGTCGACCCCCTCCCGCGCCAGGTGGGCCGCCAGCTCGTGCCCGATGCTCAGCCCACTCCCTTCCCGACGCACGGGCGGCGGGGCCGCCGCGCGCGGCGGTCCCAGCGCCCGCACGGTACGATGGTCGGCGGCCCAGCCCCGTCCGCGACCCGCGGGCGCGCGTGGCGGCCCCCCGACCGACGCACCCAGGACAGGAAGCAGCGACACGTGGCGACGACGAACGACCTGAAGAACGGCACCGTGCTGAAGATCGACGGCCAGCTCTGGACGGTCGTCGAGTTCCAGCACGTCAAGCCCGGCAAGGGCGGCGCGTTCGTGCGCACCAAGCTCAAGAACGTCCTGTCCGGCAAGGTCGTCGACCGCACGTTCAACGCGGGCCTGAAGGTCGAGACCGCGAACGTCGACAAGCGCGACATGCAGTACCTGTACAAGGACGGCGACGACTTCGTGTTCATGGACACGGACACGTACGACCAGATCACCGTCCCGGCCGCCACGGTGGGCGACGCCGCGAACTTCATGCTCGAGAGCACCAACGCGATGGTCGCGACCAACGAGGGCGTGCCGCTGTACGTCGAGCTGCCGCCGTCGGTGACGCTCATGGTCACGTACACGGAGCCGGGCCTGCAGGGCGACCGCTCGTCCGCCGGCACGAAGCCCGCGACGCTCGAGACCGGGTACGAGATCCAGGTGCCGCTGTTCCTCGAGGCCGACACCAAGGTCAAGGTCGACACCCGCGACGGCAGCTACCTGGGTCGCGTGAACGACTGAGGTGGGAGCCCGTACCAAGGCCCGCAAGCGGGCCCTCGACGTCCTCTTCGAGGCCGAGCAGCGGCGGCTCGACCCGCTGACGCTGCTCGCGGAGCGGATCGCGCAGCCGGGAACCGAGGCGGCGCTGCCGCAGTACTCGGTGGAGCTGGTCGAGGGGGTGCAGGCGCACCGCGCCCGCATCGACGAGGTCATCGCCACCCACTCGCACGGCTGGACGATCGAGCGGATGCCCGCGGTCGACCGGGAGCTGCTGCGGCTCGGCGCCTGGGAGATCCTCTTCAACGACGACGTCCCGGACGCGGTCGCCGTCGACGAGGCGGTCGAGCTGGCGCGCAGCCTGTCGACGGACGAGTCGCCGGGGTTCGTCAACGGGCTGCTGGGCCGCCTGGTCGACCTGAAGCCGACCCTGCTGGCCTGACGTCCTGCTCCGCCGCACGGCCCCCGTCCCCCTCGTGGGACGGGGGCCGTCGTGCGTGGCGGGTCGACGGGCCGGGCGAGTGGATCCGAACAGCCGGGCGCGCCGGGCGTGTCGGTGCGTTCGGATCCCAACAGCGGGGTGAGCGCGGTGGGGTCGGCGTCCGGGCGTGGCGAGGGTCACGGCGACCGGAGCGTGGACGTGCCGCGCCGGGCGCCGGGCCGGACGGTAGGGTGCCCGGGACAGGCATTCCTTTAACACCGTCCCGTGAGGCGGGGAAGGAGAGGCCCGGATGACCTCCGGCACCCCCGTGCCCGACGACGTGAACGTCGAGGGCACCACCGCGACCGTCGTGCTCGGCGAGCAGGACGTGGCCCGCGCGCTGACGCGCATCGCCCACGAGATCCTCGAGCGCAACAAGGGCGGCGACGACCTCGTCGTCCTCGGCATCCCGACCCGCGGCGTCCCGCTGGCGCAGCGCCTCGCGCAGCGGCTGGCCGCCGTCGAGCCCGGCCTGGTGGCCGAGGAGCTGGTCGGCAGCCTGGACGTGACGATGTACCGCGACGACCTGTCGCAGCACCCCACCCGGGCGATCGGCGCGACGAGCGTCCCGGCGCGCGGCGTGGACGGCAAGGTCGTGGTGCTCGTGGACGACGTCCTGTACTCGGGCCGCACGATCCGCGCCGCCCTGGACGCGCTGAACGACCTGGGCCGGCCCCGGGCGGTGCAGCTCGCGGCGCTGGTGGACCGCGGGCACCGCGAGCTGCCCATCCGCGCGGACTACGTCGGCAAGAACCTCCCGACGTCGACCGCGGAGCGCGTCCGCGTGCTGCTCGCCGAGACCGACGGCCGGACGGCCGTGGTCATCGAGGGGGCGGCGCGATGAGGCACCTGCTCTCGACGGCCGACCTGGACCGTGCCGCGGCGATCCGGGTGCTCGACACGGCCGCCCAGATGGCCGCGACCCAGGGCCGCCAGATGAAGAAGCTGCCGACGCTGCGCGGCCGCACGGTGGTCAACCTGTTCTTCGAGGACTCGACGCGCACCCGGATCTCGTTCGAGACGGCCGCCAAGCGGCTCAGCGCCGACGTCATCAACTTCTCGGCCAAGGGCTCGAGCCTGTCCAAGGGCGAGTCGCTCAAGGACACGGCGCTGACCCTGCAGGCGATGGGCGCGGACGCGATCGTCATCCGGCACCAGGCGTCGGGCGCGCCCCACACGCTGGCGCACGCGGGCTGGACGGACGCCGCAGTGGTGAACGCGGGCGACGGGATGCACCAGCACCCCACGCAGGCGCTGCTGGACGCGTTCACGATCCGCCGGCACCTCACCGGGGTCCCGGGCAACCCGGACGGCGTCGGCCACGACCTGGACGGCCTGCACGTGGCCGTCGTCGGGGACGTGCTGCACAGCCGGGTCGCCCGCTCGAACGTCGACCTGCTGCACACGCTCGGTGCCCGCGTGACGCTGGTCGCGCCGCCCACCCTGCTGCCGGTGGGTGTGGGTCCGTGGCCGGCGGAGGTGTCCTACCGCTTGGACGACGTGCTCGCGCAGGGCCCCGACGCGGTGATGATGCTGCGCGTGCAGCGGGAGCGGATGTCGACGGCGGGGGGCGGGTTCTTCCCGAGCCCGCTGGAGTACACCCGGCTGTACGGCCTGGACGCGCGGCGGCTGGCCGGGCTGCCGGACCACGCGATCGTCCTGCACCCCGGCCCGATGAACCGGGGGCTGGAGATCTCGGCGGACGCCGCGGACTCGCCGCGGTCGGTGATCGTCGAGCAGGTCGCGAACGGCGTGGCCGTCCGGATGGCGGTGCTGTACCTGCTGCTCGCGGGCGACGGCGACACCGGCGCCCCGCCGGCGACCGGCGCCGTCCCCGCCCTCACCAGCACGGCCGGCACCACCGGCACCACCGGCGCCGCCGCCACGACCTCCGGAGCGACCGCATGACCACCCAGTACCTGCTCAAGGACGTCGCGCCGCTGGGCGGCGACCGCACGGACGTGCTGATCGCGGGCGGCCTGGTCGCGGCCCTCGGCGCCGAGGCCGGCGACGCGGCGGAGAACGCCCCGGACGACCTGCACGTGATCGACGCGACGGGCATGGTCCTGCTGCCCGGCCTGGTCGACCTGCACACGCACCTGCGCGAGCCGGGGCGCGAGGACGCGGAGACGGTCGCGTCCGGCACGCGCGCGGCCGCGCTCGGCGGCTTCACCGCGGTGCACGCGATGGCGAACACGACGCCGACGCAGGACACGGCGGGCGTCGTCGAGCAGGTGTGGCGCCTGGGACGCGAGGCCGGCTGGGTGGACGTCCACCCGGTGGGCGCCGTCTCGGTCGGCCTGGCGGGGGAGCACCTGGCCGAGCTGGGCGCGATGGCGGACTCCGCGGCCCGCGTCCGGGTGTTCAGCGACGACGGGAAGTGCGTGCACGACCCGGTGCTCATGCGCCGCGCGCTGGAGTACACCAAGGCGTTCGACGGCGTGGTCGCGCAGCACGCGCAGGAGCCGCGGCTCACCGAGGGCGCGCAGATGCACGAGGGCGTCGTCTCGGCGGAGATCGGGCTCGCGGGCTGGCCGGCCGTCGCGGAGGAGGCGATCATCGCCCGCGACGTGCTGCTGGCCGAGCACGTCGGCTCCCGGCTGCACGTGTGCCACCTGTCGACCGCCGGCTCCGTCGAGATCGTCCGGTGGGCGAAGTCGCGCGCCATCGAGGTCACCGCGGAGGCGACGCCGCACCACCTCGCGCTCACCGACGAGGAGGTGCGCGGCTACGACCCGGTGTTCAAGGTCAACCCGCCGCTGCGCACGCAGGCCGACGTCGACGCGGTCCGCGAGGGCCTGGCCGACGGCACCATCGACATCGTCGCCACCGACCACGCCCCGCACACCCGCGAGGACAAGGACTGCGAGTGGGCGGCGGCCGCGTTCGGCATGACCGGGCTGGAGACCGCCCTGTCCGTCGTGCAGCAGACGATGGTCGACACGGGCCGGATGACCTGGGCCGACGTGGCGCGCGTGCTGTCGACCACGCCGGCGCGCATCGGGCGGGTCGCCGACCAGGGCCGGCCGATCGCGGTGGGGGAGCCCGCCAACCTCGTGCTGGTCGACCCCGAGGCCCGGCGCGTCGTCGTCCCCGAGGAGCAGGCGACCGCCTCGGCGAACTCGCCGCTGCGCGGGCGGGAGCTGCCCGGGCGTGTCGTCGCGACGTTCCTGCGGGGCCGCGCGACCGTGCTCGACGGGGTGCCGCAGGACGACCCCGCGCGGGCCGGGTACGCCGCCGGCCGGGTGACGCCCTGATGCCGCCCTGGCTCTCGGTCACGCTGCTCGTCCTGCTCGGGGCCGGCCTGCTGGTCGGCATGGCCCGCGGCTGGCGGCGCCTCACGCGCGGCACCGGCGAGGTGCCGGCGCCCCCCGCGGTGCCCGGCGAGGACGAGCTCGGCGACGCGCGTTCCGCCGCGTTCGAGGCCACGTACGTCTCGACCACGCGGGCCGGCGACTGGCTCGACCGCGTGGGCGCCCACGGGCTGGGCGTCCGCTCGGCGGCGACGGTGCAGGTGCGCGACGCGGGTGTGGTTGTGCGACGACGAGGCGCGCCGGACGTGTTCGTCCCGCGCGTGGCGCTGCGCGCGGTCGGCACCTCCGGCGGCATGGCCGGCAAGGTCGTCGGCGGCGAGGGGCTGGTCGTCCTGACCTGGGTGCCCTCGCCGGAGGACGACCCGCGCGGCCTCGACACCGGCCTGCGGCTGCGGCACGCCCACGAGGCGGACGAGCTGCGCGCGGCCACCCACGGACTCATCGGAACGGCGCCCGCCCCCGCGGGTGAGGAGGAGAGCTCATGACGGACGCACTGCTGGTCCTGGAGGACGGGCGGACGTTCGCCGGCGAGGCCTACGGGGCCACCGGGCGGACGGGCGGCGAGATCGTCTTCAACACCGGGATGACCGGCTACCAGGAGACGCTGACCGACCCCAGCTACCACCGCCAGATCGTCGTGATGACCGCGCCGCACATCGGCAACACGGGCGTCAACGACGAGGACCCGGAGTCGGGTCGCATCTGGGTGTCGGGCTACGTGGTCCGGGACCCCGCGCGGCGCGCCTCGAGCTGGCGCGCGGACCGCACGCTGGACGAGGAGCTCGCCGCGCAGGGCGTCGTGGGCATCTCCGGGATCGACACCCGCGCCCTGACCCGGCACCTGCGCGAGCGCGGCGTGATGCGCGCCGTGATCCTGTCCGGCGACGCGCTGCTGGACGAGCAGGGCCGGCCGCTGCCCACCGAGCAGGTCGTCGCCCAGGTGCAGGCGCTGCCGGCGATGTCCGGCGCCGACCTGGCGGGCGAGGTGTCCACCGACGCCGCGTACGTCGTGCCGGCCCTCGGGCCCGACGGTGCGCCGCTGGCCGAGCCCGTCGCCCGCGTCGCGGCCGTCGACCTCGGCATCAAGGCCATGACGCCGCACCGGATGGCGGAGCGCGGCATCGAGGTGCACGTGCTGCCGGCGCAGTCGACCATCGACGACGTCCTGGCCACGGCCCCCGACGGCGTGTTCTTCTCCAACGGCCCGGGCGACCCGGGCGCCGCGACGCACGAGGTCGAGCTGCTCCGCGAGGTGCTGGACCGGCGGATCCCGTTCTTCGGCATCTGCTACGGCAACCAGATCCTCGGGCGCGCGCTCGGGTACGGCACGTACAAGCTCGGGTACGGGCACCGCGGCGTGAACCAGCCGGTGCTCGACCGTGCGACCGGCCGCGTCGAGATCACCGCGCACAACCACGGCTTCGCGGTCGACGCGCCGCTCGACGAGGTGTCCGTCGCGCCGCACGACGGCGGGCGGTACGGCCGCGTGACCGTCTCGCACGTCGACCTCAACGACGACGTCGTCGAGGGCCTCGCGGCGCTCGACCTGCCGGCGTTCTCCGTGCAGTACCACCCGGAGGCCGCCGCCGGCCCGCACGACGCCGCCTACCTGTTCGACCGGTTCCTGGACCTGATGCGCGAGCCGTCCGCAGGTGCCGCAGCAGCCGGCCAGGCCACCGACGTCACCGACTCCCCGAAGGGCGCCTGATGCCTCGCCGCACCGACATCCACTCCGTCCTCGTCATCGGCTCGGGCCCGATCGTCATCGGCCAGGCCGCGGAGTTCGACTACTCCGGCACCCAGGCGTGCCGCGTGCTCAAGGAGGAGGGCCTGCGGGTCGTCCTCGTGAACTCCAACCCGGCCACGATCATGACCGACCCGGAGTTCGCAGACGCGACCTACGTCGAGCCGATCACCACCGAGGTGCTCACCGCGATCATCGCCAAGGAGCGCCCCGACGCGATCCTGCCGACCCTGGGCGGCCAGACCGCGCTCAACGCCGCGATCGCCCTGGACGAGGCCGGCGTGCTCGAGCAGTACGGCGTCGAGCTGATCGGCGCCAACATCCCCGCCATCCAGAAGGGCGAGGACCGCGAGCAGTTCAAGCAGGTCGTCGAGGTCTGCGGCGGCGAGTCCGCCCGGTCCGCGATCGTGCACACCGTCGACGACGCCCTCGGCGCCGTCGAGGACCTCGGCTACCCGGTGGTCGTCCGGCCGTCCTTCACCATGGGCGGCCTCGGGTCCGGCATCGCGTACGACGAGGCCGACCTGCGCCGCATCGTCGGGCAGGGCCTGCACTACTCGCCGACCACCGAGGTGCTCCTGGAGGAGTCGATCCTCGGCTGGAAGGAGTACGAGCTCGAGCTCATGCGCGACAAGCACGACAACGTCGTGGTCGTCTGCTCGATCGAGAACGTCGACCCGGTGGGCGTGCACACCGGCGACTCGGTGACGGTGGCCCCGGCGCTCACGCTGACGGACCGGGAGTACCAGCGGCTGCGGGACATCGGCATCGCGGTCATCCGCGAGGTCGGCGTCGACACCGGCGGCTGCAACATCCAGTTCGCGGTGAACCCCGACACCGGCCGCATCATCGTCATCGAGATGAACCCGCGCGTGTCCCGGTCCTCCGCCCTCGCGTCGAAGGCCACCGGGTTCCCCATCGCGAAGATCGCCGCGCGGCTGGCCGTCGGCTACACGCTGGACGAGATCCCGAACGACATCACCGGCTCCACGCCGGCGTCGTTCGAGCCGACGCTCGACTACGTCGTGGTCAAGGTGCCGCGGTTCGCGTTCGAGAAGTTCCCGGCCGCCGACCCGACGCTCACCACCACGATGAAGTCCGTCGGCGAGGCCATGGCGCTCGGCCGCAACTTCACCGAGGCGCTCGGCAAGGCCATGCGGTCGATCGACCGGAAGGGGTCGACGTTCCACTGGGACGGCGAGCCGCTCACCGGCGACGCGCTCGACGCGCTGGTCGCCACGATCTCCCGCCCGACCGAGCACCGGCTGATCGACGTGCAGCAGGTGCTCCGCGCCGGCGTGTCGGTGGACGAGGTGTACGCCCGCACCGGCATCGACCCGTGGTTCCTCGACCAGGTGCAGCTCGTGAACGAGGTCGCGGCCGAGACCGCCGCGGCGCCCGAGCTCACCGCGGCCGTGCTGCGCCGGGCCAAGCGGCACGGCCTGTCCGACGCGCAGGTCGCCGCCCTGCGCGGGGTCAGCGAGGACGTGGTGCGCGTCGTGCGGCAGGCGCTGGGCGTCCGGCCCGTCTACAAGACGGTCGACACCTGCGCCGCCGAGTTCGCCGCCCGCACGCCGTACCACTACTCGGCGTACGACGAGGAGACCGAGGTCGCCCCGCGCGAGCGGCCCGCGGTGCTGATCCTCGGCTCCGGGCCGAACCGCATCGGGCAGGGCATCGAGTTCGACTACTCCTGCGTGCACGCGACGCTGGCGCTCAAGGGCGAGTACGAGACCGTCATGGTCAACTGCAACCCCGAGACCGTGTCGACCGACTACGACACCGCGGACCGGCTGTACTTCGAGCCGCTGACGTTCGAGGACGTCCTCGAGGTCTACGAGGCGGAGAAGGCGGCGGGCCCCGTCGCCGGCCTCATCGTGCAGCTCGGCGGGCAGACCCCGCTGTCGCTCGCGCAGCGGCTCGCCGACGCCGGTCTGCCGATCCTCGGCACGCCGCCCGCCGCGATCGACGCCGCCGAGGACCGCGGGGCGTTCGGTGCGGTCCTGGCCGCCGCCGGGCTGCCGGCGCCCGCGTTCGGCACCGCGACCACGCTCGACGCCGCGAAGGCCACCGCGAACCGGATCGGGTTCCCCGTGCTGGTGCGCCCGTCGTACGTGCTCGGCGGCCGCGGCATGGAGATCGTCTACTCCGACGAGCAGCTCACCGAGTACGTCGAGCGCGCGCTGGCCGAGGCCACCGCGCGCGGCGGGGCGCTGCCGCCGCTGCTGATCGACCGGTTCCTCGACGACGCCATCGAGATCGACGTCGACGCGCTGTACGACGGCACCGAGCTGTTCCTCGGCGGCGTCATGGAGCACATCGAGGAGGCCGGCATCCACTCCGGCGACTCGGCGTGCGTGCTGCCGCCCGTGAGCCTGTCGGAGTCCGAGCTGCAGCGGATCCGCGCGTCCACGGAGGCGATCGCCGCGGGCGTCGGCGTGCGGGGCCTGCTGAACATCCAGTTCGCCCTGGTCTCCGACGTGCTCTACGTGCTGGAGGCCAACCCGCGGGCGTCGCGCACCGTGCCGTTCGTCTCCAAGGCCACGGGCGTGCCGCTCGCCAAGGCCGCGGCGCTCGTCATGACGGGCCGGTCCATCGCGGACCTGCGCGCCGCGGGCCTGCTGCCGGCCGACGACGCGAGCGTGATCGACCTCGACGCGCCCATCGCCGTCAAGGAGGCGGTGCTGCCGTTCAAGCGGTTCCGCACCGGCGACGGCACCGTGGTCGACACCGTGCTCGGCCCGGAGATGCGGTCCACCGGCGAGGTCATGGGGTTCGACACGGACTTCCCGACGGCGTTCGCGAAGTCGCAGTCCGCGGCGTTCGGCGGCCTGCCCACGTCGGGCCGGGCGTTCATCTCGGTGGCCGACCGCGACAAGCGGTCGATCGTGTTCCCGGTGAAGCGCCTCGCGGAGCTCGGGTTCGAGATCCTCGCGACCGAGGGCACCGCGGCCGTCCTGCGCCGCAACGGCATCGCCTCCCGGGTGGTCCGGAAGTTCTCCCGCGGCCGCGGACCGGCGGGGGAGCCGACCATCGTCGACCTCATCACCGCCGGCGAGGTCGACATCGTCGTCAACACCCCCTCCGGGCAGGGCGCGCGCGCCGACGGCTACGAGATCCGCGCCGCGACGACGGCCGCCGACAAGGCGATCGTCACGACGGTGCAGCAGCTCGGCGCCGCGGTGCAGGGCATCGAGGCGGCGCTCGCCGGGCCGTTCGGCGTCGCCAGCCTCCAGGAGCACGACGCGGCGACCGCCGCTCGGCGCGCGGCCGGGGCCGCGGCGTGAGGCCCTTCGGCGCCCGCCTCGCGGACGCGATGGCGGAGCACGGGCCGCTCTGCGTCGGCATCGACCCCCACGCCTCGCTGCTGGAGGCGTGGGGGCTGCCGGACGACGCCGCGGGCGTGCGGCGCTTCGCGCTGACGGTGATGGAGGCCGTGGGCGGCCGGGTCGCCGCGGTGAAGCCGCAGTCCGCGTTCTTCGAGCGCCACGGCGCCGCCGGGGTGGCCGTCCTCGAGGAGGTCGTCGCCGCCGGGCGCGAGACCGGCACGCTCGTGGTCGTCGACGCCAAGCGGGGCGACATCGGCTCCACCATGGGCGCGTACGCCGACGCCTACCTGCGGGACGGCTCGACCCTGGCCGGCGACGCGCTGACGGTCTCGCCGTTCCTCGGGTTCGGCTCGCTGGCCCCGGCCGTCGAGGCGGCCGCCGCCACGGGCCGCGGGCTGTTCGTGCTCGCGCTCACCTCGAACCCCGAGGGCGCGGCCGTCCAGCACGCCCGGGACGCCGAGGGCGTCGCCGTGGCGGACCGGGTGGCCCGGGAGGCGGCGGCGGCCAACGCGGCCGAGCTCGCGGCCCACGGCGGGTCGCTGGGGTCGACGGGGCTGGTGGTCGGCGCGACCACCGGCGACGCGGCCGAGCGGCTGGGGGTCGACCTCGCGGCCGTGCGCGGCCCGCTGCTGGCGCCCGGCGTGGGCGCGCAGGGGGCGGGAGCGGCGGAGCTCGCCGCGGTGTTCGGGTCGGCGCGACCCGCCGTGCTGGCCTCCAGCTCGCGGGGCGTGCTCGCCGCGGGGCCGGACGCGCGGGCGCTGCGGGACGCGGCGCGGCGGGCGGCCGACGAGGCGGCGCGCGCGCTGCGGTGAGGACGGCGGCGCTGCGGTGAGGACCGCGGCGCTGCGGTCGGGACGGCGACTCCCTGGTGGGGACAGCGGGCCGCGAGCGGGGTCGTGAGCACGCCGCTCCGGGCGCGCGGCCACCGGATTTCGGCTCGACACGCTGCCGGAACGTGCCGGGACGGGCGGGGCGTGCCATCCTCGGGTGATGGGGTCCACGTCGGTCCTGGCGCGGTGTCGCACCGGGGTCCCTGCGGATCGCGTATGTTCCATGTCCCTGCCTCCTGACAGTGATGAGAAGGTGACTCACGTGGCACTTCCGACTCTCACCCCCGAGCAGCGCGCAGCGGCTCTCGAGAAGGCGGCAGCCGCCCGCCAGGCCCGCGCGGAGGTCAAGAACCGGCTGAAGTACTCGCAGGGATCGCTGTCCGAGGTCATCGCGCAGGGCCAGAAGGACGAGACGATCGGCAAGCTCAAGGTGCTGGCGCTGCTCGAGTCCCTCCCCGGAGTGGGTAAGGTCAAGGCGCGCCAGATCATCTCCGAGATCGGCATCTCGGAGACCCGCCGGGTGCGCGGCCTCGGCCCGCACCAGGTCAAGGCGCTGGTCGACCGGTTCGGGTGAGCCGGACGCACTCCCCGTCCCCGGCCCGGTGAGGGCCGCACAACTCCAGGAGCACCAGACCGCATGACGACGCCGCGCGCCCGGCTGACCGTCCTCGCCGGACCGACCGCCGTCGGCAAGGGCACCGTGTCCGCCGACCTCCGTGCCCGGTACCCGCAGGTCTGGCTGTCGGTCTCCGCCACCACCCGCCCGCCGCGGCCGGGGGAGGTGGACGGCGTCCACTACCACTTCGTGTCGCCCGAGCAGTTCGACGCGATGGTGGCGGACGGCGAGCTCCTGGAGTGGGCGGTCGTGCACGGCCGCAACCGCTACGGCACCCCCCGGCGGCCCGTCGAGGACCGGCTGGCCGCCGGGGAGCCCGCGCTGCTCGAGATCGACCTGCAGGGCGCGCGGCAGGTCCGCACGACCATGCCCGACGCGCAGTTCGTCTTCCTCGCACCGCCGTCGATGGAGGAGCTGGTGCGCCGGCTCGTCGGGCGCGGCACGGAGGACGCCGAGGAGCGCGCCCGCCGGCTGGCGACCGCCGAGGTGGAGATGGCCGCGGAGTCCGAGTTCGACCACGTCATCGTGAACGACGACGTGCGGCGCGCCACCGACGAGCTGGTCGCTCTGATGGGCCTGCCGGCCGCGGTAGACTGACCGGCAGTCCCCACCCTTCGACAACGGGAGCCACCGTGTCCGGAACCGTCGCTGAGCCCATCGGCATCACCGACCCGCCCATCGACCGCCTGCTCGAGCGCGCGGACTCCAAGTACGCGCTGGTCATCTACTCGGCCAAGCGCGCGCGCCAGATCAACGCCTACTACTCGCAGCTCAACGAGGGCCTGCTCGAGTACGTCGGCCCGCTGGTGGAGACCCGCCCGCAGGAGAAGCCGCTGTCCATCGCGATGCGCGAGATCGACGCCGGCCTCCTGACGGTCACCGCCCAGAACGAGGGCTGAGGCCCCGGGGCGCGGCGTGCGCATCGTCCTGGGCGTCGCGGGCGGCATCGCCGCGTACAAGGCGGCGCACGTGCTGCGCCTGCTCACCGAGGCGGGCCACGAGGTCCGCGTCGTGCCCACGCGCGCCGCGCTGGAGTTCGTCGGGCGCGCCACGTGGGAGGCCCTGTCCGGGCACCCGGTGACGCCCGAGGTGTTCGACGACGTCGACGAGGTGGCGCACGTGCGCCTCGGGCGACAGGCCGACCTGGTCGTCGTCGCGCCCGCCACGGCGGACCTGCTGGCGCGCGCCGCCTCGGGCCGCGCCGACGACCTGCTCGCCGCGACGCTGCTGACGGCCACGTGCCCGGTGCTCATGGCGCCGGCGATGCACACCGAGATGTGGCAGCACCCGGCGACGCGGGCGAACGTCGCCACCCTGCGGCAGCGGGGCGTGCACGTGCTCGACCCCGACAGCGGCCGGCTGACCGGCGCCGACAGCGGCCCGGGCCGGCTGCCCGAGCCGGAGGCGGTCGTCGACGCCGCCCTCGCGCTGGTCGACCCCGAGGGCAAGCCCCGCACGCCGGACCTGCTCGGCCTGACGGTCGTGGTCTCGGCGGGCGGGACCCGCGAGCCGCTGGACCCGGTGCGGTTCCTCGGCAACCGGTCGTCCGGGCGCCAGGGGGTCGCGCTCGCCCGCACGGCGCTGGCCCGCGGCGCGCGCGTCACGCTCGTCGCCGCGAACCTGCAGGTCCGGCCGCCCGCCGGCGTGCGGGTGATCCCCGTCGAGACGACCGCCCAGCTGCAGGACGCCGTGCGCGGGTGCGCCGTCGACGCCGACGTGGTCGTCATGGCCGCCGCGGTGGCCGACTTCCGCCCCGCCGCGGGCAGCGACCACAAGATCAAGAAGTCCGCCGACGGCAGCGTCGCGCCGCTGGAGCTGGTGCAGAACCCGGACGTGCTCGCCGGGCTGGTCGCGGACCCGCCCCGGCCCGGGCAGGTCGTCGTGGGCTTCGCGGCCGAGACGGGCGACGCCACCGGCGACGTGCTGCACCACGGCCGGGAGAAGGCGCGCCGCAAGGGGGCCGACCTGCTGGCCGTCAACGCGGTCGGCGGCGGGCTCGGCTTCGGGACGGACGACAACGCCGTGACCGTGCTGGACGCCACGGGGGAGGTCGTCGCGCACGTCGCGGGGACCAAGGACGCGGTCGCCGACGGGCTGTGGGACGCGGTGGTCCACAGGCTCGGCCGCTGACGGTCGGCGGGGGCCGATAGCCTGTGCGCATGACCGCCGACATGCGCCTCTTCACGTCCGAGTCCGTCACCGAGGGCCACCCGGACAAGGTCTGCGACCAGATCTCCGACGCGATCCTGGACGCGATCCTCGAGCAGGACCCGGGTGCCCGCGTGGCGGTCGAGACGATGGTGACCACCGGCCTCGTGCACGTCGCCGGCGAGGTGACCACCAGCGCCTACGTCGAGATCCCCCAGATCGTCCGGCAGGTGGTGCGCGGCATCGGCTACACCTCCTCGGAGATCGGCTTCGACGCCGACTCGTGCGGCGTGTCGGTGTCCATCGGGCAGCAGTCGCCCGACATCGCGCAGGGCGTCGACAAGGCGTGGGAGTCGCGGCACGACGCGGAGGACCACGACCCGCTCGACCTGCAGGGCGCCGGGGACCAGGGGCTCATGTTCGGCTACGCCAGCGACGAGACCCCTGGTCTGATGCCGCTGCCGATCTGGCTGGCGCACCGCCTGGCCGAGCGCCTCGCGGTGGTGCGCAAGGAGGGCGTGGTCCCGGACCTGCGCCCGGACGGCAAGACGCAGGTCACCATCGGCTACGAGGGCGACCGGGCGGTCCGGCTCGACACGGTGGTGCTGTCCACCCAGCACGGTCCGGGCGTGCATCTCGAGACCCAGCTCGAGCCCGCGATCGCCTCCGAGGTCGTCGCCCCCGTGCTCGCCGAGGCCGGCATCGCCCTGGACACCGACGGGTACCGCCTGCTCGTGAACCCGACCGGGCAGTTCGTGGTCGGTGGGCCGCAGGGCGACGCCGGCCTGACCGGTCGCAAGATCATCGTCGACACCTACGGCGGCATGGCGCGGCACGGCGGCGGCGCGTTCTCGGGCAAGGACCCGTCGAAGGTCGACCGCTCCGCCGCGTACGCGATGCGCTGGGTGGCGAAGAACGTCGTCGCGGCCGGGCTGGCGCGGCGGTGCGAGGTGCAGGTGGCGTACGCCATCGGCAAGGCGCACCCCGTGGGGCTGTACGTCGAGACGTTCGGCACCGGTGAGGTGCCGGACGTCCGGCTCACCGACGCGATCCGCCAGGTGTTCGACCTGCGCCCGGCCGCGATCATCCGCGACCTCGACCTGCTGCGGCCCGTGTACCGCCGCACCGCGGCGTACGGGCACTTCGGGCGCGAGCTGCCCGGCTTCACGTGGGAGCGCACCGACCGCGCGGACGCCCTGCGCGCGGCGCTGTCCTGACCGACGTGACCGGCGCGGCGGCGCGCGGGGAACCGGCGGGCGTCCCCGAGCAGCCCGTGCTCGCGGGGCTCGACGCGCCGGCCCGCCCACGGCGGCGAGCGCGGGCCCGGGACGTCGACGTCGAGCCGGCGGGTGCGCTGCCGGTCGCGCGGGTGGCCGTCGAGCTCTCGCCGCCGCACCTCGACCGCCCGTTCGAGTACCTGGTCCCCGCCGCGCTCGACGAGGCGGCGCGCCCGGGCACGCGCGTCAAGGTGCGGTTCGGGTCGCAGGACGTCGACGGGTACCTGCTCGAGCGTGTCGCCGAGGCCGACCACGACGGCGGGCTCGTCCCGCTGCGCCGGGTCGTGTCCGCCGAGCCGGTGCTGACGCCCGCGGTCGCGCGGCTCGCGCGGGCGGTCGCGGACCGGTACGCGGGCACGCTGCCCGACGTGCTGCGGCTCGCGATCCCGCCGCGGCACGCCCGCACGGAGAGCGAGGTGCCCGGCGCCCCGGCGGGACCGGGTACCGCGACGACGCCGGCGGAGCGGGGTGCCGTCGTGGACCCGACGGCGCCCGTCGCCGAGCGGCCCGCGCCGGCCGGGGCCGCCTGGGCGCCCTACCGCGGCGGCCCGGCGTTCCTCGCGCACCTCGCGGCCGGCGGTGCGCCGCGTGCCGCGTGGTCCGCGCTGCCGGGGCCGGCGGGGGAGCGGTGGCCGGACGCCGTGGCGCAGGCCGTCGCCGCGACCCTGTCGAGCGGGCGCGGCGCGCTCGTCGTGGTCCCGGACGCCCGCGACGTCGACCGCGTCTGCGCCGCCCTGGAGGCCGCGGGCGTGCCCGCGTGGACGCCCGACGGCACGGACGCCTCCCACGTGCGGCTCATGGCGGACGACGGGCCGGCACGCCGGTACCGGTCGTACCTCGCCGCGCTGCGGGGGCTCGCGCGGGTGGTGGTCGGCACGCGTGCCGCCGCGTTCGCGCCCGTGCGGGACCTGGGCCTGGCGGTGTGCTGGGACGACGGCGACGACCTGCACGCCGAGCCGCGCGCCCCGTACCCGCACGTGCGCGAGGTGCTGGCGCTGCGCTCCGACTCCGACGGCTGCGCGCTGCTGCTGGCCGCGCACGGCCGCTCCGTCGAGGTCCAGGCGCTCGTCGCGTCGGGCTGGGTGCGTCCGGTGACCGCCGACCGGACCGTGGTGCGCGCCCGCACGCCGCGCGTGCGCGCCCTCACGAGCGTGGAGCTGGCCCGCGAGGGCGCCGCGGCCGCCGCGCGCCTGCCGGGGGAGGCCTGGCGCACCATCCGCGAGCGGCTGGCGCACGGTCCCGTCCTCGTGCAGGTGCCGCGGGCCGGCTACCTGCCCGCGGTGGCGTGCGCCCGGTGCCGTCAGGTCGCGCGCTGCGGGCACTGCCACGGCCCGCTGCAGCTGCCGTCCGGCGACGGGACGGCGCAGTGCGGCTGGTGCGGGCGGCTGGCGACCCGGTGGCGGTGCGACGCGTGCGGGAACGGGACGTTCCGGTCGGTGGCCGTCGGGTCCGACCGCACGGCGGAGGAGCTGGGGCGGGCGTTCCCCGGGGCGACCGTCCGCACGTCGGGGGCCCGGTCCGCCGGGGGCGTGCTGGCGGAGGTCCCGGACCGGCCCGCGCTCGTGGTGTCCACCCCGGGCGCCGAGCCCGTCGCGCCGGCGGGGTACGCGGCGGCCGTGCTGCTGGACGCCGCGGTGACGACCGGGTCCACGTCGCTGCGCGCCACCGAGGACGCGCTGCGGCGGTGGCTCGCGGCGGCGGCGCTCGTGCGGCCGGGGTCCGACGGGGGCGTGGTGCTGCTCGTCGGCGACGGCGCGGAGCGCCCCACCCAGGCGCTCGTGCGGTGGGACCCCGCGGGCCTCGCGGAGCGGGAGCTCGCCGAGCGGACGGAGGTCGGCCTGCCGCCGGCGGTCCGCGTGGCGGAGCTCACCGGCACGCGCGAGGTGGTGGCGGGCGTGCTCGCGCGCGTCGAGCTGCCGCCCGGTGCCGACGTGCTGGGCCCGGTGCCGCTGCCGGGCGACGACTCGCTCGACCCGCCCGTGCGCACGCTCGTGCGGGTCCCCGTGGCGGAGGGCCGGGCGCTGGCCCGGTCGCTCGCCGCGTCCCTCGCCGTGCGCAGCGCCCGCCGGGAGGGCGGGACGGTGCGGGTGCGGCTCGACCCGGAGGAGATGCTGTGAGTGGCGCCGTCGACGCGGTGGTGTTCGACCTGGGGAACGTCCTGGTGCGGTGGGACCCCGTCCTGCCGTTCGCGGGGGTGCTGGACGAGGCGGAGGTCGAGCGGTTCTTCGCGGACGTCGGCTTCGCGGAGCTGAACCACCAGCAGGACGCGGGACGGCCGTGGGCCGAGGCGCGCGCGGAGGTGGCCCGCCGCCACCCGGAGCACGTCGCGACCCTCGACCTCTACGTCGAGCGGTTCCCCCTGTCCCTGCCGGGTCCCGTTCCGGGCAGCGCGGCCGTCGTCGACGAGCTGCGGGCCGCGGGTGTCCGGGTGCTGGGGCTGACCAACTGGTCCGCCGAGACGTTCCACCACGCGGCGCCGGTCGCGCCCGTGGTCGACCGGCTCGAGGCGGTGCTGGTGTCGGGCCGCGAGGGGGTGGCCAAGCCGGACCCGCGCGTGTTCCGGCTGCTCGCCGACCGGTACGGCCTGGTGCCGGCGAGGACGCTGTTCACCGACGACAGCCCGGTGAACGTCGCCGCGGCGGCCGCGGAGGGGTTCCAGGCGGTGCTGTTCACCGGCGCGGCGGAGCTGCGGGCCGACCTGGTGGCCCACGGGGTCCTGCCCCCGACGGCCTAGGATCGGTGCCCATGCGCCTGCTCTTCGCCGGGACGCCCGCGGTGGCGCTGCCCTCGCTGGACGCCCTGATCGCCTCCCGCCACGAGGTCGTCGCGGTCCTCACGCGACCCGACGCCCGCGCCGGCCGCGGCCGCACGCTCGCCGCGAGCCCCGTCAAGCAGCGCGCCCTGGACGCGGGGATCGAGGTGCTGACGCCGGCGACCCTGCGGGACGAGGACGTGCGGGCGCGGCTCGCCGAGCTGGCGCCCGACGCCGCGCCCGTGGTGGCGTACGGCAACCTCGTGCCGGCGGCTCTGCTCGACCTGCCCCGGCACGGGTGGGTCAACCTGCACTTCTCGGTGCTGCCGGCCTGGCGGGGTGCGGCCCCCGTGCAGCACGCCGTCATCGCGGGTGACGAGGTGACCGGCGCGAGCACGTTCCGGCTGGAGGCCGGCCTCGACACCGGCCCGGTGTACGGCACGCTCACCGAGACCATCCGCCCGCGCGACACCGCCGGGGACCTGCTGGGACGGCTGGCGGAGGCCGGCTCCGGGCTGCTGGTGCGCACGCTCGACGCGCTGGAGGAGGGCATCCTCACGCCGGTCCCGCAGCCCGCCGACGGCGTCAGCCTCGCCCCGCGGCTCACCACCGAGGACGCCCGGGTGCGCTGGCAGCACCCCGCCATGGCGGTCGACCGGCGGGTGCGCGGCTGCACCCCGGCCCCGGGCGCGTGGACGACCCTGCCGGACGGGTCCCGGCTGGGGCTCGGACCGGTGCGGCCCGAGCCCGCGGTGACCGACCTGCGGCCCGGCGAGCTGCGGGCCGGGCGCGGCGAGGTGCTCGTGGGCACCGGCACGCACGCGGTGCGGCTGGAGGAGGTCCGTCCCGCGGGCAAGCGCGCGATGCCCGCACCGGACTGGGCCCGGGGCGCCCGCCTCGCGCCCGGCACGGTGCTGGGCGGGGACGCCGCGTGAGCGCGCCGCAGGGCGGCCGTCGCGGCCCGCGCCGGCGCACCGCGGCAGCGCCCGCCGCGCGGCGTCGCGGGACGGACCCGGCGCGCACCGTCGCGTTCGACGTGCTGCGCACGGTGGCCGACTCGGACGCCTACGCGAACCTCGTCCTGCCGCCGCTGCTGCGTGAGCGCGGCATCCGCGGGCGGGACGCCGGGTTCGCCACCGAGCTGGCGTACGGCACGCTGCGGCTGCGCGGCCGGTACGACGCGGTGATCGCGCAGTGCGCCGGCAGGCCGCTGGACCGGGTCGACCCGCCGGTGCTGGACGCCCTGCGCCTCGGCGCGCACCAGCTGCTCGGGATGCGGGTGCCGCCGCACGCGGCGGTGTCGGAGACCGTCGGCCTGGTGCGGGAGCGGGTCGGGGCCGGTCCCGCGCAGTTCGTCAACGCCGTGCTGCGCGCCGTCGCCCGGGAGCCGCTGGACGTCTGGCTGGCGCGGGTCGGGGACGCCGCGGCCGCGCCGGAGCAGGGGACCGCGGCGGAGGTCGCCCGGCTGTCCGTGGTCGAGAGCCACCCGGCCTGGGTGACCCGGGCGCTCCGCGAGGCGCTCGTGGGGCACGGCCGCGACGCCGCCGAGCTGCCCGCGCTGCTCGCGGCCGACAACGAGGCGCCCCGCGTGACGCTCGTGGCCCGGCCCGGCCTGGTCGCGCCGGACGAGCTGCTGGCCGCGGCCGGTGACGGGGCCGAGCCCGGCCGGTGGGCGCCCACGGCCGTCACCCTCGTGGGGGGCGGCGACCCGGCGGCGCTCGCCCCGGTGCGGGCCGGACGCGCGGGCGTGCAGGACGAGGGCAGCCAGCTCGTCGCGCTCGCCCTCGCGGACGCCCCGCTCGACGGCCGCGACGCCCGGTGGCTCGACCTGTGCGCCGGCCCCGGCGGGAAGGCGGCCCTGCTGGCGGCCCTCGCCGGCGGGCGGGGCGCCCGGCTGGTCGCCAACGAGGTGCAGCCGCACCGCGCCCGGCTCGTGCGCCAGGCCCTCGCGGCCGCGCCGGCGGGTGCCGTCGAGGACGTGCGGGTGGGCGACGGGCGCCAGGCCGGCGACGACGAGCCGGGCGCCTACGACCGCGTCCTGCTCGACGCGCCGTGCACCGGGCTGGGTGCGCTGCGCCGGCGCCCGGAGTCGCGGTGGCGGCGCACCCCCGCGGACCTCGCGGCGCTCGGCTCGCTGCAGCGCGAGCTGCTGGCGTCGGCGCTGCGCGCGGTGCGCGTCGGCGGGGTCGTCGCGTACGTGACGTGCTCGCCGGTGCTCGCCGAGACGAGCCTCGCGGTGGTGGACGCGCGCCGCGCCGCCCGCCGCGCGGGCCTGGAGACCGAGGTGCTGCCCGCGCCCGAGGTGCTGCACCGCACCGCCCCCGGGCTCGACCTGCCGGACCGGGAGGACGCGCAGCTCTGGCCGCACGTGCACGGGACGGACGCGATGCACCTCACGCTGCTGCGCCGGACGTCCTGACGGCGGCGCGACGCGCGGCGGGGGCGCGACCGCCCCGGCCCGCACGCCCCGGCGCCCCCGCGGCGTGCTCGATACGCTGGGACGCGTGCCCGCACTGATCAGCCCCAGCATCCTGTCCGCCGACTTCGTCAACCTCGAGCGCGACCTCGGCCGCATCGCCCGGGCCGACTACGCGCACGTCGACGTGATGGACAACCACTTCGTGCCGAACCTCACGCTCGGGCTGCCGGTGGTGCGGCGCATCGCCGAGGTGTCGCCGGTGCCGCTCGACGTGCACCTGATGATCGAGGACGCCGACCGGTGGGCGGTGGACTACGCGCGGGCGGGTGCGGCGTCGGTGACGTTCCACGCGGAGGCGACGCAGGCGGCGGTCCGGCTGGCGCGCGAGCTGCGGTCGGCGGGCGCCCGGGCCGGCATCGCGCTGCGGCCCGCGAGCCCGGTCGAGCCGCTGCTGGACCTGCTGCCGGAGTTCGACATGGTGCTGGTCATGACCGTCGAGCCCGGGTTCGGCGGGCAGTCCTTCATCGAGGGGACGCTGCCCAAGATCCGCCGGCTGCGCGCCGCGATCGACGAGCAGGGCGCCGCGACGTGGGTGCAGGTGGACGGGGGCGTCTCGCGCGGCACGATCGCGGCGGTGGCCGAGGCGGGCGCGAACGTCTTCGTGGCGGGGTCGGCCGTGTACGGGGCGCCGGACGTCGCGGCGGAGATCGACACCCTGCGGGGGCTCGCGGACGAGGCGCTGCTCCGGCGGTGACCCGGCGCAGGTGCGGCGCAGCTCCTGCGCGGCGCAGCTCTGGCGCGGTGCTGGGCCGACGCCGGACCGGCGCCGGACCGGGCCCCGCCCGCGCCACGCGGCACCCCGGCCGGGACGAACGGCCGTCACGCCGGGAATGCCGGCTGTGGCATCATCGTTGGCGAAGTACACACACGTGCTCCGGGGTCGGTGCAATTCCGAGCCGGCGGTGACAGTCCGCGACCCGCAAGCGCCTCGGCGTGAGCGGTTGACCTGGTGGAACTCCAGGACCGACGGTGACAGTCCGGATGGGAGGAGACGTGGCGGCGTGCTCGGCGTGAGCCGGGTGCGCCGTGGTCGTCGTGCACCAGCGCGCCGCCCGCACCCCGGAGCCTGACGGCGACGGAGGGAGCGGGGCGGTGGACGCCACGGCGGTCGAGCGGGACGCGATGCTGCGCGCCCTCGACCTCGCGCGGCGCGGCCCCGCCCACGGACCGAACCCCCGCGTGGGCTGCGTGCTGCTCGGCCCGGACGGCGAGGTCCTCGGCGAGGGCTGGCACCGCGGGGCCGGGACCGCGCACGCGGAGGTGGCGGCGCTGGCCGACGCCCGCGAGCGCGGCACCGGCGCCCGGGGCGCGACGGCCGTCGTGACGCTCGAGCCCTGCGACCACACGGGACGTACCGGGCCCTGCTCGCGCGCGCTGATCGAGGCGGGTGTGCGCCGCGTCGTGGTGGCGGTCGGGGACCCGAACCCGGACGCCGCCGGGGGAGCGGCACGCCTGCGCGCGGCGGGCGTCGAGGTGGTCGTCGGGGTCGAGGAGGCAGCGGGCCGCGCGCTGCTGCGCCCGTGGCTGCTCGCCGTCCGGCGCGGGCGCCCGTTCGTCACGCTGAAGACCGCGGCGACGCTGGACGGCCGGGTCGCCGCCGCGGACGGCACGTCGCGGTGGATCACCTCGCCGGAGGCGCGCGCCCACGCCCACGCCCTGCGCGCCGAGGTCGACGCGCTGGTGGTCGGGACCGGGACCGTGCTCGCGGACGACCCGTCGCTCACCGCCCGCGCGCCGGACGGCTCGCTCGCGGAGCACCAGCCGCTCCGTGTCGTCGTCGGTGAGCGCGCCCTGCCGCTGGACGGCCGGCTCGCGGGTCCCGGCGGCGAGGTGGTGCACCTGCGCACCCGCGACCCCCGCGAGGTCCTCGCCGCGCTCCACGCCCGCGAGGTCCGGCACGCGCTCGTCGAGGGCGGGCCGACGCTCGCCGCGGCGTTCCTGCGCGCCGGGGTCGTCGACGAGGTGCACGCGTACGTCGCGCCCGTCCTGCTCGGGGCCGGCCGCAGCGCCGTCGGCGACCTCGGCGTGAGGACCGTCGCCGACGCGATCCGGCTGCACCCGCGCGAGGTGCTGCCGCTGGGGCCCGACGTGCTCGTCGTGGCCGATACCGAGGAGGAGGACCGCTGATGTTCACCGGCATCGTGGAGGAGGTCGGCGCCGTGGTGGCGCTCGACCTGGCACCCGGGACGCAGGGAGCGGGGGACGGGGGCGCGGGTGACGCCCGGCTGACCGTCCGCGGCCCGCTGGTCGTGTCCGACGCCGCGCCGGGCGACTCGATCGCCGTGGGCGGGGTCTGCCTCACGGTCGCGGTGCTGCCCGGGGACGGCACGTTCGTCGTCGACGTGATGCCGGAGACCCTGCGCCGCACCGCGCTCGGCGACCTGCGGCCCGGGGACCCCGTGAACCTGGAGCGTGCCGTGCGGGCCGACGCACGGCTCGGCGGGCACGTCGTGCAGGGGCACGTCGACGGCGTGGGGACGGTCCGCCGCCGCACGCCCGGCCCGCGCTGGGACGAGGTGGAGATCGCCCTGGACCCCGCGCTGGCCCGGTACGTCGCGGAGAAGGGCTCGGTCGCGGTCGCGGGGGTCTCCCTCACGGTGACGGCGGTCGGCCCGGACTGGTTCGGCGTCTCGCTGATCCCCACCACGCTCGCCGCGACGACCCTGGGGGCCGCCGCCGTGGGCACGCGCGTGAACCTGGAGGTCGACGTGCTCGCGAAGTACGTCGAGCGGCTGCTGACCGCCGGGGCGGTCGCGGGCACCGCGCCGGTCGAGGGGGGTGCGCGGTGAGCGCCGCGGCCGCCGACGAGGACGTCGTGCTCGGCACCGTCGAGCAGGCGCTGGCCGAGCTGCGCGCGGGCCGGCCGGTGCTCGTCGCGGACTCCCCGGACCGCGAGAACGAGGCGGACGTGATCCTGGCCGCGGACCGGGCGACGCCCGAGTGGGTCGCCTGGACCATCCGCCACTCCTCGGGCTACCTCTGCGCCCCGATGACCGGCGCCCGTGCCGACGCCCTCGACCTGCCGCTGATGGTCCCGCAGAGCCAGGACCCCCGGCGGACCGCGTACACCGTCACCGTCGACGCCGCGCACGGCGTCACGACGGGCATCTCCGCGGCCGACCGCACGCAGACGCTGCGCCTGCTGTCCGACCCGGCCTCGGGACGCGAGGACCTCATCCGGCCGGGGCACGTGCTGCCGCTGCGCGCGGTGCCGGGCGGCGTGCTGCACCGCGCGGGCCACACCGAGGCGGCGGTCGACCTGTGCCGGCTCGCGGGCGTCGAGCCGGTCGCCGCGATCGCCGAGCTGGTGAACGACGACGGCACGATGATGCGGCTCCCGCAGACCGCCGCCCTGGCGCGCGAGCACGGGCTCGTGGTGCTGACGATCGCCGACCTGATCGCCTGGCGCACCGCCCACGGGGACCTGCCGTCGGAGCCGGCGCCCGGTCCCGAGGCTGCGGCGACCGCGCCGGAGCGGCGGGTGCACCGGGCGCACACCGCCCGGCTGCCCACGCGGCACGGCGCGTTCACGGTGCACGCGTACCGCGACCTGCGCACCGGCGCCGAGCACGTGGCGCTCGTCGCGGCGACCGGCCTGGTCGAGCAGCCCGTGGTGCGGGTCCACTCCGAGTGCCTGACGGGGGACGCGTTCGGCTCCGAGCGGTGCGACTGCGGACCGCAGCTCGACGCGGCCCTGGAGCTCGCCGCCCGCGACGGCGGCGCCGTGGTGTACCTGCGCGGCCACGAGGGCCGGGGCATCGGCCTCGTCGCGAAGATCGGCGCCTACGCCCTGCAGGACGCGGGCCGGGACACGGTCGAGGCCAACCTCGACCTCGGCTGGCCCGCGGACCGGCGGGAGTACGGCGCCGCCGCGGCGATCCTCGAGGACCTGGGCGCCCGCCGCATCACCCTGCTGACCAACAACCCCGCGAAGGTCGCCGGGTTGACGGCGCACGGCATCGAGGTCGCGGAGGTCCGCGGCCTGGAGGTCGGGCGCACCCCCCACAACGAGACCTACCTGCGCACCAAGGCCCGGGCGATGGGACACCTGCTGCCCGGCCTCGACCACACCCCGGAGGACCCACGATGAGCGGCAGCGGCGCACCCCAGATCACCACGGACGGCACCGGCCTGCGGGTCGTCGTCGTCGCGGCGTCCTGGCACACCACCGTCATGGACGGCCTGCTCGCGGGCGCGCGGCGGGCCCTGGCCGCGGCCCACGTCGAGGACGTGCGGGAGGTCCGCGTCCCGGGCACGTTCGAGCTGCCCGTCGCGGCCGCCCGGGCGGCGCGCAGCGGGGAGGTGGACGCCGTGGTCGCGCTCGGCGTCGTGATCCGCGGCGGCACGCCGCACTTCGAGTACGTCTGCCAGGCCGCCACCTCGGGCCTCACCGACGTCGCCGTCACGACGGGCGTGCCCGTCGGCTTCGGGGTCCTCACGTGCGACGACGAGGCCCAGGCGCTCGACCGCGCCGGCCTGCCGGGGTCGCACGAGGACAAGGGCGCGGAGGCGGCCGAGGCGGCGGTGGCGACGGTCGTCGCCCTGCGCGCGCTGTGAACCTGCTCACCTGGCTGTTCGACGCGCAGCTCGTCGTCGCCGGTCACCCGGTGCTGTGGCGCGAGGTCGTCGGCAACCTGTTCGGCCTCGCGTCGGCGCTCGGCGGGCTGCGGCGGCGGATCTGGGCGTGGCCGGTCGGCATCGTCGGCAACGTTCTGCTCTTCACGGTGTTCCTCGGCGGCGTCTTCCACACCCCGCAGGCGCGCGACCTGTACGGGCAGGCCGGACGCCAGGTGTTCTTCGTCGCGGTGGCGGTGTACGGCTGGGTGCGGTGGTCCCGCACGCGGCGGGCGTCGCGCGAGCACGGTGCGCCGGACGCGCCGGCGGTCGTCCCGCGGTGGGCCGGGCGGTCCGGGTGGGTGCAGATCATCGGCATCGGTGTGGTCGGGACCGTGGTCTGCGCGCTCGTGTTCGACGCGCTCGGGTCGTGGGGCCCGTGGGCGGACGCCTGGATCTTCGTCGGCTCGCTGCTCGCCACGTACGGCATGGCCCGCGGCTGGATCGAGTTCTGGCTCATCTGGATCGCGGTGGACGCGGTGGGCGTGCCGCTGCTGCTCAGCGCCGGGTACTACCCCTCCGCGGTGCTGTACCTGGTCTACGCGGGCGTGGTGCTGTCCGGGTTCGTCGTGTGGTGGCACGCCCGGCGCCGGGAGGCACCGCAGCAGGTGACCGCCGCGGCCGGCGTCGCGGGCTGAGGGGGCGCCCCCGGGCCGCGGGCGGCGGCCGTCCCGGGGAGCGGGCGCGGCGGGAGGGGCGCGCGGCGACCGTCTACCCTGACGGGCGTGAAGACGTTCGACGCGCTGTTCGCTGAGCTGACCGAGAAGGCGACCACCCGGCCCGCCGGCTCCGGGACCGTCCGGGAGCTCGACGCCGGGGTCCATGCGATCGGCAAGAAGATCGTCGAGGAGGCGGCCGAGGTCTGGATGGCCGCGGAGCACGAGGGGGACGACCGCACCGCCGAGGAGATCTCCCAGCTCCTGTACCACCTGCAGGTGCTCATGGTCGCGAAGGGCCTGACCCTCGACGACGTGTACGCGCACCTGTGACCCGTCCCCGCCGCACCACCGACCTGAGGACCCCCCTGTGCTGAGGATCGCCGTCCCGAACAAGGGCTCGCTCGCCGAGCCCGCCGCCGAGATGCTGCGCGAGGCGGGCTACCGCCAGCGCCGCGACTCCCGCGAGCTCGTCCTGCCCGACGCCGACAACGGCGTCGAGTTCTTCTTCCTGCGCCCGCGCGACATCGCCGTGTACGTCGGCACCGGCACCGTCGACGTCGGCATCACCGGGCGCGACCTGCTGCTCGACTCCGGTTCGCCCGCCACGGAGCACCTGCCGCTCGGCTTCGCCCGCTCCACGTTCCGGTTCGCGACGCAGGCGGGCACGATGAACGACGTCCGCGAGGTCGCCGGCCGGCGCGTGGCGACGTCCTACCCGGTGCTCGTCGGGCAGTACCTCGCCTCGCAGGGCGTCGAGCCCGCCGAGGTCGTGCGGCTGGACGGCGCCGTCGAGACCGCGATCCGGCTGGGCGTGGCGGACGTCATCGCCGACGTGGTCGAGACGGGCACGACGCTGCGCGCCGCCGGGCTCGACGTGTTCGGCGCACCGATCCTCACCTCGGAGGCCGTCCTCGTGCGCCGCGCCGACGGCCCGGAGCCCGCGGGGCTCGACGTGCTGACCCGGCGGCTGCAGGGCGTGCTGACCGCCCGCGAGTACGTCCTCATGGACTACGACGTCCCGCTGGAGCTGGTGGACCGGGCCGTCGCCGTGACCCCCGGCCTGGAGTCGCCGACGGTCTCCCCGCTCCACAACACCGACTGGGCGGCCGTGCGCGTCATGGTGCGGCGCAGCGAGACCAACAAGGTCATGGACGCCCTGTACGACGTGGGCGCGCGCGCGATCCTCGTCACCTCGATCCACGCCTGCCGGCTGTAGGGCCGCGACGTGCCGGGTGCGGGGGGCGACGGGACGGCGCCGGGCGGCGCGGGGGCCGGACGGGCGCTGGACGACGTGTTCCGGCCCCGGGCGGCGCGCTGGGTGACGACCGTGCTGGCGGTGGTCGTGGCCGCCGCCACGGTGCTGCTGCTCGTGCTGCTGCCCCGCACCGGCCTGGTCGGTCTCGGGGCGGGGGACCGGTTCGGGTTCGGGCTGCTCGGCGCCGCCATCGTCTGGTTCTGCTGGCGGCAGGCGACCGTGTCCGCCACCCCGACCCCCGAGGGCCTGCGGGTGCGCAACCTCGCCACCACGCGCACCGTCCCGTGGGCGCAGATCGTCTGGGTGCGGTTCGGTGAGGGCCGGCCGTGGGTGCAGCTCGACCTGGACGACGGCGACACGCTCGCGGTGATGGGCGTGCAGCGCGCCGACGGCGAGCTGGCGCAGCGCGAGGCGCGGCGCCTGGCGACGCTGGTGGCGTCCCGGACGCGGACCGCGCGCGACGACTGACCTCGCGCTCGCCGGCCTGATCCGCCGACCTGACCCGTCGGGCCCGACCCGCCGGGCCTGACCCGCCGACCCGATCCGTCGGGCCTGCCCGTCCGGCGGTCCCGTCAGGCCCGCGGCGCGGTCCCGTCGTCGCCGACCCCCCGCGCGAGCCGGGCGGCGTGCACCCCGGCCGCGGCGGCCGCGAGGAACGCCGCCGGGTCCTGGGCGAGGCCCCGGCCCATCGTGGAGAGCCGGACGGGCGAGGCGCCCAGCGCGGTGAGCAGGTCCGCGCCGGCCGGGACCTCGACCAGCCGGTGCCGACCGGCGGGGGCGCCCAGGGCGAGCGCCTGCTGCCGCACCCGCCGCCCGACCGCCGCGAGGTGGGCGCCCGGGTGCTCCTGGGGGTCCGGGACGGTGAGGCCCGCCGGCGTCTGCGCGGCGTCGGGGCCGGTGCCGTCCTCCGCCGGTGCCGCCGGCTCGAACACGGGCACCACGACGTCCGCCGGGGCCAGGGCCACGCGCCCGTACGCGGTCAGGGAGTGGTGCGACACGCCCAGGTGCCGCTCCCGGGCGTCGGCGCCCGAGACCCGCAGCGAGGCGACCGGCCGGCCGCCGAGCACGGCCGCGGCGTTCACGGCCTCCCCGGCGGCGACGCCCGAGAAGCCCCACCGCGTCCCGGTGCCGAGGTTGCCGGGCCCCTGCGCGACCACCACCACGTCGGCCCGCACGACGTGGCGGGCGGCGAGCAGGGCCGTGTGGACCGTGACGGCCTCGAGGTCGCCGCCGAACGCCTGCCCGGCCGTCAGGCACGAGGCGATCCAGCCGGCCTCCCGCAGGCCGGCCACCGCGCGCGAGAACCACGCCGGCAGCGCCCCGCCGTCGGACATGACGTACGCGACCCGCAGCGGCTCGCCGCCGTGGCCGCCGGTCAGCGCGTCGGCGTACCGGACCCCGGCGACGACCGCGGGCAGGGCGGAGTGCAGGTCGGCCACGACGACGGGGAGCCCCGCCAGGTCGTCGGCGTCCCGCAGCACCTCGTGGTGCGGCGACTCCTGGTCGTCGACGCCGAGCACCATGGCCTGCAGCGGGGTGTACCGGGCCTTCACCAGGTGCCCCGGGCCGGCCTGCGGGTCGGCGGGCAGCCGGCCGGGCGCGACGACCAGCGCGTACCCGCCGGTGCCGAGCCCCCGGGCGAGCGCGGAGACGTTCAGCAGCACGCGGTCCCCGGGCCCGGGCGAGCCGACCAGGGCGGGGTAGGCGAGCGCCCGCACCGACACCGGGTCGGGGCCGCTCACGCCGTCCTCGACGACGACGGACAGCTCCACGGCTCCCGGCCACGCGCGTCCGACCGACTCCACCACACCCGAGCGCCACGTGATCACCGGACCACGCTACCGGCCACTACGGTTGTGCCGATGCCCGAACAGATCCAGCCCGCCGAGCGGCTGCTCAACCTCGTCATCGCCCTGGTGCACACCCCGGGCCGCATGACGAAGGAGCAGATCCGCCGCACCGTCGCGGGCTACGGCGACGCCGCGTCCGACGAGGCGTTCGAGCGGATGTTCGAGCGGGACAAGGACACGTTGCGCGAGCTCGGCATCCCCGTGACGACCGTGACCGCCGCGGGGCACGGCGACGACATCGGCTACCGGGTCGACCAGGACGCGTACGCCCTGCCGCCGCTGGAGCTGACGGCCGCCGAGCTCGGCGCGCTGTCGCTCGCGGCCGAGTTCTGGCAGGACCGCTCGGTGCGGGCGGACACGTCGCGGGCGCTGACCAAGCTGCGCGCGGTGGGCGCGGGCTCGGGCGCGACCGACCTCGCCGCGGGCCTGGTGCCGCGGGTGCGGGCCGGCGGCGACGCGTTCCGGCCCCTGCTCGACGCCGTGCAGGCCCGGCAGCGGGTGCGGTTCACCTACCGCGCGGCGAACACGGGGGAGGTGCGCGAGCGTCTCGTCGAGCCGTGGCGGCTGGTGGCGCGCCGCGGCGGCTGGTTCCTGGTCGGCCGCGACGTCGACCGCGCGGCGCCCCGGTCGTACCGGCTGAGCCGCATCGAGGGCCGCGTGCGTGCGGACGGGGACGACGGCGCGTTCGACCCGCCCGCGGCGCAGCAGATGGAGTCGGCCCTGCGGTCGTGGGACGCGGGGCAGGAGCGCACGGCGGTGCTGGCGCTGCGCCCGGAGCGGGCGGAGGCGCTGCGGGCGCGCGGCTCGGCCACGGTGCTGCCGGCCGACGCCGACCCGGCGCTGCGCGCGGTGGTCGCCGACCGCGACCTGGTGCGCGTGCCGTACCGCGCGACGTGGGAGCTCGCGGAGGAGGTCGCCGGGTACGGCGACGCGGTGCTGGTCGCGGACCCGCCGGCGCTGCGCGCGGCCGTGCTGCGGCTGCTGCGGAGCGCCGCGGCGCTGGCGGGACCGGACGCGGGTGCGGGACCCGGCACGGGGGAGGACGGACGTGGCTGAGCGGGCGAGCGAGCGGCTGCTGCGGCTGCTGGGGATGATCGGGTACCTGGACCGGCACGACGGCGTCCCCGTCGACCAGCTGGCCGAGCACTTCGGGGTGTCGTCGTCGCAGGTCATGGCGGACGTCGACACGCTGTGGATGAGCGGCACCCCCGGGTACTACCCGCACGACCTCATCGACTTCGACGCGGACTCCTACGACCGCGGCGAGATCCGGCTCACCGAGTCGCGCGGCATGACGCAGCCGCTGCGGCTGGGCACGCGGGAGGCGGTGACCCTGCTGGCGGCCCTGAGCGCCATGGTCGCGGACCTCGGACCGACGCTCGAGCCGGAGCACGCGGCGGTGCTGCGCTCGGCGCTCGACAAGCTGGCGGCCGCGACGGGGGAGGCGGCGAACGCGGTGGACGTGCGGCTGGCGGTCGACGGGCTGCCGGAGGTGGTCGCCGCGATCCGCACCGCGCTCGCCCGGGGCCGCCGGCTGCGCATCCGCTACGTGAACGCCTCCGACGTGACCAGCGACCGGGACGTCGACCCGCTGCGCCTGACCACGAGCGACGAGCGGTCGTACCTCCAGGCGTGGTGCCTGCGCGCGGGCGACGAGCGGCTGTTCCGGCTGGACCGCGTGATCGGCGCCGAGGTGCTCGACGTGCCGGCGGACCCGCACCCCGGCGCAGGGCGCGGCGCCACCGCGGAGTTCCGGCCCGACCCCACGGGCGACGTCGTCACGCTGCACCTGCGCAGCACCGGCCGCTGGGTGGCCGAGACCGTCCCGGTCGAGGAGGTCCGCAACCTCGCCGACGGCTCGTTCGAGGTCGACGTCCGGGTGGTCCAGCCCGCGTTCCTGCGCAACCTGCTGCTGCAGGCGGCGGACGACCTGCTGGGCGTGCGTCCGCCCGAGGTGGCGCGCGACGTCGCCGCCCGGGCGACCGAGGCGCTGGCGGCCTACGGGCCGCTGGCCGGCGCGGCGGGATAGGTTGGCCGCCATGGTGTGGGTCGTCGTGTGGGTGGTGCTCGTCCTGGGCACGCTCGTGGGTGCGTTCCTGCTCGGGCGCGACCTGTGGCGCCGGGCCCGGGCGCTCGTGACGGAGCTCGAGCGCGCCTCGGCCGTGCTGGGCGAGCTCGCGGAGCACGCCTCGACGCTGGCCGAGCAGGCGCAGGAGGCCGAGCGCGCCGCCCGCGCGGCCCGGGAGGCGGTGCTGCTGCCCGAGCCCCGCGAGGCGCGGGCCCGCTGGTCGGTGCTGCGGGCAGAGGCCGCGGCCCGGCGGGAGCGACGGCGCGCCCGCGACCGCGCGGTGCGGGACACGTGGCGCGGCTACACGCGCTGACGGGCCGCTGACGACCCGGTGACGGACGGGTGCGCCCAGGGGTCGGGCCCGCGGGCGGACTGTAGACTCACGTGACTGCTGATCCAGCACCAGGGAGTTCTGCCATGGCGAGGCTCTTCGAGCATCCCGTTTCGATCCTCATCCTGATCCTCATCATCGTCCTGCTGTTCGGCTCCAAGCGGTTGCCGGACCTGGCGAGCGGGATCGGCAAGTCCCTGCGGATCTTCAAGCGCGAGGTGCGCGACCTGGCGGACGACGACGACAAGCCGGGCCGCGCCGACGCCACCGCGCAGCCGCCCGCCGCACCCGTCGTGACGCCTCCCGCCCCGGGCGCGGCCGGCACCCCGCTCACGCCCCCGGTGGTCACGCCGCCGCCCGCGACGTCGGCGTCCGGCACCACCGCGGAGCCGGGGACCACCGACCCGCGCCCCTGACGCCCCCGTGGCCCTGCGTCGCCCCTCGGCCAACCCCGAGGGCAGGATGCCGCTGCGCGAGCACCTGATCGAGCTCCGCAAGCGGCTGGTCCTCGCCGCGCTCGGCGTCGTCGTGGGCGGCGTGCTCGGCTGGATCGTGTACGACCCGGTGTTCCGGTCGCTGCAGGACCCCCTGCTGGACGCCGCGGCCGAGCGGGACGTCGTCGCGTCGGTGAACTTCGCCGGCCTGGCGTCCGCGATGGACATGAAGTTCAAGGTCGCGCTGTTCATCGGCGCGCTCGTGTCCAGCCCGTGGTGGCTCTACCAGCTGTGGGCGTTCGTCACGCCGGGGCTGACCCGCCGCGAGCGCCGCTCGGCCATCGGGTTCGTGGGCGTCGCGGTGCCGATGTTCCTGGCCGGTGCGGCGTTCGCCTGGTACGTGCTGCCGCGCGCGGTGGCCGTGCTCACCGAGTTCGTCCCCGAGCAGGCGACCAACCTCATCGACGCCTCGACGTACCTGAGCTTCGTCATGCGGTTCGTGCTCGCGTTCGGCGTGGCGTTCCTGGTCCCCGTGCTCATGATCTGCCTCAACCTGGTCGGCCTGGTGCGCGGGTCGACGTGGCTCAGGGGGTGGCGCTGGGCGGTGCTGCTGTCCTGCATCTTCTCGGCGGTCATGACGCCGACCCCGGACGTGGTGACGATGCTCGTGCTGGCCGCCCCGACCGCCGGGCTGTACATGGCGGCGGTGGGGCTGTCGCTGCTGCACGACCGCCGCGCCGACCGTCGGTCGGTGGAGGCGGAGGCCGCGGACGCCACCGGCCCGGACGGCGTGGTGGACCGGTGAGCCACCTCGGCGTCGTCGTGAACCCGGTCGCGGGCGTCGGACGGGGCAGCGGCGTCGGCACCGCGGCCCTGGCCGAGCTGCGCCGTCGCGGTCACCGCGTCGAGGACCTCACCGCGCGGGACCTGCTGACGGCGACGGCGCACGCGCGCCGGGCGGCGGTCGCGGGGCTCGACGCGCTCGTGGTGGTCGGCGGCGACGGGCTGGTGCACCTCGGCGCGAACGTCGTCGCGGAGACGGACCTGCCGCTGGGCATCGTGGCCGGCGGGACTGGCAACGACGTCGCGCGGGCCCTCGGCCTGCCGCGGGGGGACGTGGCGGCCGCGGTGACGGCGATCGAGCGGGCGCTGCTCGTCGGGCCGCGGGCGATCGACGCGGTGAGCGTCGGACCCCCCACGCACAGCGCCCGCGAGTGGTACCTCGGTGCGCTGTCCTGCGGCATCGACGCCGCCGTGAACGCCCGTGCCAACGCGCTGCGGTGGCCGCGGGGGTCCGCCCGGTACGTGCGGGCGCTGGTGCCCGAGCTGCGGGCCTTCCGCCCCTACGGCTACCGCCTCACCACGGACGAGGGCGTGTGGGAGTCGGCCGGGACGGTCGTCGTGGCCGCGAACGGCCCGTGGATCGGCGGGGGCATCCGCGTGGCGCCCGACGCCCGGCTGGACGACGGGCTGCTCGACGTGGTCGTGGCGGGTCCCGTCACCCGTGCCGGCGTCCTGCGCATCTTCCCGGGCATGTACGCGGGACGGCACGTGCACCACCCGCAGGTCCAGGTGCTGCGCAGCCGCCGGGTGCTGGTCGAGCCCGCGCCCCACCTGGGCGGGACGCCCCCGGAGGCGCACGCCGACGGCGAGCGCATCGGCCCCCTGCCGCTCGTCGCGGAGGTCGTCCCGGGCGCCGTCCGGGTGCTCGCGCCGCTGCCGACCTAGGCTGCAGGGGTGGCACCACGCGACCCCTCCCGCACCCCCCGCGACGCCGAGGAGCTCGCTCCCGCCGACCGGTACGCCGTGGCCCGCCGCCGCGCGCGGTCCGAGCGCAGCGAGCTCGCCCGGTTCCGGACGCTCATGGACTTCCCGCTGGACGACTTCCAGGTCGAGGCGTGCGAGGCGGTCGAGCGCGGCAGCGGCGTGCTGGTCGCCGCGCCCACCGGCGCCGGGAAGACGGTCGTCGGCGAGTTCGCGGTGCACCTGGCGCTGCGGACCGGGCGCAAGGCGTTCTACACGACCCCGATCAAGGCCCTGTCGAACCAGAAGTACCACGACCTCGTGCGGCGGCACGGGGCGGACCAGGTCGGCCTGCTGACCGGCGACACCACGCAGAACGGCGAGGCGCCGGTGGTCGTCATGACCACCGAGGTGCTCCGCAACATGCTGTACGCGGGCTCGAGCACGCTCGACGGCCTGGGGTACGTGGTCATGGACGAGGTGCACTACCTGGCCGACCGGTTCCGCGGCCCGGTGTGGGAGGAGGTGATCATCCACCTGCCCGACGACGTGCAGCTGGTGTCGCTGTCCGCGACCGTGTCCAACGCCGAGGAGTTCGGCGACTGGCTGCGCACCGTGCGGGGTGACACGGCCGTCGTGGTGAGCGAGCACCGGCCGGTCCCGCTCGGGCAGCACGTGCTGGTGCGCGACGACCTCCTGGACCTGTACGCCGGCCACGTCGACCCCACGGCCCCGGGCGCGAACCCCCCGATCAACCCGGAGCTGGCGCACCTGCTGCGCCGGGCGGAGCGCTCGGGCGACGGCCCGCACCGCGGTCGGCGAGGGCAGGGCGACCGAGGCTTCCGCGGACCCGGCGGCCGGAGGAGGGACGGCGGCGCGAGCGGCCCGGGCGGCGCGGGGGGCCTCGGCGGCGTCCGGCCGGCCCCGCGGCCGGTCATGGTCGACGTCCTGGACGACGCGGGGCTGCTGCCCGCGATCGTCTTCATCTTCTCGCGGGCCGGCTGCGACGCGGCGGTGGCCCAGTGCCTCGCGGGCGGGCTGCGGCTGACCTCGCCGGCGGAGCAGGAGGAGATCCGGGAGATCGCCGAGACCCGCTGCGCCTCCGTGCCGCGCGAGGACCTCGACGTGCTCGGGTACTGGGGGTTCCTGGACGCGCTGGTCCGGGGCGTCGCGCCGCACCACGCGGGCATGCTGCCGGCGTTCAAGGAGACGGTCGAGGAGGCGTTCGCGCGCGGCCTGGTCAAGGTCGTGTTCGCCACCGAGACGCTGGCGCTCGGGATCAACATGCCGGCGCGCTCGGTCGTCCTCGAGAAGCTGGTGAAGTGGGACGGCTCGCAGCACGTCGACATCACGCCGGGGGAGTACACGCAGCTCACGGGGCGGGCG
>JACXUT010000114.1 GCA_014763765.1 Micrococcales bacterium
CCGGGGTCGACGTCGGGCCGGTGCACCAGCAGGTCCACGGCGGCGCGGATGTCGAGCTCGCCGGACCACCCCAGGTCCATGCCCCGGCCTCCGCTGGCGACGGACGCCCGCGGGCAGCACGACCAGCCACAGCGGGGCGGCCACCAGCGCCCACCGGCCCAGCGCGCGCCGCAGGGCGAGGACGCCCGTCACCAGGCAGGCGACGCCGGCGACCGCAGCGGTGGCCGTCAGCAGGACCGCCGCCACCCCGGCGTCGAGCCGCGGCACCCCCAGGCCGGCGGCCGCCGCGAGCAGCAGCCCGGCGCCGGCCGTCGCCGCGGTGAACGCCGGCAGCGGGCGCGCGGGCCGGGCGCGGGTCCTGGCGGGCGCCGGCGCGGGGCTCCGGTGCGCGGCGCCGACCGGACGTGGCTCGGTGGACACGGACCCCCCGTCGCGGTGCCGGGGCCGGCGTGCGGTGGCCGGCGCGGACGGGCGGGGTGGCGCGCGCCCGTCGCCGCCACCCTCCCGTGGCGGCACGCCGCCCGGCAGAGTCCTTCGTCCGTGCCCGAGAAGGCCGTCCGTGCCCTGACCCGCCGCGGGCCCCGCCCCTGCCGCGCTCCACCGGGCCAGGCCGGGCCCGTTCGGAGGCTCCCAACGGCGAGGGAGGGGTGCGCGCGGGATCGGAGGTCACCGCGGACACCTCCGACGGCGCGCCGGGGTCTCCGTCAGCGTTCGGAGCCTCCGACGGCACCGGCGCGGACGCGGTCGAGCAGCAGCAGGGCGATGTCGGTGACCTCCGGGACGCCGACCGCCGCGCGGTCGAGGGGCGCACCGCTCGCCGCGCCGACGCTCGCGGAGGCCTCGGACGCGGCCGGGCCGGTGGCCGCCGAGCCGGTGGCTGCCGGGCCGCTCGCCGCCGGGGCGGTCGTCGCCGCCACCCCGTCGGTCAGCATCACCGTGCAGTACGGGCAGGCCGTCGCGATGACGTCCGCGCCGGTGGCGACGGCCTCGGCGGCGCGGGCCGTGCCGATGCGGGTACCGATCGACTCCTCCATCCACATGCGCGCCCCGCCGGCGCCGCAGCAGAACGAGCGCTCACGCGTCCGGGGCATCTCGACGGCCTCGACGCCCGGCAGTGCGGCGAGCAGCTCGCGCGGCGGCTCGTAGACGTCGTTGTGCCGGCCGAGGTAGCAGGGGTCGTGGTAGGTCACGCGCTGCGGGCCGTCGCCCGGGTCGACGGGCGTCAGGCGGCCCTCGGCGACGAGCCGGTCGAGCAGCTCGGTGTGGTGCACGACGTCGTAGTGCCCGCCGAGCTGCGGGTACTCCCGGGACAGGGTGTTGAAGCAGTGGGCGCAGGTGACGACGACCGTGCGGGCGCCGGCGGCGCCGAGCGTCTCGACGTTCGCGGCGGCGAGCATCTGGTAGAGCACCTCGTTGCCGGCTCGGCGGGCGGGGTCGCCGGTGCAGCCCTCGCCGTCGCCGAGCACGGCGAACGTCACGCCGGCGGTGTGGAGCAGCTCGGCCACGGCGCGGGTGGTGCGCCTGGCCTTCTCCTCGTACGCGCCGGCGCAGCCGACCCAGAACAGGTAGTCGACGTCCGCGGCGGACCCGACGTCGGCGCCGACCACGGGGACGTCGAACGGCAGGCCCTTCGCCCAGTCGAGCCGCTGGCGCGCGGGCAGCCCCCACGGGTTGCCCCGGCGTTCCATCTTCGTGAACGTCCCGCCGAGCTCGGCGGGGAACGCCGACTCCATGAGCGTCTGGTAGCGGCGGATGTCGACGATCGTGTCGACGTGCTCGATGTCGACCGGGCACTGCTGGACGCACGCGCCGCAGGTGGTGCACGCCCACAGGGCGTCGGCGTCGATGACGCCCGACGCGACGAGGTCGACGTCGACGTGCCCGGGCTCGACGTCGGCGCCGGCGCGCGCGGCACGCAGGTACGGGGCGGTGGCGGCGGCGTGGTCGCGCAGTGCGAGCGTCAGGAGCTTGGGGGACAGCGGCTTGCCGGTCGCCCACGCGGGGCACTGCTCCTGGCAGCGGCCGCACTCGGTGCAGGTCGTGGCGTCGAGGAGCTGTTTCCAGGTGAGGTCCTCGACGGCGCGCGCGCCGAGGCGGGCGTCGTCCGGCAGGTCCTCGAGGGCGGCGACGTCGAGCTCCCGCCCGTCGACGCGCACCGGGTCGAGCGGGCCGAGCGCGACGTCCCCGTCGGGGGAGCGCCGCGCGTACACGTTGACCACCGCGAGGAACCGGTGCCACGCGACCCCCATCGTGGGCTGCAGGCCGACCACGACGAACCACGCCATCGACACGAGGATCTTGACGGTCGCGCACGCCACGACGGCGGACTCGAGCGTCGCGGTCGGGACCCCGGCCCACAGGTCGCCGATCCAGGCCGTGGTCGGGAAGTGCCACGCGCTCGCCAGGGACGACCCGTCGCGGGCGGCCAGCTCGTGCTCGAGGCCGCGCAGCAGCAGCACGGCCAGCACGACCAGCAGCACCGTGGCCTCGACCACGGCGGCCTGCCCGGTGTGGGAGCCGAAGAACCGGGACCGCCGCGCCGGCTCGGTGAGTGCGGGCCCGCTGCCGTCGCCGACGCCCGCCCCGGCGGCCGCGACGGCCCGCGCGGGCGTCGCCGGGGCGCCGCGCGGCGTGGAGCGGACGCGGACGGCGACCAGGGCGAGGATCCCCGCGAGCGACAGCCACGCGATGCCCTCGGTGAGCCACGACCAGGGCGCGAACCCGCCGAGCACCGGCAGCACGAAGCCCGGGTCCACCACCTGCACGTACCCGGTGACGAGCGTGAGGAACAGGACCGGGAACGACACCATCACCGACCAGTGGGCGACGCGCACCACCGGTCGGTGCTGGAACCGCCCGTGGCCGATCATCTCCCGCACGACCAGCCAGGTCCGCCGCCCGGCGGGACGCAGCCTCCCCGGCGCGGGGCGGCCCGAGCGGATCGTGCGGGTGAGCCGGACGGCGCCGCGGGCGAAGACCGCGACGCCCAGGACGGTGGCCGCGAGCACCACGACGAGGCAGGTCACCCGGAGCGCGTCCACGCGCACACGCTAGCCGCCCGCCGTCGCGACGCTCCCGGACCCGAGGTCCCCCCGGGAGTGTGGCGTCCTGCACATCCAGGGCGGTGCGTGGTGACCGCTTGATACAGTTGTGGCAATCCCTCGACCTCGGTCGGCGCCTGCGCCCTTGCGTGCGTGGCGTCGCCGTGCGTCCCTGTACCTGCCCGCTGACAACACCACACGACCGCCGACCGCCGTCCGTGCCGCCTCGGCGCGGGCCACGACGGCGTCACCGACCGACCGACCACCCGCCCACGACAGGACGGAGCGGACGTGCTGCAGCTCCTCGCGGTGCACCTGCTGGCTGCCCTGGTCGCCCCTGCCCTGGTGGCGTGGATCGGCCGCAAGGCGTTCTGGGTGCTCGCGCTCGCGCCCGCCTCGGTGACCGTGTGGGCGCTGACCCTGACCGGCGAGGTGGTGGACGGTCGCGGTCCCACGCAGCGGGTGGAGTGGATCCCCGGGCTGGGGCTGGAGCTGTCGTTCCGTCTCGACACGCTGTCGTGGCTGATGACGCTGCTGGTCGGCGGCGTCGGGGCGGTCGTGCTGATCTACTGCTCGGCCTACTTCAAGGAGCACGCCAGCGGGCTCGGGCGGTTCGGCGGCGTGCTGGTGGCGTTCGCCGGCGCGATGTTCGGCCTCGTCACGGCCGACGACACGCTGCTGCTGTTCGTGTTCTGGGAGCTGACCACGGTCTTCTCCTACCTGCTCATCGGGCACTACCACGAGCGCAAGGCCAGCCGGCGCGCCGCCATGCAGGCCATCGTCGTCACGACGGCCGGCGGCCTGACGATGCTGGTCGGCGTCGTGCTGCTCGGCGAGGCGGCCGGCACGTACCGCCTGTCGGAGATCCTCGCCGACCCGCCGCACGGCGCCATGGTCACGGCCGGCGTGGTGTGCCTGCTGGTCGGTGCCGCGAGCAAGTCCGCCCTGATCCCCCTGCACTTCTGGCTGCCCGCCGCGATGGCCGCGCCGACGCCGGTCAGCGCGTACCTGCACGCGGCGGCGATGGTGAAGGCCGGCGTGTACCTGGTCGCCCGGTTCGCGCCGGCGTACTCCGAGCTGAGCGCCTGGCGGTGGCTGGTGGTTGTGCTCGGCGGCGGGACCCTGCTGCTCGGCGGCTACCGCGCCCTGCGCCAGCACGACCTCAAGCTCATCCTGGCGTTCGGCACCGTGAGCCAGCTCGGCCTCATCATCCTGCTCATCGGCTTCGGCACCCGGGCGACCGCCCTGGCGGGGCTCGCGATGATCGGGGCGCACGCCATGTTCAAGGCGGCGCTGTTCCTCGTGGTCGGCGTGGTGGACGCCGCGACCGGCACCCGCGACCTGCGGCGGCTGTCGGGGGTGGGCCGGGCGCTGCCGATCACCGCCACGGCCGGCGCCCTGGCCACCCTGTCGATGATCGGTGCCCCGCCGTTCGCCGGCTACGTCGCCAAGGAGGCCGCCCTCGAGGCGCTCGGCCACGACGGCGACCCGCTCGGGCCGGCGGTCCTGGTGCTCGTCGCGGTGGGTTCCGCGCTGACCGTCGCGTACGGCATCCGGCTGTGGTGGGGAGCGTTCTGGTCCAAGCCGGTGCTGTCCCCGGCCGCGGTCCGCGAGCTCGCGGCGGCCAAGGACGCGACGGCCAAGGAGCCGGTGCCGCGCGAGTCCCCGGAGCCCGGTCCGGAGGACGACCGCGCCGAGCCCGCCCCCGTCGGCCGCCCGTCCCTGCTGCTGGTGTGGCCGGCGATGGTGCTGGCCGTGCTCGGCCTCGCGGTCGCGCTGCTGCCCGGCCTGGGGGAGCAGCTCCTCGCGCCGCAGGCGGACGCCTACCCGGTGGGCGAGGCCGGCCACCTCCTGCTGTGGGGCGGCCTGACGCCGACGCTCGCCATCACCGTCGCCGTGCTGGCGGCCGGTGTGCTGCTGTTCGTCGTGCGCGGCCCCGTCGAGCAGGCGCAGGCCGCGGTGCCGCACGTGCCGGAGGCCGACCGGGTCTACCGCAAGTTCATGCGCCGCCTGGACGACGTGGCCGCGGACGTCACCGCCGTGACCCAGCGCGGCTCCCTGCCGGTGTACCTGGGCGGGATCCTCGTGGTGTTCGTGGTCGCCGTGGGCGTCCCGCTGCTGACGTACACGCGGCTCCCCGCCGAGACCCGGCCGTGGGACCGCCCGGCGCAGGCCGTCGTCGGGGCGTTCGTGGCCGTGGCGGCGGTGCTCGTGGCGCGCGCCCGCCGGCGCCTGAAGGCCGTGATCCTCATGGGCGTCTCGGGCTACGGGGTCGCGGCCCTGTTCCTGCTGCACGGCGCACCGGACCTCGCCCTCACGCAGGTGCTCGTCGAGACCGTCACCCTCGTGGTGTTCGTCCTGGTGATGCGCCGGCTGCCGCCGTACTTCTCGGACCGCCCGCTGGTGGGCTCGCGCTGGGTGCGGCTCGCGATCGCGCTGTCCGTGGGGCTCACGGTCGGCGGCCTGGCCCTCGTGGTGCCGGGCGCCCGCGTGCACCCGCCCGTGTCGGTGGACTTCGCCGAGGAGGCCTACGCGTACGGCGGCGGCAAGAACATCGTCAACGTCACGCTCGTGGACATCCGCGCCTGGGACACGATGGGCGAGATCTCGGTCGTCCTGGTGGCCGCGACCGGCGTCGCCTCCCTGGTGTTCCTCCGGCGGCGCTCCGGCGCGATCTTCCGGGCCGGCGAGGCGCCCGAGCAGCGCCAGGTCTGGGGCGGCGGCGACGACCCGCTCGCCGTGGTGCGCCGGCCGGTCGAGGCCCGCAGCGCGTACCAGCCGCGCGAGTGGCTGCGCGCCGGGCGGACCCTCGCCCCGCGGCGCCGGTCCGTGGTGTTCGAGGTCGTGGTCCGGCTGCTGTTCCACACGATGATCGTGTACTCGCTGTACCTGCTGTTCTCCGGCCACAACGCGCCCGGCGGCGGGTTCGCGGCGGGCCTGGTGACCGGCATCGCGCTGATCGTCCGGTACCTGGCCGGGGGACGGTACGAGCTCGGCGAGGCGGCGCCCGTGCAGCCGGGCCTGCTGCTGGGCAGCGGGCTGTTCCTGTCCGCCGGCGTCGGGCTCGGCGCGCTGGTGTTCGGCGGCACGGTGCTGCAGTCCTGGATCCTCGAGGCGGACCTGCCGCTGCTCGGCCACGTGAAGCTCGTGACGTCGCTGTTCTTCGACGTCGGCGTGTACCTCGTGGTGGTCGGGCTGGTGCTCGACATCCTGCGCTCGCTCGGGGCGGAGATCGACCGGCAGGCCGAGGCCGAGGGCGACGCCGAGCCGGTCGGCGGGGACGCCGAGCCGGGCGAGGAGATCCGTGTGGACGCCGCCGCGGCGGGCCTCGTGGGCCACGCCGCCGCGCACGGCCCGGACGGCACGGGCGGATCCGGCGGCTCAGGCGGCCCCGGCGGCCCCGCCGCACCGACGACGTCCGGGGGGTCGCGATGATCGACATGAGCCCGAACCTCGCGCTGGTCGCGGTGATCGTCGTGCTGGTGACCGCCGGCGTCTACCTGCTGCTCGAGCGCAGCCTGTCCCGCGTCCTCATCGGCATCATCCTCATCGGCAACGGCGCGAACCTGCTGTTCCTGGTGGCCGGCGGGGCCGCGGGCCGCCCGCCGATCGTGGGCCTGGAGCCGGAGGGCCGCATGAGCGACCCGCTGCCGCAGGCCATGGTGCTGACCGCGATCGTCATCACGCTGGGCATGACGGCGTTCCTGCTCGCGATGGCGTACCGGTCGTGGCAGCTGCACCGGCACGACGAGGTGCAGGACGACGTCGAGGACCGCCGCATCGCGCGGCTCGCGGCACGGGACGAGCGCGCGTTCGAGGACGCCGACACGGAGGACACCATCACGTCGCTCGACGAGGAGGCCGCGGAGACCCGCGACGAGACCGACGAGGGCGGTCCGGTGCCCGCGGGCACCGGCGCCGAGCCGGCCACCGGTCAGCGGGAGGGCGCGTGACGGAGTACACCTGGCTGGTCCCGCTGCCCGTCGTCGTGCCGCTGTTCGGCGCGGGCCTCGCGCTCGCGCTCTACCGCAAGCCCCAGGCGCAGCGGATCATCAGCGTCGTCGCGCTCAGCATCGTGCTGGTGGCCGCCGCGTCGCTGCTGGTCCTCGTCGACGACGGCCCGCTCGTCGTCGACATCGGCAACTGGGCGGCACCGGTCGGCATCGACCTGGTGGCGGACCGGCTGTCGGCGCTCATGCTCACCGTCTCCGCGGCGGTCACCCTGTGCGTCCAGCTGTACTCGCTCGCGCAGGGTGAGGCCGACGGCGACGAGGCCGCGCCGGTGTCGATCTACCACCCGACCTACCTGATCCTGGCCGCCGGCGTCGCGAACGCGTTCCTGTCCGGCGACCTGTTCAACATCTACGTCGGCTTCGAGATCCTGCTGGCCGCCTCGTACGTGCTGCTCACGCTGGGCGGCACCGGCGAGCGGATCCGCGCGGGCAGCATCTACGTGGTCGTCGCGCTGCTGTCGTCGCTGCTGTTCCTCATCGCCATCGCGCTGACCTACGCCGCGACCGGCACCGTGAACCTGGCCCAGCTCGCCGAGCGGCTCCCGGAGATCGACCCGGACGTCCGGCTGCTGCTGCAGGTGCTGCTGCTGCTCGCGTTCGGCATCAAGGCGGCGATCTTCCCGCTGTCCGCGTGGCTGCCCGACTCCTACCCGACCGCGCCGGCGCCCGTCACCGCCGTGTTCGCGGGCCTGCTCACCAAGGTCGGCGTCTACGCGATCATCCGCACGCAGACGCTGCTGTTCCCCGAGGGCCGCATGGACGACGTGCTGCTGTGGGCGGCGCTCGCGACGATGGTCGTGGGCATCCTCGGCGCCGTCGCGCAGGACGACCTCAAGCGTCTGCTGTCGTTCACGCTCGTCAGCCACATCGGCTACATGATCTTCGGGATCGCCCTGTCGTCGCAGGCGGGGTGGGCCGCGTCGATCTACTACGTCGCCCACCACATCACCGTGCAGACCGGCCTGTTCCTGGTCGCCGGGCTCATCGAGCGCCGCGGCGGCACGACGTCGCTCGAGTCGCTCGGCGGCCTCGCCAAGATCGCGCCCGTGCTCGCGGTGCTGTTCTTCATCCCCGCGATGAACCTGGGGGGCATCCCGCCGCTGTCGGGGTTCCTCGGGAAGGTCGGGCTGCTGCAGGCCGGCGTGCAGGACGCCCGCCCGCTCGCGCTCGCGCTGGTGGTCGGGGGCGTGCTGACGTCGCTGCTGACGCTCTACGCCCTCATCAAGGCGTGGAACAAGGCGTTCTGGCAGACGCCGCCGGAGCCCCTGCCCGACGCCACCCTCCCGAAGGGCATGGTCGGCCCCGCGGCCGCCCTCGTCGCGCTCGGCCTCGGGCTGACGGTGTTCGCCGGCCCGCTGTACGGGTACGCCGAGCGGGCCGCCGCGGCGCTGGCCGACCGCGACGTGTACGTGCAGTCCGTGCTGCCCGACGGCGGCCGAGGTGAGGGCGAGTCGGCGGACGCCGCCCGGGCGGAGGCGGACGGATGAGCCTGCACCCGCGCCGGCGGCGGCTCGCCGCGCAGTGGCCCACGATGCTCTGGCTGGTCGTCGTCTGGGTGCTGCTGTGGGGCGACCTGACCGTCGCGAACGTCCTCGCCGGCGCCGTCGTGGCCGTCGCCGTGACCGGCGCGCTGCGGATGACCCCGATCGACTTCCACGGCCGGCTCCGTCCGTGGGGGCTGGTCGTCCTCGTCGCGCGGTTCGCCGGGGACCTGCTGGTCGCGTCGGTCGAGGTGTCGTGGCTCGCGCTGCGCCCGCGGCACACGCCGCGCGGCGCGGTGATCGGCGTGCAGCTGCGCAGCCACTCCGACCTGTACCTCACGATGACGGCCGAGCTGTGCTCGCTGGTGCCGGGGTCGCTCGTCGTGGAGGCGCACCGGCTCACCGGCATGCTGTACCTGCACGTGCTCGACGTCGAGCAGTCCGGCGGCGTGGAGGCGGCGCGGCAGGCGGTGCTCGACCAGGAGGAGCGCGTGCTGCGGGCGTTCGCGTCGGACTCCGAGCTGCGCGACGCCGGCCTCGACCCGCACCCGCGCCGGACGGCCCGGCGCCCGGCACCCCGGACGGAGGTGGGCGCGTGACCGTCGTGTACCTGCTGTGCGCCGCGCTGCTGACCGTCGCCGGCGCCCTGGCCCTGATCCGCGCGGAGCGCGGCCCGTCGATGCTGGACCGCACGGTCGCGCTCGACATCGTGGTGACCGTCGTGGTCGCGGTCGTCGCGCTCTACGCGTCGATCGACCGGCGCACCGACGTGGTGCCCGTGCTCGTCGTGCTGTCCCTCGTCGGGTTCGTCGGCTCGGTGACCATCTCGCGGTTCGCGTCGGTGGAGCCCGAGGGCGAGGGGCGCGTGCGCAGCCGCGAGGAGATCGCGCAGGAGGAGGCCGAGCGCATCCGCGCCGAGGAGGAGGCCGAGGAGCAGCGCCGCCGGCGCCGCGCCCAGGAGGCGGACGCGCAGGTGGTGCACGACGAGGCGGCGCACGGGCACGAGGACCACGCCGACGACGAGCGCCAGGGGAGCGGACGATGAGCGCGGACACCGTCGCGGACGTCGTGGCGGCGGTCTGCCTGATCGGCGGTGCGCTGCTGGCGCTCGCGGCCGGCGTCGGCGTGCTGCGGTTCCCCGACCTGCTGTCCCGGATGCACGCCGGCACCAAGCCGCAGGTGCTCGGGCTCGTGCTCGTGCTCATCGGGCTGTCGCTGCGGCTGCGGTCCGGCGGCGCGGTGTGGGCGCTGATCCTGGTGGCGCTGTTCCAGATGCTCACGGCGCCCGTCGCGGCCCACCTGGTCGGGCGGGCGGGCTACCGCACGGGCAAGGTGCGCCGCGACCTGCTCGTCGTCGACGAGCTCACCGAGGCGCAGGAGCGCGCGTCGGAGCGCGAGGGGACGCAGGACGGGGACGGGGACGAGGACGACGACCACGACGACGCGCACGGCGCCCCGGGCGCGTCCGGCCGCCGGGGCTGACCCCGGCGGCGGGCGTCCGGTGCCCGCCCCGGCGGTGTGCCGTCACCGGCGGAACAGCGCCGCCCAGAGGAAGTCCTCGCCGAACGTCGCCGGGTCGCCGGACCGCATGCGGCGCAGCTCCACCTCGTCCAGCCAGCCGAACGCGCGGCGCAGGTCGTCGGCGCCGTAGGCGAGCCCGCCGCCGAGCCCGCTCTCGCGGTACAGGTCGGCGTCGTCCGCCTCGGTGCCGCCGCGCCCGTCGTGCCCGGTCGCGAAGCAGGCCAGGCCGAACCGCCCGCCGGGGCGCACCGTCCGCTCCAGCAGCCCGCGGTACGTCAGCCGGCGGTGCGGCGGCAGGTGGTGGAAGCAGCCGGAGTCGTAGACCAGGTCGTACTGCTCCGCCGGCGGCTGCCACGTGAGGACGTCCGCACGGGCGAACCGGACCTCGACGCCGGCCTCGTCGGCCCGCTCCCGTCCCCAGTCCAGCGCCGCCTGCGAGAGGTCGAGCGCGTCGACGGTGCAGCCCTGCTGCGCGAGCCAGACGGCGTTGCGGCCGGGCCCGCAGCCGAGCTCCAGCACCCGGGTGCCCGGACCGAGGGGCAGCCGGCCGTCGGCGTGCCACGCCACCAGGCTCTCGTCCGGGGCCCAGCGGAAGAACGGCACGCCCCGGCCGCGGTCGGCGTAGAACCGGTCCCAGAAGTCCGCGCCGCCCCGGTCCGACCACCGGTCGGCCTGCTCGGCGAACAGGTGGTCCATGAGGTCGAGCACGTCGTCGACGGTGTGGACACGGCGGCGTGCGGGCCGGGCTGGCGTCGCGGGCATGGCGGGCTGACCTGCGCATTCGTCGGCGAGCGGAACGCTCGAGCCTAGCCGGGCGCAGGTCGGCCGGAGGGGGACCTCCGTGCCTGGTCAGGCGTGCGGCAGGTGCCGGTTCCTGTCGACGCGCTGCACGAACTTCTTGGTCCCGCGCGTGGCGAACACCCGCGCCAGCGTCACCGCGCCGGCGGTGATCACGGAGGCCGCGACCACCTCGCCGATGCGGATGTCGTCGGCGTCGTCCTCCGGCTTCGGCGGCTTGTGGCCGACGGCGGCCTTCCAGGCGGCGTCCACGGCCTTCCCGGCGAGCCACGCGACCGCGCCCGCCACCACCAGGCCGGTGATCTTCGCGAACGTGGACTGGGTCTCCTCGTCGGCCACGGTTCCTCCTGCTGCGTCGGTGCGGTGTCGTGCGGGCGCGTGCGTGCTGCGCCCCACGCTAGCCCCGCGGGTGCCGCACCGCAGGTCACCCGGGCGCACGCAGTCGCGCGGGGGCGGCGGCTGGGGGCGTCGGTGTAGGGTCGGCCCCGAACGACAGGGGAGCGTCCCGGACCGCCGCCGCGAGGTGGCGCCCGACCGACGCTGAGAGTGCGGACGGAACCGCAGACCCTCGCACCTGATCCGGTTAGCACCGGCGTAGGGAGTCGGGATCTCAGTCGCCTCGTGTCGTCGGCACGGGTGCGGCAGCGCGCGCGGGCGGACGACGCGCGGCGACCCCCTCGGTTGCACATCGAGGAGGACGCATGGCGCGCACGCGCGCAGCACGCCGGACCATCCGGCACACCGCGGCCCTGGGGGTCGCGGCCCTGGCCCTCACGGCCTGCTCGGCCACCGGCGGGTCGCCGTCCGGCGGGTCCGCGGGCGGGGACGGCACGGCGGGCGGGTCGGTCACGCTGGTCACCCACGACTCGTTCCACGTCAGCGACGGGCTGCTCGAGCAGTTCGAGGCGGACACCGGGCTGACCGTCACGCAGGTCGCGCCCGGTGACGGCGGGGCGCTGGTGAACCAGCTCATCCTGACCAAGGACGCCCCGCTGGGCGACGTCGTCTACGGGATCGACAACACGTTCGCGTCGCGGGCGATCGACGAGGGCGTGCTGGAGCCCTACACGTCGCAGGTGCCGGCCGCGGCCGACGCGGAGCCGTACGCCCCCGACGACTCGGGGTCGCTGACCGCCGTCGACCTCGGCGACGTGTGCCTCAACGTGGACCACGCCTGGTTCGCCGACCGGGGCGTCCCGGAGCCGGCGACGCTCGAGGACCTGACGGACCCCGCGTACCGGGACCTGACCGTCGTGACGAACGCCGCGACGTCCAGCCCCGGGCTGGCGTTCCTGCTGGCGACCGTCGGGGCGTTCGGCGAGGACGGCTGGCAGCAGTACTGGCGTGACCTCACGGCGAACGGCCTGAAGGTCGCGGAGGGCTGGTCGGACGCGTACTACACCGACTTCTCCGGCGGGGGCGGCGGCGGCTCCCGGCCGATCGCGCTGTCGTACGCGTCGTCGCCGCCCGAGACGATCCCCGAGGGCGGCGGCGAGCCGACCACCGGCGCGCTGCTCGGCACCTGCTTCCGGCAGGTCGAGTACGCCGGCGTCCTCGCGGGCGCGCAGAACCCCGAGGGCGCGCGCCGGCTGGTGGACTGGCTGCTGTCGGACGCGGTGCAGGCCGACATCCCCGGGTCGATGTACATGTACCCGGTGAGCTCGGCGGTGGACCTGCCGGAGGACTGGGCGCAGTGGGCGCCGCTGGCCGACGAGCCGTACACCGTGCCGCTCGACGAGATCGCGGCGAACCGGGAGACGTGGGTCCGGGAG
>JACXUT010000351.1 GCA_014763765.1 Micrococcales bacterium
CGCGCAGCACGAAGTCCGCCGCGTCCATCCGCCCCGGCGGCCGGCCGATCCCGACCCGCACCCGCAGGTAGTCCTTCGTCCCGAGCGCCTTCGACGTGTCCCGCAGGCCGTTGTGGCCGCCCTCGCCGCCGCCCAGCTTCAGCTTGATCTCGCCGAACGGGATGTCGAGCTCGTCGTGCACCAGCACCACCCGGTCCGGCGGCACGTCGTAGTACCGCGCGAGCGCGGCGACCGGCCCGCCCGAGGTGTTCATGAACGTGGTCGGCTTCGCCAGGACGGCCCGCGGACCGGGCGCTCCCCCGGGCAGCGTGCCGATGCGCACCTCCGCCGTCGCCGCCTGCGGGCGCCGGGACAGCACGCCGCCCTTCGACCCGAACGACGCGCCCGCGCGCCGCGCCAGCTCGTCGAGCACCATCTGCCCGACGTTGTGCCGGTTGCCGGCGTACTGCGGACCCGGGTTCCCGAGGCCGACCACCAGCCAGCGCCCCTCGCTCATCGCGACGCCACTCCCTCTCGTCGTCACGGGCACCCGCGGGTGCCCCGCATGCCGGACGCCCGGCACCGTCGCACGGTACCGGGCGTCCCCAGCGTGGTCGGCGCGCTCCCCGCACGGGGGCGCGCCGGGCGGATCACTCCGCGGCGGCCTCGGCGGCCTCGGCCTCGTCCGCGGCGCGGTCCTCGGCGGAGACGGTCGGGACGGTGACGGTCACGATGACCTGCTCGGCGTCGCCCTCGAGCACGGAGCCCGTCGGGAGGGCCAGCTCGCCGGCGGTCAGCGCGGTGCCGGCCTCGAGGCCCTCGATGGAGACCTCGACGTGCTCCGGCAGGTGCGTGGCCTCGGCCTCGAGGGTCAGCGTCTGGGTCTCGACGATGTGGATCGTGCCGGGGGCCGACTCGCCCACGACCGTGACCGGGACCTCGACCGTGACCTTCTCGCCGCGGCGGACGATCAGCAGGTCGACGTGCTCGATGACGTTCTTGACCGGGTCGCGCTGCACGTCCTTGGCGAGCGCCAGCGTGGCCTTGCCCTCGAGCTCGATCTCGAACAGGGCGTTCGCCTGCTTGACGGCGAGCATGGTCTCGTGACCCGGCAGCGCGACGTGCACCGGCTCGGTGCCGTGCCCGTAGAGGACGGCGGGGATCTGGTGGGCACGGCGCAGGCGGCGCGCGGCGCCCTTGCCGAACTCGGTACGGGTGGTGGCGACGAGCTTGACCTCGGACACGGTGACTCCCAAGAAGCAGAGGATGACGGGCGAGACGGTGTGGTGGCCTCGACGCGGGACGCTGGACGGGCACGCGGAGGCGGACCACCCAGTCGATCACGGAGATCGGTGGTCTCGATCCGACGCGGTCCGCGCGGCCGTGTCCGCGGCACCCGGGGGGTGCGGGACGCGCCGTCCGCCGGACCGCCGACGGGTCGTGGAGCGACCGTCCGACGTCCCTCGCCGAGGCAACCGCAGGAGTCTACCCCGCGGCGCGTGTGCCGCGCACGCATGCGGAAAGCCGCCGACTCTCCTCGCGCCCGCGTCACGTGAGCCGAAGGAGCGGACGGAGAGCCGACGCCGAGCACGCGTGGGAATGGTGACCCGACGCGGCCGCGGTGCTCGCCGTCGTCT
>JACXUT010000115.1 GCA_014763765.1 Micrococcales bacterium
GCCGCGGCGCTGGTGGTGGTCGGGGACGGGGAGGGCTGCGTCATCGCAGTGCCTTTCGTGGGGAGAGGGAGGTGCGGTCGAGGGCGGTGCGTGCCAGGGCGAGCGCACCGGCGACGGGTGGTGCGTCGAGCAGGTCGACGGGCAGGGGCAGGTCCCGGGCGCGGAGGCCGGCGCGCAGGGCGTCGCGGAGCGCCGGCTGGGACACCACCACGCCGCCTGCGGCGACGACCCGGGTGGCGCGTGCTCCACGCGAGACGACCCGGTGCACCAGGTCGGCGAGCGCCTCGCCGGCCTCTGCCACGAGCTGCTCCGCGACGGCCGAGCCGGCGGCCGCGGCGTCGAAGACCAGGGCTGCGTGCGCGCTCCACGTCGCGGGGTCCTGCGCCACGAGCAGTCCGGGCAGGTCGAGCGGGTGCTCGACCGCGAGCGCCCGGCAGAGCTGCTCCGGCAGGGGGTCGCGGCGGCCGTCCTCGACGGCGCGCAGGGACGCACGCACCGCCTCCCGCACGATCCCGGCGGCGCCGCCCTCGTCCCCGACGACCCAGCCCCAGCCACCGGCGTGGACCCGACGCCCGTCAGGGGTGCGGCCGACCGCGACCGAGCCGGTCCCGGCGATCAGTCCCACCGCCTCCGGGGACCCGGCCGCGGGCGCGACCAGCTCGGCGTCGTTCACCACGACGCACAGGACGCCGGGCAGCCGCTCCTCGAGCCGCGAGCGCAGCTCCTCGCTCTCCTCCTCGAGGTCGCAGCCGTGGGCCCCGACGGCGACCGCTGCCAGGCCTGCCGCCGTCAGGGGCTCGGCGAGCGCGGACAGCCGCTGGGCGATCAGCTCGGCCTTCCCCTCGAAGGACGTGCCGCGCCAGCCGGTGGTGGGGGCGGTCGCGTCCGCGACCTCGTGCCCGTCGGCGGTCTCCACCCGCACGCGGGTCTTGGTCCCGCCGACGTCGACGCCGGCCACGAGGTGGCTCACCGGTCAGCCCCGCCGACCACGTCGGTGGTCACCTTGGTGTCGACCCGGGTCAGCACCCCGGCGTCCACGTCCGTGCCGAGCACCGACCCGAGCTCCAGGGCGAGCAGCTGCAGCACGGCCACCTCGGTGACCACCGCGGCGAGCGGCGGCAGGGTCGGCAACCGCACCGCGCCGACACCCGCCGGCACCACCACGTCCTCGTCGGTGACCAGGAGCACCGGGACGTCGTGCTCGGCCAGCTGAGCACCCAGCGCCGCCTCCCGACCGCCGCCGACCAGCACGTGCGCCACGCGGCCGACCGCGTCGGTCATGCCGTGCAGGTAGGTGCGCGTCGTGGCGCCGAGGGAGGGCACCTTCGGGCCCTCGCGGAGCAGCAGGGCGCCCTGCTCGGCGGCACCGGCGCTCGCGGCCCGCCCGACCACGTCGACGCAGCCGAGCCCGGCCGCCCGGGCGGCGAACGCGGCGACCGTGCGTGCCGTGGCCCCCTCCTCGAGCACGGCGTGCAGCGCGTCCGGCAGCCGTTCCCACACCGCGGAGACGGCGCCGTGCACGCGCTGCTCGACGAGCATGCCGAGCGCCACCGCGGTCGCGGCGACCGCGACCGACGACATCCCGGAGTCCACCAGGCCCCCGAGGAACAGGACGTCGTCGGTCGCGGAGGCCAGGGGCGATGCGGGCTGGTTGACCACCGCGAGGCTGCGCGGCCCGCGGGTGGCCGCGTCCAGCGTCTCGGGGCTGCGACCCGACTGGGAGACGGCGACCGTGAGGTCGGCCGGCACGGGCGACCCCGGCGGCAGGTCGTCGCCCGTCGACCGGAACGCCGGGACGCCGCCGCGGCGCAGCTCGCGCACCGGAGCCGCGAGCACGGCGTGCGAGGCGCCGATGCCCGCCAGGAGGACTCCGTCGGGACGGGGCGCGGACGCGCGCTCCGCGAGCCAGTCGGCGGTCCGGCCGACCGTGGCCCGGACCGCGTCCGGTTGTGCCCGGACGCCGTCGCGGAAGGGGATGAGGACTTCGTGCGGCGTCATCGCTGGTCGCACCTCTCGGCTTCGTTAGGCAAGTGCCCTTACGAGAGGGGACGCTAGGATCGGCGCCGCATCATGGCGGCACATGGTCAAGAAGCGTCGCCGTGGTCAAGCAGCAGGCACGCCGTCGGCTCGTCCTCGGCGCGGCGGAGCTGATCGCGTCGACCGACCTTGACCAGGGAGCAGCCATGCAGCGGGACTGGGCGGACGTCGTGCTCGCGGGCGAGGCCGACCCGGCGGTGCTCAGCCGGGCGGTGCGCCGCGGCACCTTGGTGCGGCTCGCCCGCGGTGTGTACTCCGGCCGGACGGCGCAGGACCCTCCGGACGTCGTCCGTGCCTGCTGGGTGCGCGTCGTCGCAGGCCTCCTGCCGGGCGCCATCGTGGTGGGCCCCGGCGCGCAGGAGCTGGCGCGGCGGGTGATCGCCGGACTACCCGTCGAGCCGCTCCCCGCCGAGATCGCCGAGCTCGACGTGCGCCACGAGCGACGCAGCACGGTGCAGCTCCCCGGTCTGCTCGTCCGGTCAGCCCCCGGCCCGCGTCCGACGCGGACGCTCGCCCTGCCCGGAGGGATCTCCGTCGAGCGTCGCGCCGACCCGGGCGACCCGGCTGCGTCGGCGGCCCGCCCGGCCGACGAGGGGCGTGCCGTCCACCCGCGGCCGGCAGCACCCCTGCCCGAGCTGTCGGCGACCGCCCAGGTGGTCGGCCTGGCGCTCGTCGACGGCGGCCCGGCCACCCGCCCCGAGCTCAGCACCCGCCTGGGCCTGTCGAAGCCCACGGTCTCCCTCGCGGTCGCCGAGCTCGAGCGTGCGGAGCTGGTCGTGCCGCGAGCGCCGCGCTCGGGCGCCGCCGGGCGGTCCCCGGCGGTCTACGCCGTGTCGCCCGCGGCCGGGTGGACCGTGGGCATCGACCTGGGCAACGCCCAGGTCCGGCTCGCCGCCCGCGGCGTCGGCGGCGCGCGGCTCGGTGAACGGCACGCCACGCTCCGGCAAGCAGGATCCGTGGAGCGGCTGCTGGAGACCGCGTCCGACGCGTTCGCCGGGCTGCTGACCGGCCTGGCAGCGTCCGGCCCGCTGCGCGCGGTCGCGGTGGCGCTGCCCAAGCCGGTGCGGGCCGACCACCGGCTCACCGGACGCGAGGGTCCGTCGCTGGGCGGCCTGGCCGCGGAGGAGGTGCTGGCCCGCCTCGGGCTGCCCGCAGGCGTCCCGGTGCTCGCGGAGAACAACGTCAACTGCGCCGTGCTGGCCGAGACCGCGCAGGGCGTCGCCGCCGGACGGAAGGACGCGGTCTTCCTGCAGGTGGGCGAGCGGATCGGCGCCGGCGTCGTGGTCGGCGGCACCCTCGTGCACGGCGCGCGCGGCGGCGCCGGAGAGGTCGCCGACCTGCCCTTCCCCTGGGCACCTGACCGGGCACCCCAAGAGCTCGGAGCGGAGCGCCACCTCGGCGCCGCCGCGCTCGTCGCGCGCGTTCGCGGCCGCCCGGCGTCGGGCGACCTGCGGGCACAGATCGATGCCCTGCTCGCCCGGGCCGAGACCGGCGATCCCGCAGCGGTCGCCGCGCTGCGCGAGCACGCGCGCGAGGTGGCGCGGGTGGTCACGGCCCTCGTCGCCGTGCTCGACCCGGAGGTGGTGGTGCTCGGCGGGCCCGTCGGCGAGCACCCGCTGGTCGTGCGCTGGGTCCGCAGCGAGCTCGCGGGGTTGTCCGGCCACACCGAGGTGCTGCCGAGCGCGCTGGGGGGCGCCGCCACGGTGGAGGGTGCCGCCGCGCTGGCCCGGCGGCACCTGATCGCGGAGCTGTTCCCGGCCGTCCGCTGACCGTCGGGTGACGCCGGGCGGGGGGTCCGCGTGCCCCCGAGGCGAAGCCCCGCGACCGGCTCGTCCACGCGGATGAATCTCCGCCCGCCGGGTCAAGTGCCGTCAGGCGGTGCCGATGGCGCGGTGCATGGGGAGGCGACGCGGCCGGGGGCACCTCGCGCTGAGTGCGGGTGCGGGCGCGATCGCGCTTCACGCCGTGCTGCCCGACGGCCCGCCCCGTGACGTGGTGTTCGTCGTCGTGGCGGTCGGTGCCGCGGTCGCCGTGCTCCGGGCCCAGCGGCAGATGACCGGGGCGCCGCGGCGGGCCTGGGCGCTGCTGCTGCTGGGTGTCGGCGCGTGGGTGCTGGGCGATGCGGTGTGGACGGTCCTGGAGCTGGGGACCGACGTCCCGCCGTACCCGTCGGTCGCGGACCTCGCCTACCTCACCAGCTACCCCCTCCTGGCGGCGGGGCTGATCCGGGCCTTCCCTGCCCCACCGGGTCGTCGTCCCGTCTGGTGGCTGGACGCGTTCCTCATGGTCGGCGGCCTCCTGCTCGCGCTGTGGCTGCTGGTGCTGGTCCCCGCGGTGCGCGTGTGGCAGGCGGACCCCGCAGCAGGTCTGGTCGGCGCGGTCTACCCGATCGGTGACGCCCTGCTGATCGTCACGCTCGCGCGCAGCAGCAGCGCCGTCGGTCGACGCCGCAGCGCCTACCGGCTCACGCTCGTGGCCGTCGCGGTGATCCTGGTGGCCGACGTGCTCTTCCAGGTCGGGCAGACGCAGCCGGTCATCGCCGGCCGGCTGCACCTCGTGGACTCGCTGTGGCTGATCGGGTACGTCACGCTCGCCGGCGCCGCTCGACGGCAGGCCACGGGCGGCGGTGACGCGCCCGGACCCAGCAGTGAGCTCAGCGGGATGCACTTCGTGCTCATGGCCCTGTCCGCGAGCGTCGTGCCGATCACCTTGATCGCGGCCGACGTCACCGGCAGGTCGATCCCGGTCGTCGAGGTCAGCACGATCGGCGTCCTCATGGTCGCGGCGATGATGACGCGCTTCTGGGGCGTCCTGGCCGACCTCCGGGAGAAGAACGTCCGCCTCGCGCGCGACGCGGTCACCGACCCGCTCACCGGACTGGCCAACGTCGCCGGCCTGCGGAACCACATCGAGTCGCGCCGGGCCCACGACCCGGCCCGCGGGCGGCCGGCGCTCCTGCTGATCGGTCTGGACGGGTACCGGGACGTCGTCGAGACGCTCGGGCACGAGCCGGCGGACGACATGCTGCGGGCCGTCGCACGCGAGCTGGAGGAGGTGGCTCCCCCGCACGCCCTCGCCGTCCGGGTCAGCCGGGACCTGTTCGCGCTCTCGACCAGCGTGGCGGACGAGACCGCGGCGGACGCCCAGGCCGAGCAGGTCCTCGCCCGGCTCGGGGGGACCGTCGCCGTGAACGGCATGGACCTGACCACCGGTGCCGCTGTCGGGATCGCCGTCGCCCCCGGGGTCCCCGTGACCCTGCCGGAGCTCGCCCGGCGTGCCGACGTCGCCCTGTGGTCCGCCCGGCGACGCAGCGGACGCGTCGCACGGGACGAGCCGGCCCCGGCGGGGCGCACCGGCGCGGGTGCGACCGGCACCGAGCTGCTGCGCGACCTGGTGGCAGCCGTGCAGCGCGGCGAGCTCGTCGTGGAGTTCCAGCCGGTGACGGCGCTCGCCACGGGCGAGACCCTGGGGGCCGAGGCGCTCGTGCGCTGGCAGCACCCCGTCCACGGGCTGCTCGGGCCCGCCGCCTTCGTACCCGCCGCGGAGAGGACCGGGCTCATCCGGCCGGTCACGCTCGCCGTGATGGACGCCGCTCTGCGGTGGTGCGCGACCTGGCGCGCGACCGTTCCCGGGTTCGTCGTCGCGGTGAACGTCTCCGCGCACGACGTGGACGACCCGCGGCTCGTGACCGACGTCCGCGCCGCGCTCGACCGGCACGGGCTGCCGGCCTCCGCCCTCGCGCTCGAGGTGACCGAGACCATGGCGATGCGCGACGTCCCCCGGGGCGAGCAGACGCTGCGCGCACTGGCGGCGCTGGGCGTCCAGCTCGCGGTGGACGACTACGGCGTGGGGTACGGGTCCCTGGACTACCTGCGCCGCCTGCCGTTCACCGTCCTGAAGGTGGATCGCGCGTTCGTGGCCCCCGCCGTGTCGGACCCCGTGTGCGCGGCGATCCTGCGGTCGACGGTGGACCTCGGGCACGCCCTCGGCATGCACGTCGTGGCCGAGGGCGTGGAGGACGTCGCCACCCTCGACCTGCTGACGGAGCTCGGCTGCGACTCCGCCCAGGGCTGGGCGCTCGGACGTCCCGCGCCACCCGAGCAGTTCACCCTCGACCTCCTCGGCGGATCGAGGGGCCCGCGAGCGGCCTCGCCGCCCCAGCACCCGGGCGCGCTGCCCGGAGCCCGAGTGGCCCGCGACGCGTCGACCGGCGTCCCGGTCAGCGGTCCCTGAGGGGCGTGCGCGTCGGCGCCGTTCACGCGGGAGGTGGTGCCACACCTGCAGCTCAGCGGTGGTCCCGGACGGGAGGCCGACACCGGCGGACGCCCACATGACCTCGAGCAGCCCGTGGGGTCCCGTGTCCGCGACATCGACGGTGTCGCGCGCGAGGGTCCGTCGTGCGGGCCGGCCGGGGGGGAGGGCCGGCCCGCACGACGGGGCTCCGGGTCAGACCGTGAACCGCCCCACGACGTCGCGCAGGTCGCTCGACATGCGGGCCAGCTCCTGGACCGCGCTCTCGGCCTGGTCCACCGCCCCGGAGGTGACGTCCGCGGCACCGGCCACCTCCGCGATGTTCTGGGCGATCTCGCCGGAGCCGCTCGCGGCCTGGGCGACGTTGCGGTTCATCTCGTTGGTGGTCGCGGTCTGCTCCTCCACCGCGGCGGCGATCGTCTCCTGGAAGCCGTTGATGGTGAAGATGACGTCGGAGACCTCGCCGATCGCCCGGACCGCGGACTCGGTGTCGCCCTGGATCGCATCGACCCGCCGGGCGATGTCCTCCGTCGCCTTCGCCGTCTCCTGCGCCAGCTCCTTGACCTCGCCCGCCACGACCGCGAAGCCCTTGCCCGCCTCCCCGGCACGCGCGGCCTCGATCGTCGCGTTCAGCGCCAGCAGGTTCGTCTGCTCCGCGATCGACGTGATCACCTTCACCACGTTCCCGATCTCCCGGCTGGAGTCACCGAGGCGCGTCACGGTGGTGTTGGCCTCGTGGGCCGAGTCCACGGCCTGCGTGGCGACCTTGGCCGCCTGCGAGGCGCTCTGCGCGATCTCCCGGATGGAGGCGCCCATCTGCTCGGACCCCGCCGCCACCGTCTGGATGTTGCGGCTGATCTGGTCCGCGGCGACCGAGACGGTGCCCGCCTGGTGGGACGTCTGCTGCGCGGAGGCCGTGATCTGGCCGGTCGTCGCGCTGAACTCCTCGACGGCCCCCGCGAGCGACACCGCCGAGGAGTCGACCGCCGACAGCACCGCACGCAGGTTGTCCACCGCGCTGTCGAGGGCCGCGCCCATGCGCCCCACCTCGTCGCGGGAGGTCAGGTCCGCCCGCACGGTGAGGTCCGCCCGCTGCAGGGCGGCGCACACGTCGCCCACCCGGCGCAGTGCCCGCACGATCGAGCGCGCGACCACCACCGCGACGCCGAGCGCGAGGACGAGACCCACGACGAGCGCCACCACCACGAGCGTGCGGTTGGTCTCGAAGGCCGACGTCGCAGCCGCGGCCGCAGCTGCACCCACCGAGTTCTGCTCCTCGACGACCGTGGCCAGGTCAGCCATCATCGCGTCGATGATCGGCTGAGCCTCCGTGGCGCGGACGTCCATCCACGCCACGTAGTCGTTCTGCCGCCCGAGCGGCAGCAGACGCTCGTCCCGGACCTTCGCGTAGGCGTCGAGGTTGCTCAGGAAGTCCTGCAGAGCCGTGCGCTGGGACGCGACGAGCGGGAGCTCGCCCAGGCGCGCGGCGGCATCACGGACCGCCTGCTCGTCCCCGGCGACCGCCTCCTCGTACGTGTTCATGAGGTCGTCGGTCTGTGCGATCGCCTGGCTGGCGACGTCGGTGCGCATCTGGATGGTGGCCGAACGCATGTCCGAGACGTGCTGGAGCCCGGTGAACCCGTGCTCGTACAGCTCGTCGGCGGCCGTGTTGGCTCGGCTCAGGCCCACCAGCCCGAGCGCACCGACGAGCAGGGCCACCACGGCGGCGATGGCCACCGCACTGAGCACCTTGACGTTGATGCCGAGGTCGCCCGGGGTCCACCGCTTGCCGCGCACACCATGTTCCACGATGTCCTCCACCATCCTCTTCACCCCTCGGGTCGGTCAGATCGTGTCGACGGACGTGTGCCCGACGACTGCACTGGGCCGCTCATCGACATCGCGCCCGGCGGCTTGAGATCCAGGACGAGGAATCACCCACGCCGATGTGCCGAAATGCGGGCGAACCGGTGACCTGATGCGCCACGGAATTTGCTCCAGCGTCTGGACAATTCGGCGGACGGCGGTCGCGGACGGCCCACAATTCTTCCGCGGACGGGCGCCTCGGCGCTGTTTCCGCACACGAAGGGCCCGGGCGGTGCACGCTGTGTGCATGGGCGAGGAGAACCCCGAGGCCGCGCGGCTCAGTGCTGAGGACGCGCAGCGGTTCGCCATGTTGGCCGACCTCGTGGTCGCGACGGTCGCGCAGGTCAAGACGGTGGGCCAGACGGTCGTGATGGAGCGCGATCTCGCCGATCCGGCGCGTCTCGCCGGCGGACGCGGGTACTGGGACTCGTTGAGTGCGCACTTCAGCGAGCTCGCCCGGCTCCAGCGACTGCTCGCCGACACGACCGCTGAGATGGCCGCGATCCTCGGCCGCTACGGCGACTGATCCTCGGCCCGAGGACGGCGCCCGCGCCGACGATCGGCTTTTTCGTCGGTCTCAGCAGCATCGGCGGCCGAATAGGTGAGGTCGCGCCGGGCCGCACTTTCACCCGCCACCGCGCGGGAGAATTCCTCAGCTGTCCGGCGGGGTGACCGAGGAGAGGGATACTCGTCGACCCGATCGACCGCTGGAGCCATCGTGACTGTCATCGCCCAGAAGCCGGCAGCCGCCGCTGTCACGCCGGCTCGCCCCTCCTCGCCCCGGCTCCCCGGGCTCCGCTGGACGCACACGGGTGTGGCGGTCGTGGCCCTGTGCGTGGTCGCCGGCACCTCGAGCGCCTCCGCCGCCGGGTGGGCTGCCGTCGCGGTGGGCGCGGTCGCCGTCGTCGTCCTGGCGGTGCTCCAGCAGCGCCGCGTCGCCGAGTCCCTCGAGCGCGTGCGCACCCTCGCCGCCGCGGCGTGCACCGGCGACCTCACCCGGGTCGCCGAGCTGCGGGCCGAGGGCGACCCCCTGGGTCTGGCCCCGCTCCTCGGTGCCGCGTTCGACCGTCTCGGCGGGTCGCTCGGCACCATCGCTCCCGAGGCCAAGCTCCTGACGATCGCCGGCGAGGAGCTCGGCATCATCGGCGAGACGATCAGCGACGGTGCGCGGGGCACGAGCGAGCAGGCCAGCACCATCGAGGCGTCCGCGCAGGGCGTGTCCCAGAGCATCGAGCTGGTCGCCGCCGCCAGCGAGCAGCTGCGCGCCTCGATCACGGAGATCGCCGGGACCACGTCGGCCGCCTCGCAGGTCGCGCGACGGGCGGTGGAGTCCGTCACGACCGCCGCGTCGACCATCACCACGCTCGGCGACTCGACCGCCCGGATCAGCGACATCATCCAGACCATCACCTCGATCGCCGGGCAGACCAACCTCCTCGCGCTCAACGCGACCATCGAGGCGGCCCGGGCCGGCGACGCCGGCAAGGGTTTCGCGGTGGTGGCCTCCGAGGTGAAGAGCCTGGCGCAGGAGACGGCGCGCGCCACCGAGGAGATCACCGAGATGCTCAGCCGGATCCAGGAGAACTCCGCCCAGGCGGTCACCGCCATCCAGGAGGTCAGCGGGATCATCGAGCAGATCTCCGAGTCCCAGCTGACGATCTCCTCCGCCGTCGAGGAGCAGAGCCAGACCACGCAGCAGGTCAGCCAGACCACGCAAGGGGTCTCGGTCGAGGTCAGCCAGATCGCGTCCGCGATCACGAAGGTCGTCGACCTGGCCCGCTCCAACGCCGAGGCGGCCGAGCACAGCCGGGTCGCCGTCGGCGAGATCGCGCGCATGGGAACCGCGATGACGCGGGAGACGGCGGACCTGCGGCTCCCCACCACGGGCGGCGAGGGCTACTTCGACATCTCCTGGGACCGGACGCTCAACCGGCTCTCCGACGTCTGCGTCGGGCTGTGGAGCGACGCCACCTGCGACGACTACGTCAGCACCCTCTCGGCCGCGTACCGGGAGAACCGGCCCGGCTGGACGTTCCTCGTCGACTTCAGCGCCCACCCCGCGCAGGCGGAGCGGGTCCAGCGCACCCACGAGGCGATGATGGCCGAGGCCGTGCGCAACGGGCTGACCTGGTGCGCCTTCATCGCCTCGAACCCCCTCGTCGCCATCCAGATGCAGCGGCTGTCGACGAAGACCGGGTTCCCGGTCACGTACGTCGCGACACGCGAGCAGGCCCTGGCCGTCCTCGCGGAGCACAACAGGCACTGACCCTGCCCGACGACCGGTCTCACCACTCACCCCGATTCATCCGGAGTCATGGGTTGAACTTCAGTTTCGTGATGTCGACTCGGGGAGTCCTCACGTCGCTGGTCGCCTCCGTGCGCGGACTACGCGACATGGTGGTCCGAAGTTGCACAAGGTCCCCGTCCAGCAGTTCGACCCGAGTGGACGACGGCGCTCGAGTTACGGTGCGCTCGGACGATAGCCCCGTGCGTGCCACTCGCCCGGTGACCTGTCGCGGCTCGTATCACCCCGATCGCGCGACCCGCTCGTCAAACCCTCCGGGCGGACGCAGACCGTCGGTCCCGGACAGGTTCGCTCGGGCCGACAGTGACAATCAAAGCCGACCTTCGGCCATCATGCGTCCCCGCCTCGTCAGCCGAAGCCACAAACCGTCTCCCATCGGCGCCCAACCGAAGCGTTCCAGTTCGCTCGTCGCTCGATCAGTCCATTCGGAGCGCGGGGGACTCCAGTCCTCGAAGCCGCTCGCTCCGAGTCTGCCCGGCACCATGAGGTCATCGGTGAAGAGCCGACTCAATACACGTCGCGTGAGTCTTCTCGTACCGCCGTCCATCACGCCGTGCGTCGAGTACCAGACGACCTCTTGCAGCGAGACCCAGTCGACGAGGCCCTGCTCCAGCAGATCAGCGACGGCTCGGCTCTCCTCTATCAAGGGGCACCATCCACAAGGTGGACCTTTCGCGCTGGGCCGCTAGAAGGGAAGAAGTCGATGGTAAGGCCACCGGTTGTGGATCCTGTCCGCCACTGGAGAACCCCGCCGTCTGGCAGTCTATACACCTCTGGGATAAGGGGCCCCGTGGTGGCATGCGCTCTGCACCCACCGACCAGGCCGCGAACACTTGACGCATTTCTCCCGTAGATTCTACGGTTCGAACGGTCGACTGCCCCCGCGCGCCATACCCCGACTTCCCGGTTCGCATCGCCACGACCTGGCCGTTGAAGCTGTAGGACCGGGTGCTGGTGCTCGCGTTGGTCGAGGTGGTGAGGCGCACCTCCTGACCACCGGGCCCCCCAGGTGACGAGCGCCGGCCCGACGACCTCCCCCACGTCGTACGCCGGGCTGTACAAGTCCTCCCCGTACGGAACCGGGATCAGTCGCAGGCGCGGCAGGGTCACCACCGGCCGCGCAGGTCCGCGGGCAGGAGGCCAGCGCGCGACGGGGGGACGGGTGAGCGGACGAGGCCGCGGGTCCAGCCGCAGCGGTTCACCCTGTACAGGGATCAACCCCATCGGGACCCACGCCACCACCGGGTCATGTCGCCGGCGCTCGCCGATCAGCTCAGAGCGGAGAGTGCCGCACCCGAAGCCCCCCAGCGGCGACGCACCAGATCCTCCCTGTCGGCCGCCGCCTGGAGGACGACGTGGAACGGCAGAGCGGGGCGGTCCCACCACTCGCCCAAGTTGATCGGTTCGGCGTATGTCGCCGAAGCCTGGTGCAAGGCCTGCACCAGGACCGTCATCTCAGCATCGGGCTCTTCAAGCAGCACCTCGTCTGCGTCGATGACCACGGCCACAGCGCCTGCGCGCGACGGCACCCAGTCCAAGTCGGATAAACACTCCTCGAACGCCGCCCAGTTGCCGCCAAAATAGTATGGGAACTGGAGGGCCGCCGAGACTTCGTCGAAGAGCCGGCTCACAGTGCGCATCTTTCGGCCTCGAAGGAGCCTCACCTCCAGACCAGCCTCCCTCCACCCGGACATCTCCTCAGCCGCGCGTCTCTGAGTGCCACGAAGCAGCATCAGCGGCGCTGACCCGTGGATCTGGAGCAGAGACCGGGGGTCCATCAGCCACCCGCCCAGAACTGCGTGAATGATCCGTAGTGGTCATTCGTGTAGTAGGCAGAACCATCACTACCTGTCACGATGCGCTCAGGTCCACGGTCTACACCCTTCACGTTTGGATTGATATCCCACTCTCGGTACGTGATCGGATCTCCTCCTCCCGTCGAACGTGGAAGCGCCTGACTGCCGGCTTGGCCAGTATTCCTATAACTTGAACCACCCTTGAAGCCAGGCAATGGCGATCCCTTGGTCTGAACCCTGCCAAAGGTCGTCCACGCATTCTCCGGCACTGGGCCGAAGGCCACCCGAGCCGGACGAACCGCGGCGCCCACGGCCGCCCGCGACCCTACCCCCGCCGCCCGCGTGGCC
>JACXUT010000116.1 GCA_014763765.1 Micrococcales bacterium
CTCGGCCACCGAGCGGGACATCTCGTTGGTCGTGGCGGTCTGCTCCTCCACCGCCGACGCGATCGTCAGCTGGTAGTCGTTGATCGACGCGATGATCTGCGAGATCTCCCCGATCGCCGCCACCGCACCGGTGGTGTCGCCCTGGATCGCCTCGACCCGCCGGGCGATGTCCTCCGTCGCCTTCGCGGTCTCCTGCGCCAGCTCCTTCACCTCGCCCGCCACGACCGCGAAGCCCTTGCCCGCCTCACCGGCCCGCGCCGCCTCGATCGTGGCGTTCAGCGCCAGCAGGTTCGTCTGCTCCGCGATCGACGTGATCACCTTCACCACGTTCCCGATCTCCTGCGACGAGGACCCCAGGCGCGCAACCTGCTCGTTCGTCGTGGCCGCCGCCGACGTCGCCTGACCCGCGACCTTCGCCGCCTGCGACGCGTTCTGCGCGATCTCCCGGATGCTCGCCCCCATCTGCTCGGCACCCGCCGCGACCGTCTGCACGTTGCGCGACACCTGCTCCGCGGCAGCCGCGACGACCCCCGCCTGCGCGGACGTCTCGTCGGCACCCGCGGAGACCTGGCTGGACGCCGCGGAGAGCTCCTCCGCCGCCGCGGCGACCGCCTGCGCCGAGTCGCGCACCCCGCCGACCGTCGCCCGCAGCGCCACCTGCGCCTCGCCGAGCGCGCGCGCCATGTCGCCGATCTCGTCCTGCGACGACACGTCGGCGGGCACCGTCAGGTCGCCGTCCGCCATGGCCACCAGCGAGGTGCGCACCGCCGCGGCAGCCGCGCGGATCCGCCGGGCGATCAGCACCGCCACCGCGATCGCCGCCACAGCGCCGACACCCAGCCCGATCCACGTCACGACGATGGCCTGCGCGGTCCGGGCCGCCACGTCGTCGGCCTCGCTCGCGATCGTCGCCGCGATCTCGTCCTGCACGGTCGAGACGCTCTCGACGAGCGCCGTGCCCTTGGCCCCGGCACCGCCGTCGCGCAGCTCGGCGAACCCGGCGTGGTCGTCCGCCTCCGCCAGCGGCATCAGCTCGGTCTCCAGCATCTGCCGGTACTCGACCCACGCGGTGGTGTACTCGTCCCAGCCGGCGGGCACGGTCCCGAAGGAGGTCCGGTACGCCTGCTCCAGGTCGTCCGCCGCCGCCTCGACCGCGCCGTACCCGTCCTCGATCTTCTGGATCTCGCCGTCCTTCGACCCCGCCGGGTACGTCGCGACCATGCCGGTGAGCATGCGGACGTTCCACAGGGCGGCCTGGAACCGCGACAGCGCGCCGTTGACGGTCGCGTCCGCCGTCGACATCGCGCTGGTCATCGACCGGATCTGCGACATCTGCGCCACGGCGAAGCCGCCGACCGCCAGCGAGAACACGACGGCGACGGCCGCGACGCCGATGATCTGCGTGGCGAGCGGCAGCCGGCGGCCGGCGAGCGCGCGGCGGCCCGGGGACGGGTCGGACGGGGAGGACGGGGACGTCGGGGCAGCGGCCCGGGTCTCAGCAGTCACGGTGCGGCTCCAGAGGCTCGGCCCTCCCCCTGCGACCCGCGGCGCGGGCCCCTCTCGGGCTCACCCTCCCTGATCGGGCGGGCGGCCTCACCCGTGAGGATCACGCGACCGCCGCGGACGGGTGAAACTCGGCGGTTCACCCGCGGTGCCGTGCCTCGCCGCGGTACGGCCGCGTCAGCAGGTCTCCCAGCTCTCGCCGCACCCCGCCATCTCCAGCGTCGGCTCCACCGGCGTGTCCTCGGCCGGGTGCTGCTCGAGGTACACCGCGTCGCCGACCTGGAGCGGGAGGCCCGTAGCGGGGTCGACCACCAGCCGCTCGGTGCCCCCCGTCGACGGGCGGTACTCGACGACCGTGCCCGGGCGGCCGCGGTCGTCCGTGCCGTCCGCCACCGTCGCGCCGGGCAGGCCGCCGGCCACCCCGACCGCCGCCCGGAGCAGGTCCGTGGGCAGGATGCCGCCGTCGCGCAGCAGGTCCTGGACCATGCCGAACACCTTGTCGTCGTCGCTGCCCTCTCCCCCGCGGCCGGGCTCGACGGAGTCCCGCAGCACCTGCCCGAGCGCACCGGCGTCCGTCGGCAGCAGCGCCGGGTCGCGCAGCATGTCGACCCAGACGCCGTCGATCCGGAACCGCCCGACCACGTTCGTCGGGCCCATCGCGGCCGGCGCGGTCAGGTCGCCGTCCGACACGATGAGTCCGGGCAGCTCGCGGCTGCGCCATGTCTCGGTGCGCTCGGTGCCGCCGTCCGCCGCCGGGCTCTCCATGAGCACGTACCAGTACGGCGCCGCCCCCTGCGCGGTGCCGGACCCGGGCTCGATCGTCCCGGCCCCGTCCGTGCCGGCCGCGTCGGTGGCGGCCGGACCGGACGCCGCCTCCCGCGCCGCGGCCTCGGCGGCCCGACGTGCCGCCTCGGCCTCCGCCTCGAGCGACGCGCCGTCCGTCGGCGCCACCGTCGCGGTGCGGCCGAGCGAGCCGGTGCCGGCGGGGCCGACCTCGGAGGCACCGCCTCCCGGCCCCCCGGCCCACGCCTGCGCCGCGACCACGCCCGTCACCGCGACCAGCGCGAGCGCCCCCGCACCGGCGGCCCGGCCGCGGGCACGGCGCCGCCGGGCCCGCGGGATCACCGCGTCCAGGTCGACGGCGGACGGGGGCGCGGCGGCCAGCGCGCGCTCGCGCAGCTCGCGGGCGAACTCCTCGTCGGTGGTCATCGCGCGCTCCTCACGTCGGTGGGGCCGGCCTCGCCCAGGGTCACGCGCAGCCGCGCGAGCGCCCGGGAGGCCGTGGACTTCACGGTGCCGACGGACACGCCCAGGTCGTCGGCCACCTCGGACTCGGACAGCCCCTCCAGGTGCCGGAGGACGACGACGCGGCGCTGCCGGGTGCTCAGCGTCGCGAGCGCCCGGACCAGCCGGTCCCGCTCGGCCAGCCGCTCGTCGCTGCCCGGCACCTCCCCGTGCGGCAGGTCGCCCGGCTCCACGAGCACCTCGCGCCGCCGGCGCCGCCACCCGTCGATCCGGAGGTTCGCCAGCACGCGCCGGGCGTAGGCCAGCGGGTCGCGCTCCCGCGCCCGGCCCCACGCCAGGTAGGTACGCACGAGCGCCTGCTGCACGAGCTCGTCCGCCTGGTGCACGTCGCCGCACAGGAGCCACGCGGTCCGGGCGAGCGCCGGCGCGGCGTCGGCCATGAACGCCGCGAACTCCGCGTCGCTTTCTCCGCGCTCCCCGGCACCGGCCCGCACCACGGGCAGCACCAGGGTCACCGGGTCCGGCGCCCCGCTGTCCTCGTCGGGGAGGGTCGTCGTCGCTGTCACACCAGGTACACGCACGACGGGCCCCGGAGGTTGCGTCCGCCGCGTCAGTACCGCGGGGGCGGCGCGAGGCGCGCGTGCCAGGCCGCGGCCGACACGTCGGTGAGCGAGGCGACCTGGTCGACGACGACGCGGAGCCGGGCGGCGTCGTCGGGGGCCGCCTTCCAGTCCGCGGCGAACGGGGGCTCGAGCGCGAGCGGCGCGCGCTCGGACAGCACGTGCACCAGGTCCGCGAGGATCTCCCGCTGCCGCTGGTACAGCGGCTCGAGCTCGCGCGGCGCCATCACGTAGGTCACGGCGAGGCCCTTGAGCACCAGGATCTCGGCCGTCGTCGTGTCGGGGACGATGAGGTCCGCGGCGTAGCGGGTCAGCGGGCCCGGCCCGTAGACCTCCCGCGTCGCGAGCTGGGCGGCGCGCGCGAAGCGCCCGATGAGCTGGCTCGTGGTGTCCTTGAGCGCCGCGAGCGCGCCGCGGGAGCCGTCGAACCCGGGGCGCCACAGGTCGGCGGCGACCAGCCGGTCCATCGCGGCCTCCAGGCCGGCGGCGTCGATCGCGTCGCCGTACCAGGTGCGGACGGACTCGGCGACGCGGGCGCGCTCGTCCGGGACGGTGAGCACCGCGAGGTCGAACCGCCCGCCGACCACGGCGTCCTCGACGTCGTGCACGGAGTAGGAGATGTCGTCCGCGAGGTCCATGACCTGCGCCTCGAGGCACTTGCGCTGCTCGGGTGCGCCGTCGCGCAGCCACGTGAACACCGGCAGGTCGTCCGCGTAGACGCCGAACTTGTGCGTGGGGCGGCCGGTCGCCGACAGCGGGCCCTCCCCCAGGCCCCACGGGTACTTCACCGAGGCGTCGAGGCTCGCGCGCGTGAGGTTGAGCCCCACCGCGACGCCGTCCGCCACGACCTTCGGCTCGAGCCGGGTCAGCAGCCGCAGCGTCTGGGCGTTGCCCTCGAACCCGCCGATGTCGCGCGCCAGGTGCGCGAGCGCCCGCTCGCCGTTGTGCCCGAACGGCGGGTGCCCGAGGTCGTGCGCGAGGCACGCGGTGTCGACGACGTCCGGGTCGCAGCCGAGCGTCTTGCCGATCTCGCGCCCGACCTGCGCGACCTCCAGGGTGTGCGTCAGGCGGGTCCGCACGAAGTCGTCGGTCGAGGGGCCGAGGACCTGCGTCTTCGCGCCGAGCCGGCGCAGCGCCGAGGAGTGCACCAGGCGGGCGCGGTCGCGCTCGAACGGCGTCCGGGACCGCGACTTGGGTGCCTCGGCGACCCACCGCTCCCGGTCGGCGTCCACGTAGCCGTCGGGCTGGTCAGGGGTCACGGGCCCAGCCTATCGAGCGGCCGCGAGAGGCCGGGCCCCGCGCGGGCGGCGGCGCGGGCGGGCGGCGTCCCGGCGGGCGCGTCAGCCTCGCCCGGCACCCGGTCCCACGCCGTCGGCCCCGCCCGCACGCGCCGGCCGGGTGCGCGCGAACCAGGCGGCCGCGTGGGCGACGAGCGCCCGCTGGTCCATGAGCCGCGCCGTGGCCCGGCCGACGGCACCGGTGCGCTCGCCCCCGGCCGCCGCGAAGTCCCGCCCGGCCGCGACGAAGTCGCTGTCGTCCACCACGGGCTCGGTGAACGGCACCCACACCCGGCGGCCCCGCTCGAGCAGCGGGGCCGCGTTCGGGACGCGGGCGGTCGCCGTGCCGGAGCGTGCCTCCGCGAGGTGCAGCGAGGTGTTCTTGTCGTGGTCCACCCCGAGCAGCAGCACCTGGCCGTCGCGCCGGTGGACGGCCTGCAGCGGCGACCCCTCCCCGACCGGGTCGTCCAGGTCGTGGCGCGCGACGACCTCGGCGGCCAGCGGCCCGCGCGCGGCGAACGACCGGTGCGGGTGCCCGGACCGCAGCGTGCCGGGCCGGGTGCGCACCGCCTCCGCGACGGCACCCATCGACCGGCTCGGCGTGGTCCGCGGGTCGTACGGCGGCAGCGCCGCTCGGACCGCCTCCCAGGCGGCGCGCGGCACGCCCGGGTCCGCCAGGTACGCCGGGTCGCAGAGCTGCCAGCTCTGGGTCGGCACCACGAGCGTGCCGTCCGGTCCGAGCGCGGTCTCGAGCGCGAGCGCCACCGCCTCGGCGCCCCCGACCACCCGCCCGAGCGAGGACAGGCTGACGTGCGCCAGCAGCACGCCCCCGGGCCGGACCCCGAGCGCCCGCAGGTCGTCGACCAGCCGCTCGGGCGTGACGACGGGGCCGGCGCCCGGGTCCGGGGTCACGCCAGCCGCCAGACCTGCACGCCGGGGCCGTCGCCGGGCAGGTGCAGCCCGTCGGCGTCGACGCGCAGGTCGGCGCCGCCGTAGAGGTTCTCCGCGCCGGACGCGAGACGCCCGGGCAGGGTCGCCCCGCGCCAGGGCGCACGCGCCGCGAGCACCAGCACCCGCTCGTCCGCGGTCTCCCGCAGGTACGCGACGGCGTCGTCCTCGACGACGGCCCAGCGCAGGCCGCCCTCGCGCAGCGCGCGGCTGGACCGGCGCAGGGCGATGAGGCGCCGGTAGACGTCGAACGTCGCGGCGTCCCACCGGGGACCGCGGCCGGGGTCGCGGCCCTCGATGGCGTCCCAGGGCATGGGCACGCGGGCGTTCTCGCCGTTCCAGCCGGTCAGCCCGCCCTCGTCGCCCGCGAACAGCGCCGGGGTCCCGGGGTAGGTGAACAGCAGCCCCGCGGCGACCTCGACCAGCTCGCGGCTGCCGACCACCGTCCGCAGCCGCGGCGTGTCGTGCGAGCCGAGCATGTTCCACTGCGAGCGCGTCACCCGCCACGGCACGGTGGAGTCGAACTCCCGCATCGTGGCGACCGCGGACGGCCCGGTGCGGCGCGGGATCGTCGTCGGGATGCCGAGGAAGTCGAGCGTGGTGGCCGGGTCCACCAGCCACGTCCACACCGGCTTGGTGAACGCCCCGTAGTTCATGTTCGCGTGCCAGCCGGCACCGGTGAGGTCGCCGCCGGCGTCGTGGAAGTGCTCGCTGACCAGCACCGCGTCGGGGTTGGCGGCCGCCATCGTGGCGCGCACGGCCCGGGCGACGGCGTGCCCGAAGTCGTCCCCGCCGAACCGGCCGGTCATGTTCGCGACGTCGATGCGCCAGCCGTCCAGGGCGTACGGCTCGGCCAGCCACCGGGCGATCACGGAGTCCGGGCCGTCCACCAGGCGGCGGGCCAGCTCGCGCGACCGGTAGGACAGCTTGGGCAGCGACGGCACGTCGAGCCAGGCCGCGTACCCGCGCTCCGAGTCGTCCCAGTAGTAGAACTCCCGCTCCGGGGCCCCGGGGTCGGCGCAGGCCCGCCGGAACCACTCGTGGGCGTCGCCGGTGTGGTTCGTCGTGAGGTCGCCGACCAGCCGCATCCCCCGGCCGTGCAGCGCCCTGCTCAGCGAGGCCAGCGCCTCGTCGCCGCCCAGCAGCGGGTCCACGTGCCCGAACGTCGACGCGTCGTACCGGTGGTTCGACCGGGACGGGAACACGGGCGTCAGGTACACGGTGTCGACGCCGAGCCGCTGCAGGTGGTCGAGGCGCTGCTCGACGCCCAGCAGGTCGCCGCCGTAGAGCTGCACCGGCGTCACCGGGCCGCGCCCGACCGGCTCCTCGTCCCACGCCGCGGGCACGGCCCAGTCGGGCAGCGCCCGCTCGGTCCCGGACCGCGCGAACCGGTCCGGGAAGATCTGGTAGACCACCGCGTCCGACACCCACGCGGGCGCGCCGGGGTGCACGGTCAGCCGGAAGTCGCCCGCGTCGGTGACGTCCCGGTCGAACGCCCCTCGCCCGGTCAGCCAGCGGTAGCCCCCGGGCTCGTCGAGCAGCCAGCGGTACGACGTCACCGGGTTGTGCACCGGCACCTCGGCGACGTACCAGCGCTCGCCGCCCTCCTCGCGGTCGAGGCGCGCGGGCACGATGTGCGGCTCGGCGTCCCGGACGGTGCGCACCCACACGCCGCGCTCGGGCGTGCCGGCGGGCACCCGCAGCCGCACCGGGACGACGTCGCCCAGCGCCGGGACCTCCTGCGGGGCGAACAGCTCGCTGCCGTCGTGGTGCGGGACGTCCAGCAGGTGGCCCGCCGGGCGGGCGTCGCGGCGCCGGGCGGGCGACGGGACGGTGGTCGTGGTGGCCATGCTCATCCCTTCACGGAGCCGGCGGTGAGGCCGGACACGATGTAGCGCTGGAGGAACTGGAACAGCAGGATCACGGGCACGGCGGCCAGCACGGCCCCCGCGGCGAACACGCCCCAGTACTCCGAGAACCGCTGGCTGACGTACTGGTAGAGGCCGACCGCCAGCGTCTGCTTGTCCGGGTCGACGAGCACGATCGACGCGATGAGGAAGTCGGAGAACGTGCCGACGAACGACAGCAGGCCGACCACCGCGAGGATCGGCGCGACGAGCCGCAGGATGATCGTGAAGAACGTCTGCGCGTGGCTCGCGCCGTCCAGGGTCGCGGCCTCGTCCAGCTCGCGCGGGACCGTGTTGAAGAACCCGTACATGAGGTACGTGTTCACCCCGAGCGCCCCGCCCAGGTAGACGAGGATCAGGCCGAGCCGGCTGCCCAGGCCGATGGCGGGGAACAGGTCCCGCAGCATGACCATGAGCAGGAAGATCGCCACGTACGCCAGCAGCTGCGGGAACATCTGGATCAGCAGCAGCGACAGCAGCCCGCCGCGGCGCCCCCGGAACCGGAACCGCGAGAACGCGTACGCCGCGCACGCCCCGAGGAACACGGTGCCGACCGCCGTGACGCCCGCGATGACGAGGGTGTTGACGAACCACTTCGCGTACGGGTGGACGGGGTCGGTGAACAGGTCGACGTAGTTGTCGACCGCCACCGTGCCGAACAGCCGGTTCGACCCGGTGAGCGACCCGCTGGGGTTCAGCGACGACGAGACGATGTAGAGGATCGGGAAGATCGCGAACACGAGCGCCACGAGGGCGACGACGTGCCGCCAGCCGACCTCGCGCCACCAGCGGCGCGGGGACAGGCGCCGGGGCGCGTCGGGGGCGGTGCGGGAGCCGCGGGAGCCGCGGACGGCGGTGGTCTGGTCGGTGGCCATGTCAGCCCAGCTCCTCGAGCGCGCGGGTCTTGCGGAAGCTGATCGCGGAGATGGTCGCGACGATCAGGAAGATGAGGATCGAGATCGCGCAGGCCAGGCCGTACTGCCGGTTCACGCCGCCGAACGCGATCTTGTAGACGAAGGTGATGAGGATGTCGCTCGCCCCGACGTCCACCGGCGCGGACAGGTCCTGCGGTCCGCCCTCGGTGGTCAGGTAGACGACGTTGAAGTTGTTGAAGTTGAAGGCGAAGCTCGAGATGAGCAGCGGCGCGGTGGACACCAGCAGCAGCGGCATCGTCAGCGACCGGAACATCCGCCACGGCTTCGCGCCGTCGAGCCGGCCGGCCTCGTAGACCTCCTGCGGGATGGACTGCAGCGCCCCCGTGCAGATGAGGAACATGTACGGGAAGCCGAGCCACAGGTTGACGGTCAGCACCGCGACCTTGGCCAGCACCGGGTCCGTCAGCCACGGGATCTCCGCGCCGCCGAGCAGCGTCTGGTTCACGAACCCGAAGTCCCGGTTGAGCATGCCGCGCCACACCAGGGCGGACAGGAACGCCGGGAACGCGTACGGCAGGATCAGCAGCGACCGGTAGACCGTCCGCCCCCGCACCCGCCAGTCGTTGAGGGTGATGGCGAGGAACAGCCCGAGGCCGAAGGTCAGGACGACCGAGCCGATCGCGAACCCGAACGTCCACAGCAGCACGCCGACGAACGGGCCGCGCAGCGAGGCGTCGCCCAGCACGCGGGTGAAGTTGTCGAGCCCGACGAACACCCGCCAGCCGGTGCCCAGCGCCGTGCCGTCCTCCGCGACGAAGGACCCCTCGGTCTCGTCGGCCGTGTACACGGTGCCGGTCGTCGTGTCCGTGATCGTCCCGGCGGCCTCGTCGTAGACCATCGTGGAGGCGTACACGTAGCCGGCCGACCCGTCGGTGGTGCGCAGGCTGCCGTCGTTCGGGTCGTCCGACAGCGGCACCCGCATGGCGAAGACGTCGGACTGCCGCGCCACGACCTGCGCGAAGTCGAGCACGTCGTAGCCGTCGAGCGCGACCACCCGGCCGCCCTCGACGTCGGCGCCCTCGGCCGGCTCCAGCGGCTGCTCGGCCGCGCCGACCAGCGGGTCCCCCTCGGGGTCGACGACCGCGAAGGCCAGCTCGTCGCCGCGCGTGACGACGGACAGGGCGTAGGTGGGCGAGTCCGGGACGCGGGCCTCGTCCTGCACGAGGATCGCCTCGACGGCGTCCTCGCGGGTCGAGTTGTGGCCGTCGCCGTAGTTCGTGAACGCCGTCCAGCCCGTGTACGCCACGACGAACACCTGGTAGACGAGCAGGAACACCAGGCCGGGCACCAGGTACTTGCCGGGGACGGCGCGCCGCGAGAAGTAGACGAGGTTGACGACGAGCAGCGCCGCGACCAGGAACGCCAGGACGCCCCACTGCTGCTGGGCGGCCGACGCGAGGACGCCGTAGACGCCCAGCGCGTCGACCAGGCCCACGAGCACGAGCTTGACCACGAAGCCGGCCGAGAACGTCTGGGCGCCGATCCAGGTCCGCGGGCCCCGGGGCCCGTCCGGGCCGGCGGGGCCGTGGGACGGTCCGCGGGTCGTCCGGGAACGGGGGGACGCCGCGGGGGGCGTCGTCGTGCGGTTCATGCTCTCTCCACGCTGAGGGGGTCCGACGAGGGGGTGCCGGGCGGGCGGCGCACCGCCCGCCCGGCGGGGCCGGTCAGGCCGCGGCGATCTTGGAGGCGATGGACGCGCACATCTGCGTCCACAGCTCGCCCGGGTCGCCCTGCTGGTTGACGATCGCCACCTGCGTGGCGCCCCAGTCGGACCAGACGGAGTCCATCGCCGGGATGGACGGCATCGGCACGCCGTTCCTACCGACCTCGGCGAAGCCCGCGACGACCGGGTCGTCGGCGATCTGGTCGACCGCCGCGCTGAGCGCCGGGGCGCGGCCGCCGGCCTCGTAGAGCGCGAGCTGGACGTCCTGCGTGCCGAGGTAGTTCACGACGAACTCGTTGGCGAGCAGCGCGTTCTCGCTCTTGGCCGAGATGAAGAAGCCCTGCACGCCGACGAACGGCTGCGACTCCTGGCCGCCGGCCGACGGGATCGGCTCGATGGACACGTCCATGCCGGCGTCCACGAAGTCGCCGACGTTCCACGGGCCGGTGATCATGTACGGCGCCTGGCCGGCCAGGAACGCCTCCTTGGCGATGTCGCCGGAGACCGTCGTCTTGAGCACGCCCTCGGCGCCGAGCTTGCCGACGTACGCCGCGAACGCCCGGCCCTGCTCGGTGTCCATCGCGAGCTGCGAGCCGTCGTACGCGCCGGAGTCGTCCGTGGCGAACACGGGAGCGCCGAACGAGGTCTGCAGCGGGTACAGGTGGTACGGGTCGCCGGTGGTCTCGTCCTGCTGGATGAGGACCGAGTGCTCCGTGCCGACGGCCTTGGCCTGCTCGACCAGGGCGTCGAACGTGTCCGGCGTCGGCTCGCTCACCAGCGCGTTGTTGCGCACCAGGCCGATGTTCTCCACCGAGTACGGCAGGCCGTACAGCGTGCCCTCGTAGCTCATCGCGTCGATGGCGACGTCGAGGAAGTCACCGGCCTTGTCCCCCAGCTCGATCGGGGCGACGACGCCGTTCTGCACGAGCTTCCCGAGCCAGTCGTGCGCGCCGACGATGATGTCCGGGCCCTGGCCGGTCGGCACCTGCGAGATGAAGTCGTCGCGGATGTCGCCGAAGTCCTTCTGGACGAACTTCACGGTCACGCCGGTGTCGGCCTCGAAGGTCTGCGCGACCTCCTTGACCGGACCGGACCGGGTGTCGTCGACCCAGACCGTGAGGGTGCCGGCGGACTCGGCCGGCTGGGTGGACTCGTCGCCGCTGGCGGGCTCGTCGCCGCCGCCCGAGCAGCCGGCGAGCACCAGGGACAGGCCCAGGGCGGTCGCCAGCACGGGGATGCTCCGTCGCATCGTCGTCTCCGTATCGCAGGAAGGTTGCCGGGCGGGCAGCTGTGCCGGCCACGGCTTGACGGGGCTGGACGCTAACGCTGATCCGAGTCGCTCCGCAAGGCCTTGCAGCAAGTTTCAGAACGTGCGTACAGTGACGACCGCCCGCTCCGGGGACGGCGCCGGCCCGGGCTCTGCCCTGCACGTGAACGACCCAGGACGAGGAGGCCCGGTGTCCCTTACGCTCGCCACCGTGCGCACCCGCCTGACGGACCTCGCCGACCAGGCGGGGGTCTCCACCGCGACGGTCTCGCGCGTCCTCAACGGGAAGTCCGGGGTCTCGACGCAGGCGCGGGAGGCGGTCCTGGCCGCCCTCGACGTCCTCGGCTACGAGCGGCCCGAGAAGCTGCGGACCCGGTCCAGCGGCCTCGTCGGCCTGGTCGTCCCCGAGCTGTCCAACCCGGTGTTCCCGGCCATGGCGCAGGCCGTCGAGTCGATGCTCACGCGGCGCGGGTACACCCCCCTGCTCTGCACGCAGTCCCCGGGCGGCACCACCGAGGACCACTACGTCGAGATCCTCCTGGACCACGACGTGGCCGGCATCGTGTTCGTCTCCGGCCTGCACGCGGACACCACGGCCTCGACCGAGCGCTACCACGCGCTGCGGGGCCGCGGCCTGCCCATCGTGCTGGTCAACGGGCGCGCCGCCGACGTGGACGCCCCCGCCGTCGCCACCGACGACGCGGTGGCCGTCGAGCAGGCCTTCACCCACCTGCTCGCGCTCGGGCACCGCTCCATCGGCCTGGCCACCGGACCCACCCGGTTCGTCCCGGCGCGACGCAAGCACGCGCGGTTCGCCGAGCTGCTGCGCGACCGGCTCGGGGTCGACGACCCCGCCGGCCACGTCGTCGCCACGCTGTTCACCGTCGAGGGCGGCGTCCAGGCGGCGCACGAGCTGCTCGACTCCGGGCACACCGCGATCATCTGCGGCTCGGACCTCATGGCCCTGGGCGCCATCCGCGCCGCGCGGTCCCGGGGTCTGGACGTGCCCGGGGACGTGTCGGTGGTCGGCTACGACGACTCCCCCCTCATCGGGTTCACCGACCCGCCGCTCACGACCGTGCGCCAGCCGGTGCAGACCATGGCCCAGGCCGCCGTCCAGGCGCTCATGAGCGAGATCGCCGGCACGCCCGCCCCGCGGGCCGAGCTGCTCATCCACCCCGAGCTGATCGTCCGGGGATCCACCGGTGCCGCGCCG
>JACXUT010000117.1 GCA_014763765.1 Micrococcales bacterium
GTTCTGAGTACCGCGCGGGCGTGGTCGGGGGTGCCGGAGCACGGGATCGAGCCGCGCGGGCGTGGTCGGGGGTGCCGGAGCACGGGATCGAGCACCGCGCGGCGCACCAGCGTGCTGCGCGGTTCCCCCGGATTCCTGCTCCGGCCGGGCGATCTGGTGCCGTAGGATCCGTCCGCCGGTCGGGCCCCGCCCGCCGCCGGATCCCCATCGTGCCCCGCATCCCAGGCAGGTCGGTCGTGACAGTGCTCGAGCAGACGGGGCAGCACCCGGACGCGTCCTCAGCCCCCCGCCCGGGAGTGCGCGCCCTGGCCCGGTCGCTGCCGAGGACCGTCGGGCTGGTCACGGCGGTGTGGGTCGCGGTGCTGCTGGCGTGGACCGTCGTCCTGCCGGCGTTCCGCTCGGCCGACGAGGCGAGCCACATCGGTGCCGCGATGTCGTGGGAGCACACCCACGAGTGGCCAGGGTTCAAGAAGCTCTACGCGTGGCGGCAGATCAACCCCGCCCTCGGGCCGGCGCAGTGGCGCGGGTACCCGCAGCTCGACGGCGCGACCGCGAGCCTGCGGGACGAGCGGCCGTCGTTCGACGAGCTCGGGCCGGCGCAGTCGTCGTCGTGGATCAACAACCTCGGTCAGCACCCGCCGGGCTACTACATGGTCATCGGCGTGGCGACCGGCGTGCTGCCCGACTCGACGCCGTACGACCTCGAGGCGTGGGTCCTGCGCCTGCTGAACGTGCTCATGATGGCGCCGCTGCCGTTCGTCCTGGCCCTGGCCGCACGCGCGCTCACCGACCAGCGAGCCGTCGTCCTGACGGCCTCGCTCATGCCGCTCGCGATCCCGCAGCTCGCAGCGCTCGGCGCCGCCGTCAACAACGACAACCTGCTGACCATCGCGTGCGCGGTCGTCACCCTCGGCGCGGTGCTGGTGGCCCGGGGGGACCTGCGCGCGCGCACCGGCGTCTGGACCGGCCTCGCCCTGGCCGTCGGGCTCCTCACCAAGGCCTGGGCGCTGCTGTTCGTCCCCGTGGTCGTGCTCGCCTACGTCGTCGCGCTGGTCCGCACGCGCGACCTGCGCCGCAGCCTCACCGGCCTCGTCGCGGCCGGGGTCGCCGCGGCCCTGGGCGGCTGGTGGTGGATCGCGAGCCTGCTGCGGTACGGCACCCTGCAGCCCGCCGGGCACGTCGACCACCTGCCCGTGCCCCTGGAGGCCGCCGACGCCTGGCGGACGTACGTGCACGACGCGACCGTCCTGGTGGTGTCGCGGTTCTGGGCGGCGCTGTCGATCCGCACCCCTCCCGACGTCCCGGCCGCCGACCCGGGCGCGCAGCCGTACCCGCTGTGGCTCACCGGGGGGCTCAGCGTCCTGGCGCTCCTGCTCGCGGCCGTCGTCCTCGTCCGGCGCCGCACGTTCGGGGCGGGACGCGCGGACGGCCTGCTGCTCGTCACGCCGTTCGTGCTCAACGTCGCCGTCCTGGTGGAGTCCACCTGGGGCCTGTACCTCGCGACCGGCGTGCCGCGCGGACTGCAGGGCCGCTACCTGTTCACCAGCGTCGCCGGGCTGGCCGTCGCGGCTGCCCTCGGTCTCGGCGTCCTGGTGCGGGGGCGGGCGCGGCGCTGGCTCCCGCTCGCCGTCGGCGCCGGCGCGCTCGCCTTCACGGCCTCGGCGATGCTCAAGGCGCTCGAGTTCCACTGGGCGGGTGACTCGCTGCTCGACAGGATCGCGTCCCTGGGCGCGTGGTCGCCGCTGATCGCCCCGGTCACCGGGGCGATCCTCGTCGCCGTGCCCGTGTGCTCCATCGCGCTGCTCGTCGCGCTCGCCCGGCCCGGGCGCGCCGGCGACGGCGACGTGGTCCCCGGCGGTCCGCGGCACGCCGCGTAACCGGGGTCCGGGACGCGACCGCGCGTGCCCCCAGCAGGACTCGAACCTGCAACCGACGGATTAGAAGGCCGTTGCTCTATCCATTGAGCTATGGAGGCGGGGGACGGCCCGCCGGCGGGCGTCCGTCCGGCGCACCAGCCTACGCGCCCCGGGCCCGCCGCCCCGGGGCCGTCTGCCCCACGGAATCGCAGGTCGCGCGGCGCGGGGGTTTGGTCGGTGCCCGGTCACGGGCGAGGATGTGCCCGTGCACGCAGAGGAGGGGAGCTCGGCCGCGGGGGACGTCCTCGACCGGCCGCTCGCCGCCACGTCGCTGCTCGACGCGGTGACCGACCTCCTGCGGGACACGCGGGCGACGGTGTTCCCGCTGGACGTGCCCGGCGCGGAGCAGGCGCGGGCGTCCCGCACCCGGCTCGTGGACCAGCTCGCCGACCACCTCGTGCCGCGGCTCCGCCAGCTGTCGGCGCCGGCCGTCGTCGTCGTGGCGGGGTCCACCGGCGCGGGCAAGTCGACGCTGGTCAACTCGCTGGTGGGGTCGGAGGTGAGCGCCGCGGGCGTGCTGCGGCCGACCACGCGGCGGCCCGTGCTGGTGCACCACCCCGACGACGCCGAGCTGGTGCGCGAGCACCCGGTGACCGACGCGGTCGACGTCGTGGCCTCCGAGCAGGTGCCGCGGGGCATCGCCCTGATGGACGCCCCGGACCTCGACTCGGTGCTGGAGAGCAACCGCCGGTCCGCCCAGCGGCTCCTGGAGGCCGCTGACCTGTGGCTGTTCGTCACGACGGCTGCGCGGTACGGCGACGCGCTCCCGTGGCGGGTGCTCGGCGAGGCGACCGCACGCGGGGCGTCCGTGGCCATGGTGCTGAACCGGGTCGACCCCGCGTCGCTGCCGACCGTGCGGGGCGACCTGCTGGAGCGGCTCCGGACGCACGGGATGCAGGGCTCGCCGCTGTTCGTGGTGCCGGACGTCGGCCCGCACGAGGGCCTGCTCGAGCCGGCGCGTGTGGCGCCCGTGAAGCGGTGGCTGGCGATGCTCGCCGGACCCGACCGGGCGAGGACCGTCGTCGCCCGCACGCTGCGCGGCTCGCTCGCGGCGCTGCGCCCCTGGGTCGACGAGCTCGCCGACGCGGTCGAGCGGCAGGCCGAGGCCGCCACCGCGATCCGGACGGCGCTGGACGACGCGGTGCGCGGACCCGCGGAGGAGGCCCGGCGCACGGTCACCAGCGGGGCGGTCGCCCAGGGCAGCGCGCAGGCGCGCTGGGTGGAGCTGACGGCGCCGGGCGCACCGCTGGCGGACGCCGTGCGTGCCTCGGGCCGGGTCGACCGGTCGCGGCGCGCCGGGAAGGACCGTGCGACCGCCGTGCTGCCGCTCGTGCAGGACCTGGTCTCGTCGGCGTCCGCGACGCTCGCCGCGGTCGGCGCGGCGGCGGAGCGGACCCTGCGCGACGCGCTGGCGACCGGCCCCGACGGGGCACCGTCGGCCGCGCGGGCGTGGTCGTCGGCCGACCGGGCCGCGGACCGGCCGCGCGAGGTCGAGCGTGCCGCCCGGGAGTGGGTCGCGGGAGCCGTCGAGGTGCTGGAGGACGAGCTGGCGCGCGCGCATCCGGCGCCGGCGGACCGCTCCGGGCGCCGCGCGGCCGCCCGGGCGGACCGGCGTGCGGCCGCCGGTCGGCGCGCGCTCGGCGACGAGGGCCTGGCCGCGCTGGCGCTCGCCGCGGCCGCGGGGCTCGACGCCGCCGACCGCATGCTCCGCGGTCTGCTCGGTGACCGCGGGGACGCCGCCGTCCGCGTGCTGCGCGACCGGCTGGCCGACCAGGCGGCCGCGCAGGCGCACCGCGAGCGTGACGCGGCCGCGGCCGTGCTGGACCGGCCGGAGCTGCGGCCCGACGCGGCGTCGCTGCTGCGCCTGCGCCTCGCCGTCGTCAAGGGGCTGACATGAGCGGCACGACCCCGCCGCCGGACGGTCCCGCCATCCCGCCGGCGCCCGCCGCAGGCACCGAGACGGCGGCACTGAGCCGACGTCTCGCGCAGCTCGACGAGGCGCTCGCGGTGGCGGGCGACCGCGTCGACGCGCGGACGGCGTCCCGGGCGCGCGTCATCGGCGACCAGGTGCGCGCGCGGCTCGCGCTCGGGGTCGACCACACGGTCGTCGCGCTGCTCGGGGGGACGGGGTCCGGCAAGTCCAGCCTGTTCAACGCGATCTGCGGGCTGGACTTCGCGGAGGTGGGGGTCCGCCGGCCGACGACGGCGGAGGCTGCCGCCTGCGTCTGGGGAGCGGGCGGCGATGCGCTGCTCGACTGGCTGGAGGTCGAGGCCGACCGGCGCATCGAGCGCGAGAGCGCCCTGGACGGCGAGACCGAGGCGCCGCTGCGCGGCCTGGTGCTGCTCGACCTGCCCGACCACGACTCGATCGAGCCCGCCCACCGCGCGGCGGTCGACCGGCTGCTGCCGATGGCGGACCTCCTGGTGTGGGTGGTCGACCCGCAGAAGTACGCCGACGACGCGCTGCACTCCGGGTACCTGCGACGCCTCGTCGGCCACGAGGGCGCGATGGTCGTCGTGCTGAACCAGGTCGACACGGTCCCCGCGGACCAGCGTGAGTCGCTGGTGCGCGACCTGCATCGGCTGCTCGTCGAGGACGGGCTCACCGACGTGACGGTGCGGACCGCGTCCGCCCGCACGGGGGAGGGCGTCGCGGAGATGCGGGACACGCTCGCCGACGTGGTCTCCCGTCAGAGCCTCGCGGCGCGCCGCGGGTCCGCCGAGGTCGCGGACGCGGCGCGGCTGGTCTCCGCCGAGGTCGCGCCGGGCGAGCCGTCGGAGGAGGACCTGGACGTCACCCCGGTGGCCGTGACGCTCGCGCAGGCTGCCGGCCTGCCCGCCATCGCGGACGCGGTCGCGGCCGTGGTGCGCGGCAGCGAGGACCCGGTGCCGGCGTTCGTCGCCGTGCAGCCGGGCACCGTCTCGCTGGCCCGCGCCCAGTGGGCCGATGCCGTGACCGCCCGGCTCCCGCGACGGTGGGCGGACGCGGTGCGGACGAGCGTGGCCGGCACCGACGAGATCCGGGCGGCGGCGGACGACGCGCTGTCCCGCGTGGCGGTCGTCGCCCGCCGGTCCGCGCGTGCGGCGGTGCTGTCCGTGCTGACGTTCGTGCTGGCGGTGTCGGCGGTCGCGTCGGCCGCCGTCGGCGTCGGCCTGGCCCTGGGCTCCGGCGGGGTGGACGACGCGCTGCGGCCGGCCTGGCCGGCTGCGGCGGCGCTCGCCCTGCTCGCGGTGCTGTGCGGCGTCCTGGCCGTGCGGGCGCGCCGGTCGGCGGCCCTGCGTCGGGCCGAGGCGGTGCGCCGGGACGGCCGGACGGCGCTCGAGGCCGTGGCCCGGCGCTGCCTCGCCGACCCGACGCGGGCGGTGCTGGCGGACCACCGGCGGGTGCGGGAGCTGCTCGCGGGGGCGCGCGGCAGCTGATCCGCGAGCCGGGCCCGCCGCGGACCGGCTCGCCACGTGCGGCCGCCGAGTCCTCCACAGCGCGTGTCGGCCGACCGGGTCCCCAGGCGACGGCTCGGAGGCCGGCGGCGGGGGAGCGCCCCGCGGGACGGTGCGTCCACGGCCGGCCCGACAGGTGCGCCGGCCACGGACGAGGAGGACGCATGGCGGTCAACGAGCTCAGCCTGACGGTGGTCGGCTGGGTGGGCAACGAGCCCACCCTCTACCTCGGCGAGGACGGGCAGGTGCCCTTCACGAAGTTCCGGCTCGGCAGCACGCCGCGGCTGTACGACCGGGAGCAGGACGCGTACGTGGACGCCGCGACGAGCTGGTTCACGGTCAAGGCGTTCCGCCACCTCGCCCAGAACGTCGCGGCGAGCATCCGGCGCGGGGACCCGGTGGTCGTGACCGGGCGGGTGCGGCTCGTCGACTGGGTCGCCCCCGACGGGCACACGCGCACGACGGCCGAGCTCACGGCGGACACCGTCGGGCACGACCTCACGCGGGGGACGACCCGGTTCGCGCGCACGGTGCACGAGCAGCGCGGCGGGCCCGGCGACGCGTCGGGCGGGGCCGCCGACCGGACCGACGGGGAGCACGCCGGGGCCGTGGCCCGGGGAGCCGGGCCCGTGGACGTGAGCGGTGCCGTCGTGCTGGACGACGAGACCGCCGACGACCCCCGCGCGGCGCCCGCGCCCGCGTGAGGGTGCGCCCGCGCGCCCGCCGGGTGGGCGGACCCGACGCGCACCCCGATCACCGACGAGCACCGAGGCGGACGAGAAGCCAGTGGCTGAGTTCATCTACAGCATGTACAAGGCGCGCAAGGCGCACGGCGACAAGGTCATCCTCGACGACGTCTCGCTGAACTTCCTGCCCGGCGCCAAGATCGGCGTCGTCGGGCCGAACGGCGCGGGCAAGTCGACGATCCTCAAGATCATGGCGGGCCTCGACCAGCCGTCGAACGGGGAGGCGCGGCTCAGCCCCGGCTACACGGTCGGCATCCTGCAGCAGGAGCCGCCGCTCAACGACGAGAAGACCGTGCTCGGCAACGTCGAGGAGGGCGTCGCCGAGATCAAGGGCAAGATCGACCGGTTCAACGAGATCTCCGCCCTGATGGCCGAGCCCGACGCGGACTTCGACGCGCTGCTCGCCGAGATGGGCCAGCTCCAGGAGGCGATCGACGCCGCCGACGCGTGGGACCTCGACGCCCAGCTCGAGCAGGCCATGGACGCGCTGCGCTGCCCGCCGCCGGACGCGGACGTCAAGGTGCTGTCCGGCGGTGAGCGCCGCCGCGTCGCCCTGTGCAAGCTCCTGCTCGAGAAGCCCGACCTGCTGCTGCTGGACGAGCCGACGAACCACCTGGACGCCGAGAGCGTGCTGTGGCTCGAGCAGCACCTCGCGTCCTACCCGGGCGCCGTGCTCGCGGTCACCCACGACCGGTACTTCCTCGACCACGTCGCTGAGTGGATCTGCGAGGTCGACCGCGGGCGGCTCTACCCGTACGAGGGCAACTACTCCACCTACCTGGAGAAGAAGCAGGCGCGCCTGGAGGTCCAGGGCAAGAAGGACGCGAAGCTCGCCAAGCGCCTCAAGGACGAGCTCGAGTGGGTCCGGCAGTCCGCGAAGGGCCGCCAGGCGAAGTCCAAGGCCCGTCTGGCGCGCTACGAGGAGATGGCAGCCGAGGCCGACCGCACGCGCAAGCTCGACTTCGAGGAGATCCAGATCCCGCCGGGCCCGCGCCTGGGCAACCTCGTGCTCGAGGCCACCGACCTGCGCAAGGGCTTCGGCGACCGCGTGCTCATCGACGGCCTGTCGTTCACCCTGCCCCGCAACGGCATCGTCGGCGTCATCGGCCCGAACGGCGTCGGCAAGACCACGCTCTTCAAGACGATCGTCGGCCTCGAGCCGCTCGACGGCGGCACGCTCAAGGTCGGCGAGACCGTCTCGGTGTCCTACGTCGACCAGTCGCGTGGCGGCATCGACCCGAAGAAGACGCTCTGGGAGGTCGTGTCCGACGGGCTCGACTTCATCAAGGTCGGCAACGTCGAGATGCCGTCCCGCGCGTACGTCGCGTCCTTCGGGTTCAAGGGCCCGGACCAGCAGAAGCCCGCCGGCGTGCTGTCCGGTGGTGAGCGCAACCGCCTGAACCTCGCGCTCACCCTCAAGCAGGGCGGCAACCTCCTGCTGCTCGACGAGCCGACCAACGACCTCGACGTCGAGACGCTCGGTTCGCTGGAGAACGCGCTGCTCGAGTTCCCGGGCTGCGCCGTCGTGGTCTCCCACGACCGCTGGTTCCTCGACCGCGTCGCGACGCACATCCTCGCGTACGAGGGCACCGAGGAGGACCCGGCGAGCTGGTACTGGTTCGAGGGCAACTTCGCGGCCTACGAGGAGAACAAGGTCAGCCGGCTCGGCGCCGACGCCGCGCGCCCGCACCGCGTGACGTACCGCAAGCTCACGCGGGACTGACCGCAGGGCCCTCCGCGGCCCGGCCCACCCCCCGACGCGCACGCGCCGTCGCCCCACGGGGCGGCGGCGCGTCCGCGTGCATGCGGAGGCGTGCACCGATCCCGTGCACGCCTCCCGTGCACCAGCCGCGCGAGCGACTCCACCCGCCGCCTCGGTGCACGTTCGGAGGCTCCCAACGTGCTCGGAGAGGTAGGCGCGCCATCGAGGTGGTCCGCGGACACCTCCGAGAGCACGCGGGCCCCACCGAGCACGCTCGGAGCCTCCGAACGGGGACGCTGGGAGTGGCGTGGGAGTGGCGCCGCGCGGGTGTGCGGCGCTGACCGGCGCGGACGCCCGGCGGCGGGCACACTGGCCCCATGGCCGACCTGCCCCAGGACGCCGCCGACCCCGCAGGCGGCGCGCCCGCCCCGGCGCCCCCCGCCGACGACGCGGGCGCAGCTCTTCTCGGGCCCGTCGAGCAGGTGCACCTGCGCCTCCGCGAGCTCGCGCTGCCGCTGGAGGTCCCCGGCGCCGCGCAGGCGCGCGCGGTCCGGGAGGCGGCGGCCCGCCAGGTCGACGACTACCTGCTGCCACGTCTGCGGTCGGCGGCGGCGCCGCTGCTCGTCGTCGTCGGCGGCTCCACCGGCGCGGGCAAGTCGACCCTGGTGAACTCGCTGCTCGGCGCCACCGTGACCGACCCCGGGGTGCTGCGGCCGACGACGCGCGCGCCGGTGCTGGTGCACCACCCGCTGGACGGGGCGTGGTTCTCGGGTGACCGGGTGCTGCCCGGGCTGGCGCGCGTGACCGGGTCGGCGCCGACGGCCCCCGCCGCGGAGCCCCGGGAGAACCGGCCGACAGACCGACCGACGGACCGACCGCCCGCGCCGGCCGTGCGGCTGGTGCCGAGCGAGGCGCTGCCGCGCGGGCTGGCGCTGCTCGACGCGCCGGACGTGGACTCCGTGGAGGCGGCGAACCGGGCCCTGGCCGCGCAGCTGCTCGCGGCGGCGGACCTCTGGCTGTTCGTCACCACCGCCGCGCGGTACGCCGACGCGGTGCCGTGGGAGCTGCTGCACGACGCCGCCGCCCGGCACGCCGTGGTCGCGCTCGTCGTCGACCGCGTGGACCCGGGCGCCGAGGCCGCGGTGGCGGACCTGCGCCGGATGCTCGACGAGCACGGGCTGGCGGGCGCGCCGTCGTTCGCGCTGCCGGAGGGGCTCGACGCGGGCGGCCTGCTGCCGGAGGCCGCGGTGGGGGAGCTCGCGGCGTGGTTGTCGGACCTCGGTGGCGACGTGGGCGCCCGGCAGGAGGTGGCGCGCGCGACGCGGGACGGGGCGGTCGCGGAGCTCGTGCGCCGCGCCCTGGCGCTGGCGGACGCCGCGGACGCCCAGGTCGACGCCTCGGCGAGGCTCCGCGAGTCCGTGACCCGCGCGTACGGCGAGGCCGGCCAGCAGGTCGCCGCGGCGACGTCCGACGGCGCCCTGCTGCGCGGGGAGGTGCTGGCCCGCTGGCAGGAGCTCGTCGGCACGGGCGACCTGCTGCGTGCCGTGGAGCGAGGCGTCGGGCGGCTGCGCGACGCGGTGACGGGGTTCCTGCGCGGGCGGCCGGCGCCGGTCCCGCCGGTCGAGCAGGCGATCGCGCACGGGCTGGCGGCCGTTGTGCTCGACGCGGCGGACGGGGCCGCGGAGCGCACCCACGCGGCCTGGCGCGGTGACCCCGCGGGCGAGGCGCTGCTGCCCGACCTCGGGCTGTCGCGGTCGTCGGCGTCGCTGCGGGCCACGGTCGACGCCGAGGTCCGCGCGTGGCAGGGCGACGTGCTCGACCTGGTGCGCGAGCAGGGCGAGCGCCGGCGCGGGGCCGCGCGGGCGCTGTCGTTCGGGCTGAACGCCCTGGGCGTGAGCCTCATGGTGGTGGTGTTCGCGTCCACCGGCGGGCTCACGGGCGTCGAGGTGGGTATCGCGGGCGGCACGGCCCTGGTCGCCCAGCGGCTGCTGGAGGCCGTCTTCGGTGACGACGCGGTCCGCCGGCTGACGGTCGCGGCCCGCGAGCGCCTGGACACGCGGGTGTCGCAGCTGCTGGCGGCGGAGGCGGAGCGGTTCACGGCACAGCTCGACGCGCTGGGTGCGTCCTCCGGCGACGCCCTCCGTGCGGCCGCCCTCGCCCTGCAGGAGGCGGCCCGGCGGCACGTCCCGGGACCACCCGCGCCGGTGGCGGACGACGACGCCGCGCTCACGCGGGGTGCCCGCGCGGCGCAGGCGCCCGGTTCGGGCCGGGTGGAGCTGCGGGGCGCCGCCGCCTGGCGCGAGGCGGCGGCCTCGCCCGGACGCGGCGGGGTCGGGGGCGGTGCGCCCACGGGGCACCCCGACGGAGCCGCCGCCGCGCCATCGCGTCCGGGGTTCTGGCGCCGCCTGCTCGGACGTGGGGGTGCGGGGTGAGCGCGACGCCGGCCGAGCGGGTGGCCGCGCTCGACCGTGCGCTGACGGCGGGTGAGGGCCGGTTGCCGCGCGAGGTGGTCGACGCGGGTCGTGCCGTCGTGGCGCGCGCGGGGGAGCGGGCCGCGCTGTCGGCGGAGCACACGGTGGTGGCGCTCGCCGGGGCGACGGGGTCGGGCAAGTCCTCGCTGCTCAACGCCCTGGCCGGTGAGGAGGTCGCCCGCACGGGCGTGCAGCGGCCGACCACCTCCGAGGCGCTGGCCGTGGTGCGGGGACCGGGTGCGGGCCCGCTGCTCGACTGGCTCGGTGTGCGGCGCCGGCACGAGCTGGCGGGCGGCCGTCCGCGCCGCGGCGCGGGGCTGGTGCTGCTCGACCTGCCGGACCACGACTCGGTGGTGACCGAGCACCGGCTGCGCGCCGAGCACCTCGTCGACCGCGTCGACCTGCTCGTCTGGGTGGTGGACCCGCAGAAGTACGCCGACGCCGTGCTGCACGAGCGCTACCTGCGCCCGCTGGCCCGGCACGCCGACGTCCTGGTGCTGGCGCTCAACCAGGCCGACCGGCTCTCGGCCGCCGAGGTGGACGCCGTGCTCGCCGACCTGCGACGGCTGACGGCGCTGGACGGTCCGGCGGGCGCCCGCGTGCTGGCCGTCTCGGCGCGGACGGGCCTGGGCCTCGACCGCCTCGGTGCGCTGCTCGACGAGGCCGCGGAGCGCCGGGAGGCGGCGACCCGGCGCCTCACCGCGGACGTCGAGGTCGTGGCGCTGCGCGTGCTCGAGGCGTGCGGCGACGACGTCGGCTCCGCGCGGCAGCGCCTGCTGCCGTCGCGCGGCACCGTGACGGCATCGGGGAGGACGGACCGCGCCGCCCCGCCCCCGGAGCTCGTCGCGGCGCTGGCCGACGCCGCCGGTTTACCGGTCGTCGTCGAGGCGACACGTCGGTCCGCGGTGCGGCGCGCGACCGCGGCGGCGGGCTGGCCGCCGGTGCGGTGGCTCCAGCGCCTGCGCCCCGACCCGCTGCGGCGGCTCCACCTCGGCGCGGGTTCCGTCGGGCCGGGAGCCTCGGGTGCTGGTGCTGGTGCTGGTGCTGGTGCTGGTGCTGGTGCTGGTGCCGGTGCTGGTGCCGCCGCTCCCACCGGGCGCACCTCGCTGCCCGCGCCCGGCCCCGCCACCCGGGCGGCTGCCGCCACCGCGGTGCGGCGGTCGCTCGACGCCGCGACGGCGGGCGTGCCGGACGCGTGGGCGCTCGCCGTGCGGTTGTCGGTCGGCGACCCGGACCTCGCCGACCCGCTCGACGCCGCGGTCTCGTCGACCCCGCTGCTGCCGGACCGGGTGCCGTGGTGGGCGAGGGCGGCGAACGTGGCGCAGACCGTGCTGCTGACGGCCGCCGCTGCCGGGGCGCTCTGGCTCGGGGTGCTGGCCGTCCTGGCCTACCTGCGGCTGCCCGAGCCCCGCACGCCCCAGTGGGGACCGCTGCCCGTGCCCACGGCCCTGCTCGGCGGCGGCCTCCTCGTGGGCATCGCCCTCGCGCTGCTCGCCGGGGCGCTCGCCCGGTTGACCGCCCGACGCCGCGCGCGGGTGGTGCGCGCGCGTCTGCTGGGCGCCGTGGCGGAGGTGGCCCGCGACCGCGTCACCGGGCCTGCGGCGGCGGTGCTGGACGACCTGGACGCGTGCCGCACGCAGGCGCGGGTGGCCGCGGGCCGGTCACGCTGACGCGCACCGCCGCGCTGACGCGCACCGACGCGCTGACGCGCACCGACGCGCTGACGCGCACCGACGCGCGGACACGCCGCGTCGCGCCGCCGGTGCGCGCCGTGCCGCCCGCGGGTGCAGGATGCTGGACGGCCCGCCGCGCGGCGGAGCCGGGACGGACGGAGGACGCATGACGAGGCTGCAGGTGCCGGTCCAGCTGCGGTGGTCCGACATGGACGCCTACGGGCACGTGAACAACGTGGAGCTGCTGCGCCTGCTCGAGGAGGCGCGCATCGAGGCGTTCTGGGCGCACCCCGCCGAGGCGGGTCCCTCCGGTGCGGCCGACCGGCCGGTGTGGCCGACCGCCGTGCTCGACGCGGGACCGGGCGCGCAGACGTTCACGCTGGTCGCCCGGCAGGAGGTCGAGTACCTGCGTCCGGTCGGGTACCGGCGGGCACCCGTCGTCGTCGACATGTGGATCGGTCACCTCGGGGGCGCGAGCATCGACGTCTGCTACGAGCTGCACGACGCCGCGCCGGCGGC
>JACXUT010000118.1 GCA_014763765.1 Micrococcales bacterium
GCCCGGTCCGGGGCCGGTGCGGTGTGGCTCATCGGAGGGTCCTTCCGCGGGAGGAGGCGGGACCCGGTCGACCCTACGAGCGCGGTCGGCGCCGCGCGCGGCGGGGCCCGCGGGGCTCAGGACGGCGGCGCGAGGATCTCCGACAGCCGGAACCCCACCGGCTCCTCGAGCTGTGCGTAGGTGCAGGTCGCCGGGTCGCGGTCGGGGCGCCAGCGCCGGAACTGGGCGGTGTGCCGGAACCGGTCGCCCTCCATGTGGTCGTACGCCACCTCGACGACGAGCTCCGGGCGCAGGGGGACGAACGACAGGTCCTTGCCGGCGCTCCACCGGCTCACGGCCCCCGGCATCCGTCTGCCCTCGTGCGCGGACTGGTCCGCCCAGTCGCCCCACGGGTGCCCGGTCAGGTCGTCGGCGCGCAGCGGGGCGAGCTCCTCGACGAGGGCCTGGCGGCGGGCCATCGGGAACGAGGCGGCGACGCCGACGTGCTGGAGCCGACCGTCGTCGGTCCACAGCCCCAGCAGCAGCGACCCGAGCACCGGCCCGGACTTGTGCCACCGGAACCCCGCGACCACGCAGTCGGCCGTGCGCGCGTGCTTGACCTTGAACATCGCGCGCCTGTCCGGCTGGTAGGTCCCGTCGAGCGGCTTGGCGACCACCCCGTCGAGGCCCGCGCCCTCGAACCGCCGGAACCAGTCCTGCGCCTCGGCGAGGTCGGCGGTCGCGGGCGTGACGTGCACGGGCGCCGGCGCGCCGGCCAGGGCGTCGACCAGGCGCGCGCGGCGGTCGCGCAGCGGCGTGCCCATGAGGTCGTCGTCGCCGAGCGCCAGCACGTCGAACGCCACGAACGAGGCCGGCGTCTGCTGCGACAGCAGCCGCACCCGGCTCTCGGCGGGGTGGATGCGCTGCTGCAGCGCGTCGAAGTCGAGCCGGTCGCCCGCGACCACGACGATCTCCCCGTCGAGGACGCACCGCTGCGGGGTGTGCGCCCGGAGCTGCTCGACCAGCTCCGGGAAGTAGCGCGTCATCGGCTTCTCGTTGCGGCTGCCGAGCACCACCTCGTCGCCGTCCCGGAACACGATGGTGCGGAACCCGTCCCACTTGGGCTCGGTGTGCCCGAGGTCGGGGATCTCGGGGACCGCCTTGGCCAGCATCGGCGCGACCGGGGGCATGACGGGCAGATCCATGGCGCCCATCCTGCTCGGCGTCGGCGGGACCGGCCAGGGGTCGGGGTCGGGAGGTGTTGGTCGTCGCGGCGCCGGGCCACCGTCGAGCGGTGGACGAGCGGTGGCGCCGGCGCGTCCCGCTGCACGAACGTGCAGGCCGGGGGGACCGAGGTCCCATGGCGGGGGGCCCGTGCGAGCCGATCGGGGCGGCACCGCGCGCCGCAGGGGGGCGCGCCGACCAGCCAGGGGGACCCATGCCCGTGCCCGCACGCCGTCCACGACCGGACGGCACCACCTCGAGCCCGCGGCCGCGCCGCCGCCGGTTCGGGGACCTCGGCGTCCGCACCCGCGTCGTCGCGTCCGTGCTCGTCGGTGTCGTCGTCGCCGGGGCCGTCGGGGGCTCCGCGCTCGCGGCCCTCGCGCGCACGGACGCCGCCACCGCCTCCGTGTACGACGACGACCTGCTCGGGTTCGAGCGGGTCGCCGCGATGCGCCGCTCGACGCTCGAGATGCGCCTGGACGTCACGAGCCACGCGCTCGCGGCCGACGACGCCTCCCGGCAGACGTTCGTGCGCGACATCGCGGCGCTGGACGCGACGATCGCCGAGGACCTCGACGCCGTCGTGGCGGACGCCTCCGCGGCGGGGCACGAGTCCCTCGCGGAGGGCGCGGCGACGTTCGCCGACGCCCTGGCGTCCTACCAGCAGCTCCGCGACCGGACGCTGCTGCCCGCCGCCGAGCGGGGCGACCTCGCGGCCTGGCAGCGGGCGCGCGACATGCAGGCGGCCCCGCTGATCGCCACGATGATGGACGCGCTCGCCGCGATGGTCGACGACCAGAAGGCCTCCGCCCAGCGCTCCGTGGCCGACGCGCACGCCGCCTACTCCTCGAACCGCACCCTCGTGGTGGTGCTGCTCGCCGCGGGGCCCGCGCTGGCGCTCACGCTCGGTCTCCTCACCGCGCGCGGCATCCTGCGGGCGGTCGAGCGCGTCCGGGTCGCGTGCGACGCCCTCGCGGACGGCGACCTGACCGTCGAGGCCGGGCTCGACACGCAGGACGAGCCGGGGCGCGCGGCGCAGTCGCTCGACCGGGCGATCGGCACGCTGCGCGAGGTCGTCGGCGACATCGACACCACGTCGGTCACGCTCGCGGCCGCCGCCGAGCAGCTGTCCGGGTCCGCGCAGGCGATCGCCGCGCAGGCCGAGCAGACCGAGGCGCAGGCCGGTGTGGTCTCCGCGGCGGCCGAGCAGGTGTCCCGCACCACGCAGACCGTCGCCGCCGGCACCCAGCAGATGGACGCGTCGATCCAGGAGATCAGCCGGTCCACGAGCGAGGCCGCCCGCATCAGCGACCAGGCGGCGCGGTCGGCCGCGGAGACGACGGACGTCATCGAGCGGCTCGGGGAGTCGAGCCGGCAGATCGGCGACGTGGTGAAGTCGATCGCGGCGATCGCCGGGCAGACGAACCTGCTCGCGCTCAACGCGACCATCGAGGCCGCGCGGGCCGGGCACGAGGGCAAGGGCTTCGCCGTGGTCGCCGGCGAGGTCAAGGACCTCGCGCAGGAGACGGGCAGCGCGACGGAGGACATCGCGCGCCGCGTCGAGGCCATCCAGGCCGACGCGGCCCGGGCCGTGGAGGCGGTCGCGGAGATCTCCCGGGTCGTCGGCGCCGTGCACGAGCTGCAGACCACGGTGGCCGCGGCCGTCGAGGAGCAGACCGCCACGACGGCGGAGATCGGGCGCAACGTCACCGAGGCCGCGGGCGGCTCGGGGCAGATCGCGGAGAACATCGCCGGCGTCGCGCAGGCCGCGGCCGTCACGCGCGACGGGTCGGCGGAGTCCGAGCGTGCGGCGGGCGAGCTCGCGGCGCTGTCCGGGCGGCTGCGCGGCGTCGTGGGGCAGTTCCGGTACCGGGTGCCGGCCGGGTCGGGCGCTGCGACGCCCGCACTGCCGCAGCAGCGCGAGCCCGCGCGGCGTGACGAGCCCACCACCGCGTTCGTCACGCTGCCGACGGCGTGACCGGCGGGGCGCCGGCCGGGTGGGATCCCGACCGGCGCCCCGAGACGTCGCACCTGGTCAGGCGCGCCGGCGCAGCGCGACGACCGCCCCCGCGAGGGACGCCACGCACCACACGACCAGCACCACGAGCGACCGCCCCGGCAGCTGGAACGTGTCGCTCACCAGCCCGGCCCGCACCAGCTCGGCCATCGGCTGGATCGGCAGCCACTCGTGCACGCCCTGCAGCCAGCCGGGCATCCGCTCCGCCGGGTACGACACGGGGGAGAACAGCAGCACGATGAACACCAGCGCCTGCGTCACGAGCGCCGCGACGGCGGGTGGCAGCAGCGACGCCATCGCGTACCCGACGGCGGCGGCGGTCAGCGACACCAGCAGCGAGCCGGGCACCAGCCACGGCGCGAGGCTCAGGTCGACGTCGAACCGCAGCACGCCCGCCACGACGCCGAGCACCATGCCGGGCAGCGCGAGCAGCGTCCACACCAGCAGGTCGCTCAGCAGGAACGCCGACCGCGGGACGGGCAGCGTCCGCATCCAGTCGAGGCTGCCCTCGGTGCGGGACTGGCTCAGCATCTGCGGGGTGATGACCAGGCCGATCGTGATGAGGGTGACGGTCGGCGCGCCGGTCGCCAGGTAGAGCGCCGTGACCGGGTCGGGGTCGCCCACGAGCAGGCCGTAGCCGATCACGGTCGCCACGGCCATGAACACCTGGACGACGACCATCAGCGGCAGGTACGCGGACTGACGCCGGAACTGCCACTGCGCGAGCATGAGGGTCTGGCCGACGGCGGTCACGCGGCCTCACCCGCCGTCGCCAGCGCCTCGGAGCGCTCGTGGCCCACGAGGTCGACGTAGACGTCCTCGAGCGAGGCGGGCGTGAGCGCGTACCGCTCGAGCCGGCCCGCCGCGACCTCGGCCTGCGCCCAGCGCACGACCTCCGCCGCGTCGTCGGCGCGGACCGTGCCGGTCTCCCGGCCGCGGGTGCTCGACACCGCCCGGACCGCGGGGTGCCAGGTCAGGCCGGCGCCGGGGGAGACGTCCGCCTCGACGGTCAGCGTGCCCTGCAGGTGGGCGGTCAGGCCGGCGGGGGTGTCGTCCGCGAGCACGACGCCGCGGTCCAGCACGGCGAGCCGGTCGACGACGCGCTCCGCCTCGCGGACGTTGTGGGTCACCAGCAGCACGCCGCGGCCCTCGTCGGCGAGCGCGCGGATCTGCCGCCACAGCAGCCGGCGGCGCACGGGGTCGACGTCGTTGGTCGGCTCGTCGAGCACCACCAGGCGCCCCGGCGTCACGACGGTCATGGCGAAGGCCGTCAGGCGCGCGATGCCGCCCGACACCTTCTCGGCGGGGGTGTCCGCCCAGGGCCCGAGGTCGAGGGCGTCGAGCAGCCCGGCGACGCGGTCCCGCACGGCCGCGCGCTCACCGCCGCGGATCCGCCCGACCAGCTCGATCGCCCGCCGCGGGGTCAGGCCGGTGATCGGCACGTTCGCCTGCGCCTGGATGCTCGTGCGCCGGCGGGCCTCGTCGGGCTGGGCCACCGCGTCGACGCCGTCGAGCAGGATCGTCCCCGCGTCGGGCCGGACCAGCCCGACGACCTGGTTGACGAGCGTCGTCTTGCCGGCCCCGTTGTGCCCGAGGAGCCCGACGACCTGCCCGGCGTCGACATCGAGGTCGATCCCGTCGTTCGCCTGCACCCCGTTGCGTCCCCGGTAGCGCTTGCGCAGCCCGCGGACGCGCAGCACCTCCTGCGTCGCCATCCCCGTCCTCCTCGTTCGGAAACCGATCGGTACATCCCGGACGGTAGCAGATACCCGTCGGCAGATACCAGGCGGTATGTCGCGCTGATCTGCGATGACGCGTCACACATACCGATCGGTACGTGAAGGCGTACGATGGGGGCATGGCACGACAGGACCCGTACGACGAGACCGGCCACCGCACGCCGGGCGTCGACGACTCGATCAGCGCCGCCACGCGCGCCCTCGCCGACGCGACCGCGACCCTCACCCGGTTGCTCGGCAAGCAGGCGCAGTCGGTCGTGCCCGAGGTCAGCGAGGCGCTCGCGGCGGGCCTGCGCGAGGCGTCCCGCGGGCTCGCCGACGCGTCCGAGAACGTCGCCCGCCGCGGCGGGGACCACCGCGCCCGCGAGAACCGCCGCGAGAAGGTCGACCGCACGCGGGCCGACCTGCTGGACGCCGCCTCCCGCGTCATCGCCGCCCAGGGCTACGAGGGTGCCTCCGTCGGGGACATCGCCGCCGAGGCCGGCTACACCAAGGGCGCCCTCTACGCGCACTTCGGGTCCAAGAGCGGGCTGTTCCTCGCCCTGGCCCGCGAGCGGCTCGGCATCGCCATGGACGACCCGGCGCTCGACATGCCCGGGCTCACCGACGACGGCGTCGACACCGAGGCGCTCGCCGACTGGATCCGCGCCACCCAGGACGACCCGAACCTGCTGCTGTCCCTGGAGTTCCTCAGCTACGGCCTGCGCAACCCCGGCGAGGCCGGCGAGCTCGTCGAGCTCCACGTGCGGTCGTTCGAGACCGCCACCGCCCAGGCCGTCCGCATCCGGCAGGCACGCCGCCGCGCCGCCGGCGAGGACCCCGGCCCCGACGAGCCCACCCAGCAGGACCGCGACCTCACGCTCGCCATCATCAGCGTGCTCAACGTCGTCACCCTGGAGGGCAAGCTCACCGGCTCGCCGCACATGTCCCCGGAGGCCGGCGCGCGCATCATCGCCCGGTTGGTCGCCGACGGCTGACCCCGGCGCCCGCTACTCGCGCGGCGTCCCCCGGGCCAGGTGGACCGGGACCAGCAGCCACACGACCGCCAGGCCCACCAGCACGGCACCGCCCGCCCACGCGCCCGCCGCCCGGTCCACCACCACGTCGAACAGCAGCAGCGCCGAGCCCGCCAGCACCAGGGCCAGCAGCGCCAGCCCGGCCTGCGCCAGCCGGTCCGCCGACTCGACCAGCTCCCGCTTCAGGTGCCGGCGGAACAGCACCCGGTGCAGCGACACCGGTGCCACGATGAAGCCCGTCGCCGCCACCGCCAGCACCACCAGCACCAGGTACACGCCCTTCTGGTAGGCGTCCAGGTCGGCGAACCGCTGCTGGAACGGCACCGTCAGCAGGAACCCCGTGAGGATCTGCACGCCCGTCTGGGCGACGCGCAGCTCCTGCAGCAGCTCGTTCCAGTTCCGGTCCATGCGCTCGTCCGGGGTCTCGTCCCGGCCGTCCGGCTCTGCGTGGTCGTGCGCTGCGCGGTCGTGCTCCGCGTGGTCGTGCGCGCGGTCGTCCCGGCGGGGTGCCTCGTCGCGCGGGTCCGCGTCGTCGGGGCGGCGGTGCGAGCCCGGCCGCCCGTGCGTCTGCTCGGTCACGGTGTCCTCCCTGGGCGGCGCCGGCAGGGGGACCGGCGCCACGCACCGCGTATCGTCCCGCCACCGGACCGTGCGCGCAGGTCGAGGCCGAGGCGCCCGCTCCCGGGGCGCCGACCGGCGGGAATGACCGTGCGGGGGGCGGTGTTGGACACGTATGCTGGACGCGTCGCGCACGGTCCCCGGGGTCACCCGGCGAGCGGGCGGGGCGGTTGACAACTCCACAGCAGCACCCACTTGGGGGTGATCGGTTTCGACGGTGATCGTCGAGCCAGGAGAAGCGGGCCGAGGACACACGGTTATCTCGCTAACGCTCCGTGTAAACCCATAGGTGCCGATTCCAAGCGCACCGACTTCGCCCTCGCCGCCTGAGCGAGCCTCGAAGTCCGTCAGCCTGAGCTAGCTTCCGACTCAGTTCCTGGCGTCATCTAGGGAGCCACTGCTCGCAGTCCTCGTCGTCGGGGCTGCGGGGACTTTCAGGCGACTGGGCCCGTCCGCGTCTTGTCTGCGTGAGCGCGGGGGCCGAGAAAAGCAGCTGCAGACTGCGCCCGGAGAAGCCCTGGTTCCACGTCATCGGACGCGGGTTCGATTCCCGCCACCTCCACGTTTGCGACCTGCCCAGACGCAGGTCTTGTTGACAAGAAAGTAGCCGTCCGTTCACGCGGACGGCTACTTTCTTGTGTCTATGGCCTCCAACCGCGAACGGCGACGGTCCGACGGGACCCGCTCGTTCGCCGCGCCGGGGCGCGACGCCTGCCCGTTCCCTTCGTATGACATCTATGCTTAGATGCTCTACGTACTGAACGGAGCGCCATGGCCACGGACCTCGACGCGCTGCCCGACACCTTCAGCCAGTCCACGGCGGCTCGGGCAGGGATCAGCTCGACCGCGCTGCACCGCCACCTCCAGGCGGGGCGCCTCGAGCGGCTGAGCCGCGGGCTCTACCAGAAGCCCTCAGCCGACCCGTTCGACCCGGACCTGCTCACCATCGCCCGACGGTCACGCCACGCCACCATCTGCCTGACCAGCGCGCTCGCGCACCACGAGCTCATCGACGCCATCCCGGCGGCGTGGGACATCGCGATCCCGCGCGGCACGAGCGCCCGGCCCGACCCGAGCGTCCGCTGGCACACGTTCGACCGCGCCTCGTTCGACGTCGGCCGCGGAGCCCTTGCCATCCCTGGGACCACCACCGAGATCGGCCTGTACAGCGCCGAGCGGTCCATCGTCGATGCGCTCCGGCTGCGCGGCTACGAAGGCTACGAGACCGGCATCGAGGCGCTGCGCGCGTGGCTGCGCCGAAAGGGCTCCCAGCCGTCCGCGCTGCTGACGATCGCGCGTCAGCTCCCACGCGCTGAAGGTCCGCTGCGCGAGGCGCTGACCTACCTCACATGACCGAGCAACCGCTGCGCCCCGCGCAGATCCACCACCGGCTGCGAGCAGTCGCCCTCGAGCGCGGCCGGCCGGTCAACGAGCTGCTCACCCTCTACGTGCTCGAGCGGTTCCTCGCCCGCCTCGCGGCCACCGCGCATGCGCGAGACTTCGTCCTCAAGGGCGGCGTGCTGCTCGCCGCCTACCGCCTGCGACGCCCGACCAGGGACGTCGACATGCAGGCCCTGGACTTCCCCCTCGACGACGATCACCTGCGCGCCGTCGTGGCCGCTGTGGCGGGTGTCGAGTCGGGCGACGGCGTCGACTTCGATGCCGTCGCCGTGACCGTCGAGCCGATCCGCGACGAGGACGAGTACCAAGGGCTGCGGGTGCACGTGCCCGCGAGGCTGGCGTCATTCGCGATGACCTTCAAGCTCGACGTCTCCACCGGCGACCCGATCACGCCCGAGCCCGACGTGGTGGAGCTGCCGGGCATCCTCGGAGGCGTGGTCCGGGTCGCCGGGCACCCGCTGCCGACCGTGGTCGCCGAGAAGGCGGTCACCGTGCTCCAGCGCGGGACGACGAGCACCCGCTGGCGCGACTTCCTCGACCTGCGGTCTCTGGCACGCACCCACCGCTTCCTCGCCGGCGAGATCCGCAGCGCCTCCGCGGCGGTCGCCCTGCATCGCGGTGTCGCGCTCGGTCCGCTGGCGGATCAGACCGTGGGCTATGAGGAGGTCGCGCAGGTCAAGTGGGCGGCGTGGCTGCGCAAGAACCGGCTCGAGGATGCTGCGGAGGCGTCGTTCGCGGCCCAGCTCGGCGACGTCCTGGCGTTCGTCGATCCGGTGTTCGCGCCGACGGTCGACGACAGTGCCAAATGGGACCACGACGCCTACCGCTGGACGGCGCCACCGGCGGACCGATGACTGACCGGACCCGGTCACCTCACCGATGAAGAGCCAGAAGAGTCCGTCCTCCATCCAACAACCTCACGTGTCGTCACCGGGCTCGCTCTGCTGCTCGCAACGACGGCGACCCGAGGTCCAGGCGAGCGCCGCCGGTGCGGTTGGCCTCGCGCCGCGAACGGATCCGAGCCCTCGGTTGAGCAACGCGACACCGTCGCGCACCTGCAGCAGCGTGTGGTGGCGTGACGCGCCGGGTGTGGAGAGACGGCTTCTCGGGCGCTGCCGGGCGTTCTCGTCTCAGCGTGCGCCGGGGGCGCGCTCGACGGACCGCAGCGCGTCGTCCAGGGATCGCGAGTCCCACCAGTCGCCGCCCCGGAGGACGCCGGCCACGGCCCCGAGCGCCTCGTGCGTGGAGAAGGGGTCGGCGTCCAGCAGCACCGCGTCGGCGCGGAACCCCGGCGCGATGCTGCCGAGCTCTGCGTCGAGGTGCAGGAACCGTGCGGCCTCGGACGTCGCCATCCGGAGGATGGTGACGGGGGAGAGGCCCGCTTCGGCGAGGTAGGCGAACTCGTCGTGCAGCGCGAAGCCGGGGATGACTCCGCTGGCCCCGTCCGCGTCCGTGCCGGCCAGCATCGGCACACCGGCATCGGCGAGGATCCTCGTGAGTCGCAGCTGCGACTGCCAGTGCCGCTCGAGCGTGTCCCGGACGGCCGCCGGGAGCTGAGCGAACCGCGCGGCCGAGACGTCCCAGCGCTCGAGCTCGTCGGGCGCCATGTACCGCCGGCGGGCGTCGCGGGCGTGGGCCGAGCTGTGGGGGAACTGCTGGGTGTGGGTGCGCACCAGGGTGGGGCACTGCCACGTCTCGTACCGCACGAAGATCTCCGCGAGCGCCTCGGCCTTCTCCTCGTCGAACGTGTCGTCCGCGAGGGCCAGAGCGCGCGCGTCGTCCGGGCTCGTCCGCGCAGCCGGGTTGACCGTCAGCTCCCGGATGATCTGCTCGAGAGCGTGCTCGTCGCCCGTGCTCAGCAGTGCGGCGAGCGGCCCCGGCTCAGCACTCGGTGCGGCTTCGCGTGGACGCACGTCGTCCTCTCGCGACGACGCCGCCGCGAACATCGAGGCGCCCGGGCCGAGGTGCTCCATCGAGCGCATGCCCAGGCGAGCGGCCTCGCGGGGGTCCATGTCCGCCGGGAGGTGGCCGAGGACGGGAATGCCGATCCGTGCGCCCTCCTCGAGCGCCGCCCGCAGGCCGGGCCCGCCCACCGTGCCCGCTTTGACGAAGTCGGCCCCGTCCCGCTGCTGCTCGCGCACGGTCGTCGCTGCAGCCTGCGGTGTCCCGGCGTTCATCGCCGTCAGGATGGTGCCCGGGATCGCCAGCACGCGAGGCGCTCCGACCGGCGCGGGGAGCGTCCCGGAGCGTCGAGCCGCGAGAAGCGCCGGCGAACCGGACATCTGTCGGAATCCGGTCACCCCGTTGGCGAGCATGAGCGCATATGCCCCGTCCACGTCGGAAGGGTCGTTCAGAGCGTGGGCGTGCATGTCGAGATACCCGGGTACGAGCCACTTCCCCGTACCGTCGACGACGGATTCACCGCTGCTGCTCGCACCGGTGCTCGCGATCGCGGCAATGACCCCGTCCCGCACGGTGACGTCCTGCCCGGCGAGGGAACTTCCGTCGCCGGGGTCGACCACGGTGACATTCCTGATGACGATCCGACCCGTCGCGACGGCCTCACCGACGTACCTGCTCATGCGTTCGTTCCTGCCTCGTCGAGCCATGCACGGTGCTCGTGCTCCAGCCGATCGACCGTGTCCGGTCGATCCTCGCCCGCGACGTCGTGCGCGATCTCGTAGCCCGACGCCGCCAGGTAGGTGGCGAGCCACCGGTACGACGGCCGCGCACCGACGTCCCGGAGCTCGCCGAGGTCCGGGACGTCGCCGGGCGTGACCGGTGCGATGGCATCGGACTCGTACACGCAGGTCATCGTGTGCAGCGCCCATCCCCGCTCCCCGCGACACGCCCGGTACATCAGCCGCACACGCGAGGCGAGGTCCACCTCCGCACCGCCGAGGACGACGCGCATCTCGATGACGGCCGGCACCTCGACCACCGCGCGGTCACCGACGCACTGCACCACCGGCGGGGCGAGCCGGTGAGTCGCCCCGACCCCTCGCTCCGACATTGCGCAGGAGGCGTCGATGAATCCTTTCGCGGATCCCGAGAACCAGCTGATCTGCACGGCGCCCTCGGGTTCCCACGCGTCTCGCATCCAATCCCACCGCAAACGGTCGCGGCCGTAGCGTTCCCGTAGTACGAGCTGCGTGATCGCAGTCACATCATCCATGGCTTTTCCTTTCCGCTCACGACGGTAGGGGGAACCGCAGACGCCTCCCAGGCGGTTACCACTGAGTGGTAACCTTTCGTCCGTGGAGATGCCACCGGTCGGGGTGGTCGCGCGGGCGTTCCGGGTCCTTCGGACGTTCGACGAGCGACACCCCCGCCTCACGTTGAGCGAGGTGTCGCGCCGGAGCGGCCTGCCCGTGAACACGGTGCTGCGCACGCTCCGGAGCCTCGTCGCTGAGCGCGCCCTGGAGCGCGGCGACGACGGGAGGTACGCGATCGGTATCGGCATGTGGGAGATCGCGACGCTGGCGACGCGAGGGGCCGCCCTGCGCAGCGTGGCCTCGCCGTACCTCCGGGACCTCCAGGAGCTGAGCGGTCAACACGCCCTGCTCCTCGTCCGCGACGGCGACGAGGCGGTGCTGATGGAACGGGCATCCCCACGGGGTGGAGACGATCGGCCTGCGTATCGCGTCGGCGGCCGGGTCCCGCTCGCGACCACCGGTGGCGGGCTCGCGCTCCTCGCGTTCGCCCCGGCCGACGTCCAGCAGCGTGCACTGGCCGCTGCCGCGGGCGGGTCGCGCGTCGAGGGAGTCGACGGGTCGGACGATCTCGCGCGACTTCTCGCAACGACCCGGAGCGTCGGGGTCGCCCTCGCCGCCACCGGGCCGCCCGACGACCGTGTGTCCATCGCCGCGCCGATCCGCGACCGTGGCGGCGTCGTCGCCGCGCTCTCGCTCGTGCTCGACGGCGGCCCCGACGCCGGCCGCCCGTACGCGCACGCCCTGGTCGCCTGCGCGCGCGCCATCGAGCGTCAGCTGAAGCGCTGAAGGCGAGACTCGCTCACCCACCGACCGGTCCCCGTCGCCGGAGCGACCGCGGCCCGCACGCACCGCGCAGGCGTCGGGGGTCGGACCGGTCGACGTGCTCGGCGGTGGCGATCTCGCGGCTCCCACCACCCACGCCGGGATGCTGAGCGCCGCGATCCCGAGCGCCAGCGCCAGCCGACGCTGACGGTGCTGCGCGGAGCGGACGGCGAGCGCGAGCGTGATCGCGAGGACCACGTACGGGTGCGTGAGCAGGGCGAACGCCTCCGCCACCTGACCCGCCGCGGACCGCGGTGCCATCGCCGGCGGGCTGGACCAGGAGTCCCCGGGTTGCGTCCGGTCCCGGCGAGGACGGACCGGGTCCACACCGCCGACAGCGCGCAGGCGCTCAGGAACCCGACGAGCTCCACCCGTCGACGAGGCCGAGGGGGAGCGGGCACGCGGGGACCTTCCGGGC
>JACXUT010000352.1 GCA_014763765.1 Micrococcales bacterium
AGCTGCTCGCCGGGCAGGTCGACCTGGACGAGAACGGGTACATCGTCGCCGAGGGCGGCGAGGTAGTGCTGGGCGTCCAGGGCGGCGGCGCACCCGGACCCGGCGGCGGTGATGGCCTGCCGGTAGGTGTGGTCGACCGCGTCACCGGCGGCGAACACCCCGGGCAGGTTGGTCCGGGTGGAGCGGCCCTCGACGACGATGTACCCGTTCTCGTCCAGGTCGACCTGCCCGGCGAGCAGCTCGGTGCGCGGGACGTGCCCGATCGCGACGAACACCCCGGTCGCGCCGTGCTCGCGGGTCTGCCCGGTGACGGTGTCGCGCAGCGTCACGCCGGTGACCTTGTCCTGGCCGTGGATGGCCACGACCTCGGAGTTCCACGCGAAGGAGATCTTCGGGTCGTTCGTGGCGCGGTCGGCCATGATCTTGGAGGCCCGCAGCTGGTCGCGGCGGTGCACGATCGTCACCGACTTGCCGAACCGGGTCAGGAACGTGGCCTCCTCGACCGCGGAGTCCCCGCCACCGACCACGATGATGTCCTGGTCGCGGAAGAAGAACCCGTCGCAGGTCGCGCACCACGACACCCCGCGCCCGGACAGCCGCTTCTCGTCGTCCAGACCGAGCTCGCGGTAGGCCGATCCGGTCGCCAGGATCACCGCGCGGGCACGCACGGTCTCCCCGCCGCCGGTCACGACCGTCTTGACCGGCCCGGCCAGGTCGAGCTCGACCGCGTCGTCCCACAGCACCTCGGCGCCGAACCGCTCGGCCTGCTTCTGCAGGTTGTCCATGAGGTCCGGGCCCAGGATCCCGTCGGGGAACCCGGGGAAGTTCTCGACGTCGGTGGTGTTCATCAGCGCGCCGCCGGCGGTCACCGACCCCGCCACCACGTAGGGGGCCAGGCCCGCGCGCGCCGCGTAGATCGCGGCGGTGTACCCGGCAGGGCCGGAACCGACGATGACGATGTCGCGGACGGGGGTCTCGGTCACGGTGCTTCCTCGGGTCGGGGGACGAGCTGATGCCGGGAGAACAGATCGGCGGACCGGTCTGTTCCTGGCCCGGGAGGGCCTGCGGTCAGGACACGGAGAGGGTCGAGATCTCGATCTTGTTCGCGCCGTCCGGTGCCTGCGCCAGCGCGGTGAACCACAGCACGATGCTCTGCGTCTCGGTCGGCTGGGCGAGGGTGAGGACGGTCTGCGGGGAGAGCGGGCCGGCCGCGAGGACGTCGCCCGCCGTCGGGTTGGCGCCGTCGGTGGACCGGGCCTCGACGTTGCCGCCGGACCCGTTGACGTCGAGCGTGATCGCGCTGACCGTGGCGGGCTGCTGCAGCGTGATGACCAGGCCCACGGCTTCCTTGAAGCCCGCGAAGTCCGGGCGGTTGTAGGTGTGGGTGTACCAGGCCGTGGCCGGGTCCCCGTCGGTGAGCCGCCCCACGAGCTCCTCGTGCTCGCCGTCGTCGTCCGACGGGTCGATGGTGGTGACGGTGGCGATGACCGGCGGGTCCGTGGCGGGCGCCTCCTCGTCGTCGCCGGCGCCGTCGTCGTCGGCCGCGTCGTCCTGCGCGGGCGGTGCGGTGACCGTCGGGGTGGCGACCGGG
>JACXUT010000119.1 GCA_014763765.1 Micrococcales bacterium
GGCCCTGCTGGCCGCCGAGGTGCGCGAGCTCGCGCACCTCGGCGGCCAGCAGGGCCGGCGTGGTGACGACCCGGGTCGCGGCCGGCGACCAGCCCAGGCCGGAGAGGGCGTCCAGGTACTCGAGGTGCGAGCGCTTGCGGCGGGCGGTGCGCTCGTCCGACGCGAGCACGACCTCGAGGTCCAGCACCACCCGCACCTCGGCGCGGTCGCGGCCGGCGTCGGCCACGGCCTCCTCGACGAGCGCGACCACCCGGGCGAGCGCCCCGACCGTCGGCACGGCCACGGAGAACTCGAGCCGGATCACGTCGGCGCGGGCGGCGGCGAGCGCGATCGCGGTCTCGGAGCCGGGGCGGAGCTCGACGGTGGGGACGCCGTAGTCGGGGCTGCCGACGTGGATGTCGGGGCCGGGGGCGGCCGGAGCTGCGGACCGGACGGGCGCGGCGGCGGCGGGCACGGACGGCACGGCCGGCACGGCGGCGACCGGCTCGGCCCCGTCGACGCGCCGGGGCGCCAGGGCCGGGAACCCGACGGGAAGGGCGACGTGGTGGCGGCCGGGAGCGGTGGCGGCGCCGGGAACACGGGGGGCGACCGCGGGCGCGCGGTGCAGCACGGGCTGAGCCATGGGGGTGTCCTCGAGGGGTGAGGCGGGGTGCGCGACGAGGGCCGTCCGGCCGCGGGCGCGCGGGGTCGTCAGCTCAGCGACAACACACCCGGCTCAGGAACACGCACGCACCGTAGCCCGGCCCCGCGGGGCGGGACCACGGCGCGTCCACATGGCGGGCACCGGTGAACGGCGGCCGTCAGGAGACGAGCGCCCGCATCACCGAGGTGAAGAACCGCAGCCCGTCCGTGCCGCTGCGGGGGCCGCGCGCGCCGTCCGGCCCGAAGCCCGCCTCGACCGCGTGCTCGGGGTGCGGCATGAGGCCGACGACGTTGCCGCGGGCGTTGCTGATGCCGGCGATGCCGCGGCGCGACCCGTTGGGGTTGTGGTCCTCGTAGCGGAAGACCACGCGTCCCTCGCCCTCGAGCTCGTCGAGCGTGCGCTCGTCGGCGACGTACTGGCCGTCCTGGTTCTTCAGCGGGATCGTGATGCGCTCGCCCTGGCGGTACTCGCGCGTCCAGGCCGTGTCCGTGGACTGCACCGACAGCACCTGCTCGCGGCAGACGAAGTGCAGGTGGTCGTTCTTGATCATCGAGCCGGGCAGCAGGTGCGCCTCGGTGAGGACCTGGAACCCGTTGCAGATGCCGAGCACGGGCATGCCCTTGCCGGCGGCCTCGACGACCTCGCCCATGACGGGCGCGAAGCGGCTGATCGCCCCGGCGCGCAGGTAGTCGCCGTAGGAGAACCCGCCGGGCAGCACGACGGCGTCGACGCCGTGCAGGTCGGCGTCCGCGTGCCAGAGCGCGACCGGCTCGGCGCCCGCGAGCCGCACGGCCCGCGCGGCGTCCCGGTCGTCGAGCGTCCCCGGGAAGGTGACGACGCCGATGCGGGTCATCAGGCCAGACCCTCCGAGGCGACGGTCGCGGCGGCGTCGGCCTCGGAGTCGGCGACCCGCACGACGTCCTCGATCACCGGGTTGGACAGCACCTGCTCGGCGGCGGCGGCCGCGGCCGCGAGCACCTCGGGGGTGACGGGGCCGTCGACCTCGAGCTCGAAGCGCTTGCCCTGCCGGACGGAGGTGAACTGGCCGAACCCGAGCCGCGGCAGCGCCCCGGCGACGGCCTTGCCCTGCGGGTCGAGGATCTCCGGCTTGGGCATCACATCGACGACGACTCGTCCCACGGGTGAGCTCCCTGGTTCGCGGCGGTGGGGGTGGGGCCCAGCCTACCGACCGCCGGGGGCGCTCCGGTCCGCGCGGTCGGCAGGCGGGCGCGGTCCGTCCCGGACGCGGCGGCGGCGCCCGGCGGTCAGGCCGCCCGCACCACGCCCACGTGCGCCTCGGCCCCGCCGGTGAGGTACTCCCAGACGGTGCTGGTGCGACCGTCGCCCAGCTCCGGCGAGTAGCCGACCACCACGACGGCCCAGCCCCGGTCGAGCAGCGCGTCGCGCCAGTCGTCGTCGTGCTCGGCCACCAGCTCGTCGCCGTCCCCGACCCACAGGGTGGCCCAGCCGCCGGCCGCGGTGAGCGACGCCCGGTGCCCGTCGACCTCCGCCAGGCGCGGGTCGTCGGGGGTGCCGAGGCCGAGCGCCGCGACGAGCCGCGTCACCGGGGCGCGCGCGGCGGGGTCGTCGTCGGCGGGGTGCACCACCCAGCACGCGACCGGCCGGCCGTCGCGCGGGTGGAGCCCGAGGGCGGTGCGCGCGGCGACGCCGCGGGCCTGGCAGACGGGGTGGCGGGGAGGCATCGCCCTCGACGCTACGTCGGGGTCCCGGACGGCGCACCGGGCCGCCTGGGTGCTGCCACCCGTCGGCAGGAGATCGACGCACGACGGCGGAGGAGGCCCTCCCGGGGGCCCGGGTCGACGCGCCACGATGACGGCATGGACATCGCCACGGACACCGCCCTCCTCGTCATCGACGTGCAGCAGGGCTTCGACGACGCCGGGTTCTGGGGCCGCCGCGACAACCCGGACGCCGAGGGGAACATCGGCGCGCTGCTCGCCGCCTGGCGGCGCACGGGTCGCCCAGTCGTGGTCGTGCAGCACGTGTCGGCGCCGGGCAGGCCGCTGGCGGCGGACGCGCCCGGGCACGCGCTGAAGCCGGTGGTCGCGGGGGTGGAGCCGGCGCTGCTGGTGCGCAAGACGGTGAACTCCGCGTTCTACGGCACGCCCGACCTGCACGCCTGGCTGGGTGCCGCGGGCGTGCGACAGCTCGTGCTCTGCGGGATCCAGACCAACATGTGCGTCGAGACGACCGCGCGGATGGCCGGCAACCTCGGGTACGACGTCGTGCTGCCGGTCGACGCCACGCACACCTTCGACCTGGCGGGCCCGGACGGGACGGTGGTCCGCGCCGAGGACCTCGCCCGCGCGACGGCCACGAACCTGCACGGCGGCGGGTTCGCGCGCGTGGTCGCGACGGCGGACGTGCTCGCGGCGGCGGAGCGCCCGGCGGCCTGACCCGCCCTCACAGCTCCCGGTGCGTCCAGCGCCCCGCGAGCAGCGTCCCGGCGACCGGCAGCTCCCGCAGCGCGGTCGACGCCGACAGCGGGTCGGCGTCGAGCACCGCCAGGTCGGCGGGCGCCCCGACGGCGAGCGTCAGCGGCTGCCCGTCGGTGGAGGCGCGCAGGGCCGTCAGCAGGTCGAGCCGCTGCTCCGGGTGCCAGGGCTCGCGTCCGTCGCGGGTGCGCTCCACCGCGGCCGCCACGGCGATCCACGGGTCGAGCGGCGCGACGGGCGCGTCCGAGCCGAGCGCGAGCCGCACCCCCGCGGCGGCCAGGGTGGCGAACGGGAACGCGCGGTGCGTGCGGCCCGCCCAGTGGCGGTCGGCGACGTCCCGGTCGTCCACGGCGTGCTCGGGCTGCACGGAGGCGACGACGTCGAGCGCCGCGAACCGGGCGACGTCCGCGTCGACGAGCAGCTGGGCGTGCTCCACCGAGCCGCGCGCGCCGGACGCCTCGAACGCGTCGAGGGCGAGCGTGTTGGCGTGGTCCCCGATCGCGTGGATCGCGCACGTGAGGCCCTTGCGGTGGGCGTGCGTCATGAGCGGCACGAGGTGCTCGGGCGGCACGGACAGCACGCCGTGGGCGTCCGGGCCGCTCAGGCCGGGGTACGGGTCGTGGCAGTAGGCGGTGCGGGTGTTGAGCGAGCCGTCGGTGACGACCTTGAGCGGCCCCTGCTGCAGCAGGCCGCCGGTGCCGACGACGACGTCGCCCGTGCGCAGCTCCTCGGCGAGCACCCGGTCGAGGAACGGCTCCCAGACGCCGGCGCGGACGCGCAGGGAGTCGAACCCCGCCGCCGTGCGCCGCCGCCACGGACCGAGGTTCTCGGTGATCTCGTAGTCGACCACCCCGACCACGCCCCGCCGGGCGGCCGCGCGCGCCGCGTCCGCGACCCAGGCGTCCGCCACCTCGTCGGGCACCTGGTCGACGACGGCGGTCAGCGGCAGCCACTCCGTCTCGCGCAGCAGGCCCGTGGGGTGCGCCGGCACGCCCGCGTACCGCAGCCCGGCCGTGCTGAACCACGCGCAGTGCAGGTCGGCCGACACCAGGACGACCGGCGTCTCCCCCACGGCGGCGTCGAGCAGCGCGGACGTCGGCTCGTCCGGCCACAGCCCGTCGCGGAACCCGTAGCCCACCAGCGCGGTGCCGGGCAGCATGACGGTCGCGGCGAGGCGCTCGGTGACCAGGCGGACCGCGTGCGCCGCCGACGTGGCGCCCGAGACGTCGAGCCGCTGGCGCGCGAGCGCCCACTGCGTCAGGTGGGTGTGCTGGTCCCAGAGCCCCGGGACGACGGTGCGCCCGTCCAGGTCGACCTGCTCGACGCCGGCTCCGGCCGTGCGGGCGAGGTCCGGCCCCACGGCGTGCACCCGCCCGTCGCGCAGCAGCACGTCGACGGTGCGGGCGGCGCCCAGCAGGCGCGCGCGGGTGAGGACGAGCGGTCGGGACATGGGACTCCGTTCGGTGCGGCGGGCGGGCGCCCGCGGGGCGTCAACCCTGGTCGGGTCGGCGGGCGAGCTCGGCACGCATCGCCGCGGCGAGCCCCGGGTTGGCGTAGTGCGGGTCGTCCTCGAGGGCGGTGGCGACGCGCTCGGCGACCTCGCGGGGCTTGTCCTGGCTGAGCTTGGCCTTGCCCTGCCAGCGCGTGACGCGCATCCGGAACCCCACGGCGCCGGGCGCGATGCGGCGGGCGTAGCCCTCGACGTCGGGCATCCGGACCGGGTCGGGCATCGGGGCCTCGTACCGGTCGACGGTCGCGCCCATGACGGCGTACGACTCCTCGGGGCCGAGCAGCTCGAGCGTCCCGTACAGGTGCACGGCCACGTAGTTCCAGGTCGGCACGGCGGGCGCGTAGCCGTACCAGCCCGGCGAGACGTAGCCGTACGGCCCCTCGACCACGAGCAGGTGCTCCCGGGTGCCGTCGACGTCGTGCAGCAGCTCGTCCGGCCGGCCGAGGTGGCTCAGCACGCTCAGGGGCGCCGCGGGGACGGTGAACCGGTCCGGCAGGGCGCGCGCGTGCCGCCCGGGCCGGCGCGGGGCGGCGGGCAGCGGGTCGGCCGGGCCGTCCGGTCCGGCCGCGGCGCCCGGCCGCGCGGCCGGGTCTTCCCCCGGAGCCCCCTCCTCCAGCAGGATCGGCACGTGCGACGCGACCGGCCCGTCGGCGGTCGCCGACACGAACGTCGCCCAGCCGTGCTCCCGCACGAGGTCCCGCACGCGCGCCTCGTCGGTGAGCACGTAGTCCTCGGTGTGGATCACGTGCCCCATGCAACCACCGCGACGGGCCCGGGCGGCAGCACCCGCGCGTGTCGGACACGTTAAAGATTCATTTCCTACTGAACTTTCAGCACTCACCCTATTGACGGGTCGTCGCTGCCCACGGTCGACTGAGCCACCCCCGAGGCACCCCCGGATGTGGAGGCTCCCCATGAACTCGACGCGACCCCGGCTGCTGGCCGGAGCCCTCGCGCTCTCCCTGACCCTCGCCGCGTGCAGCGGCGGCGGCGGGTCCGACGACGACGCCTCCACCGCGACCGGCGGCGGCGGCGCTATCAGCGTGGGCGTCACCGACCCGGCCCAGATCATCCCCGGCCGCCAGACCGTCGCCTACGACTTCAGCATGGCCGTGTGGTCGTCGCTGACCTGGGCGGACGACGCCGGCGACCTGACGATGCTGGCCGCCGAGTCGGTCGAGTCCGACGACGCGACGACCTGGACCATCACGCTCAAGGACGGCTGGACGTTCCACGACGGCACCCCGGTGACCGCCCAGGACTACGTCGACTCGTGGAACGCGGTGGCGTACGGCCCGAACGCGTTCGAGAACACCGGCCAGCTCGCGAACGTCGTGGGCTACGCCGACCTCAACCCCGCCGAGGGCGAGCCCACCACCACCGAGATGTCCGGCCTGACGGTGGTGGACGACCTGACGTTCACCGTCGAGCTGACCGGCCCCGACGGGCAGTTCCCCCTCCAGCTCAGCCAGGGCCAGACGGCGATGTACCCGATGCCCGCCACCGCCGCCGACGACTTCGACGCGTACAACCGGCACCCGGTCGGCAACGGCCCGTTCGCGCTCACGGACGACTACGTCGAGAACGAGCCGCTGGTGGTCGAGCGCTACGCGGACTACCAGGGCCCGGCGCCGTCGGTGGACCGGATCAGCTTCGTGCCGTACGCGGACACCACGACCGCCTACACCGACGTGCAGGCCGGCAACCTCGACGTCGTCGGCGTCCCGGCCTCCCGCCTCCAGCAGGCGCCCGCGGACTTCGGTGACCGGCTGTACTCCTTCGAGGCGCCCGGCATCTCCTACCTCGGCCTGCCGCTGTGGGACGAGCGCTACTCCGACGTCCGGGTGCGCCAGGCGATCTCCATGGCGATCGACCGGGAGACCATCGACGAGGTCATCTACGGCGGCACCTTCACGCCCGCCACCGCGCTCACCCCGGCGGTCGAGGCCGGCACGCCCGAGGGCATCTGCGGCGAGCTGTGCGAGTACGACCCCGACGCCGCCAAGGCTCTGCTCGACGAGGCCGGCGGGTTCGACGGCACCATCGACATCTACTACCCCGGCGGCATCGGCCTGGACGAGCTCTACACCGCCATCGCCAACCAGCTCCGGCAGAACCTCGGCGTCGAGTCGGTCGCCACCCCCAGCACGGACTGGGCCGAGTTCTACGAGACCCGGCTGAACGGGGACGTCGACGGGCCGTTCTTCTCCCGCTGGGGCGCGCTGTACCCCAGCCAGCAGAACACCCTGCGGGCGTTCTACGTGGACGGCGGCGGCTGCGCCAACTGCATCCCGTACTACGAGCCGGAGGTCGCCGAGCTCATCGCCACCGCCGACGCCCAGGTGGACGCCGCGGACGCGGCCGACGCCTACGCCGCGGTGCAGGAGCGGATCATGGAGGACTTCCCGGCGCCGCCGCTGTTCTTCGAGACCTACTCCTACGTGACGTCGGAGCGCGTCGCGGACCTGCCGACCTCGGCGGTCGGCAACCCGACGTACGCCGCCGTGACGCTGGCCGAGGGCGCATGAGCCGGCGCACCACCGGCGCGGCGGGCTCGCTCGAGGACGTCCTCGAGCGGGTCCGCCGCGTGCCTCCCCTGCACGACTTCCCGGGCGTCGACGCGCTGCTCGCCTGGTTCGACGCCCTGGCCGGCGACCACCCCGGGCTGGTGCGGCGGAGCCGCATCGGGACCTCCCGGCTCGGCGAGCCGCTGTGGTCGTACGCCGTCGGCCACGGGCCGCGCCCCCAGCTCCTGTTCGCCGGGGTCCACCCCAACGAGCCGATCGGGTTCCGCACGCTGCAGCACCTGGCCGCCGAGCTGGTCGCCGACGAGGAGCTGCGGGAGGCGAGCGCGTCGACCTGGCACCTCGTGCCGTGCATCGACCCGGACGGCACCCGCCTCAACGAGGGCTGGTTCGCGGACCCGACCGACCGCACCGCGTACGCGCGCCGGTTCTACCGCCCGGCCCCGGACGAGCAGGTGGAGTGGTCGTTCCCGTTCGCGCACCGGGACGCCTGGTTCGACGCGGTGATCCCCGAGACGCAGGCGCTGATGCGGCTCATCGACGACGTGCGGCCCGAGCTGATGATGTCGCTGCACAACGCCGAGATGGGCGGCGTCTACTACTACGTGAGCGAGGACGTGCCCGGCGTCGTGCCCGCCCTGCACGCGGTGCCGCGGGCGCTGGGCCTGCCGCTCGACACCGGCGAGCCCGAGTCGCCCTCGCTGCGGCGCATGGCCCCGGCCGTGTACTGGGCGATGTCGACCCGCGACGAGTACGAGTACCTCGACTCCCTCGGCCTGGACGCCGCGTCGATGGTCGGGGGCGAGTCCTCCGCGGCCTACGCCGCCCGGTACGGCACGGTCAGCCTGGTCGCGGAGCTGCCCTACTGGTCGCACCCGCTGGCCGAGGACGACACGCCGACCTCGGCGGACTACGCGGACGTCGTGCGGGCGAAGGGCGAGGCGCTGCTCGAGCTGGGCGGCGCGCTCGCCGGCCTGCTCGACGAGGCCCGGCCGGACCTGTCCGTGCGCACGCCGTTCCTGCGGGCCAGCGAGGCGTTCGTCCCGATGATGTCGGTGTCCGGCCGCACCGAGATCGCGCGGGCCGCACGGCCCGGGACGTCCCGGCCGGCCACCGCCGCCGAGGTGTTCAGCACCGAGGACGTGGTGCGGTGCTTCCGGCTGCGGTTCGGCGGGATGCTGCTGCGCGCGCTCGACGCCGAGGTGGCCGCGGGCATCGCCACCGCGCGCGTCCGCCGGGTGCTGGACCGCGGGCGCGCGCTGTACGAGGAGTGGGTCGCGGAGGCTGAGGGCGTGACCGGCGTGCAGGTGCTGCCGGTCGAGAAGCTCGTCGGCGTGCAGTACGGCGCGGCGCTGGCGACCGTGCGGTGCCTCGCGGACCGGGCCGGCGCCGGCGCGGGCGGTGGCCGGTGAGCCGCTACCTCGTCCGCCGCGTCGCCGAGCTCGTCCTGGTGTTCCTCGGCGTCACGCTCATCATCTACCTCATGGTGTTCGCCCTGCCGGGCGACCCGATCCAGGCGCTCGGCGGCGACCGGCCGCTGCCCCCGAACGTCGTGGCGGAGCTGCGCGACCGCTACCACCTGGACGAGCCCGTGCTCCAGCAGTACGCCCGCTACCTCGGCGGCCTGGTGCAGGGCGACCTGGGGACCAACTTCACGGGCCAGTCGGTCGGCGAGCGCATGTCGCTGCGCTGGCCGGTCACCATCACGCTCGCGCTCACGGCGTGGGGCATCGAGGTGGTGCTCGGCGTGCTCCTCGGCCTGTTCGCGGGCCTGCGGCGCGGGCGCACCGCGGACCGGCTGGTGCTGGCCGGGACGATCCTCGCGACCAGCATCCCGGTGTTCGTGGTGGCGGTGTCCGCCCAGCTGCTGTTCGGCGTGCGGCTCGGCTGGTTCCCGGTCGCCGGCACCACGGCGGGCTGGCCGACCTCGTACCTGCTGCCCGCCCTCGTCATCGCGGTGTTCGGGCTCGCGTCCGTCACGCGCCTCATGCGCGGCAGCGTGGTCGACACCCTGCAGTCCGACTTCGTGCGGACGCTGTGGGCCAAGGGCCTGCGGCGCCGCGAGGTGGTCGGCATCCACGTGATGCGCAACTCCGCCATCCCGGTGCTGACGTTCCTCGCGATCGACCTCGGCTACCTGCTCGGCGGCACCGTCGTCGTCGAGGGCGTGTTCAACCTGCCGGGCGTCGGGAACCTGCTGTTCCAGGCGATCCGCACCCACGAGGGCCCGACGGTGGTGGGCGTCTCCACGGCGCTGATCATCGTGTTCCTGCTGACCAACCTCGTCGTGGACCTGCTGTCGTCCGTGCTCGACCCGAGGATCCGCCATGAGTGAGACGATCGCCGCCGCTGCGCTCGACCCGGCGCAGGGCGCCCCCGCCGCCGGGCCGGCCACGCCCCGCGGGGTGTGGCGCACGCTGCGGCGCCGGCCCCTGTTCTGGGTCTGCGCCGTCGTCCTCGCGCTGCTCGCCCTCGTCGCCGTCGTCCCGCAGGCGTTCGCCGGGCTGTTCGGCCAGCCGGACCCGCGCGTGTGCGACCTGTCCGCGAGCGCCCGCCCGCCCGGCGGCGACCACGTGTTCGGCACCGACGTGCAGGGCTGCGACGTGTTCGCGAACGTCGTGTACGGCACCCGCGCCTCCCTCACGGTCGGGGTGCTGTGCACCGTCATCGCGCTGCTCGTCGCGCTCGTGCTGGGGACGGCCGCCGGGTTCTACGGCGGGTTCGCGGACCGGCTGATCGCCCGGCTCACCGACGTGTTCCTCGGCTTCCCGTTCCTGCTCGGGGCCGTCGTGGTGCTGACGTCCATCGGCACCCGCTCCGCCGTCACGGTCGCCCTGGTGCTCGCGCTGTTCTCCTGGCCGACGATGGCGCGCCTCGTGCGGTCGTCCGTGCGCGCGGTGCGGGACGCCCCCTACGTGGAGGCGGCCCGGGCGATGGGCCTGCGGGACCGGCGGATCATCGCGCGGTACGTGCTGCCGAACTCCATCGGGCCGGTGCTCGCCGTCGCGACCACGATGGTCGGCGGCGTCATCGTCTCGGAGTCCACGCTGACGTTCCTCGGGCTCGGGCTGCGCGCGCCGTCGATCTCCTGGGGCCTGCAGCTCTCCAGCGCGCAGGCGTACTTCCAGACCTCCCCGCACATGCTCGTGTTCCCGAGCCTGTTCCTGACCGTGACCGTCCTCGCGATGATCACCCTGGGTGACGTGCTGCGCGACACCCTGGACCCGAGGTCGCGCTGACCGCGCGACCGGGGCCCACCCGACCCGACCGACCCGGCCCGCCGACCGCGGACCCGCCGACCGAGAGGCACCACCCGATGTCCGACCGCACCGCCCAGACCGTCCGATCCGCCGCCCCCTACCTGTGGTCGTGGGTGGAGCAGCAGGCCGCGTACCGCCGCGCGACCGGCGTCCAGGTGGCCGTGCGGGTGGACGGCGAGCTGCTGCTGGACGCGGCGTGGGGCGTGGCCGACGTGACGACCGGGGAGCCGCTCACCACCGGGCACCTGTTCCGGATCGCGTCGCACTCCAAGACGTTCACCGCGACGGCCGTGATGCAGCTCGTGGAGCAGGGCCGGCTGCGGCTGGACGACACGCTCGGCACGTACGTCCCGGAGCTCGCCACCTCGCCGCTGGCGTCGCGGACGCTCCGCGAGGTGCTCGGGCACCAGGCGGGGGTGGTCCGCGACGGCGACCGCGCGGACTTCTGGCAGCTCGACGGGCCGTTCCCCGACCGGGAGGCGCTGCTGGCCGACGTGCTCGCGCACGGCGAGGTGTACGGCCCGAACGAGCACTTCAAGTACTCGAACGTCGGCTACTCGCTGCTCGGCCTCGTCATCGAGGAGGTCACGGGGCTGCCCTACGCGCAGCACCTGCACCGCGCCGTCGTCGAGCCGCTCGGCCTCACGCGCACCGGCGCCGAGTACGACCCCGCGCGCGCGTCCGAGTACGCCGCCGGGCACACCGGGCTGCTGGACGCCGACGACCGCCGCGAGCGCATCGAGCACGTCGACACCCGCGCGATGGCGGCGGCGACCGGCTTCTACTCGACCGCGGCCGAGCTGTCCGCCTACGGCTCCGCGCACGTGCTCGGCGACGAGCGGCTGCTCACCGACGCGTCCAAGCGCCTCATGCAGCGGCTCGAGTCGGTCGTCACCGCCTACGGCACCGAGGTCGGCCGGTACGGCGTCGGCATGGACCGGCACACCATCGGCGACCGGGAGGTGGTCGGGCACTCCGGCGGCTACCCCGGGCACATCACGCGCACCTACGTCGACCCGGAGGACGGCCTCGTCGTCAGCGTGCTCACCAACGCGGTGGACGGCCCCGCCGACCCGATCGCCGTCGGGCTGATCAAGCTGGTCGACCTGGCCCTGAAGGCGCCCGAGGCGCCCGGGCCGGGCGGGGAGGCCGCGGCGGGCGCACGCCCGCTCGCCGACTACACCGGCCGGTTCGCGAACCTGTGGGGCGTCATGGACGTCGCCGAGCTCGGGGACCGGCTGGTGCTGCTGCGGCCCTCCGCCCCGGACCCGGTCGCCGCCTACGAGGAGCTCACCGTCGCCGGGCCGGACGCGCTGCAGATCCACCGCGGCCCCGGGTTCGGCACCGTCGGCGAGCGGCTCACCTACGAGCGCGACGCCGACGGCACCGTGACCAGCGTCCGCGCGGCGATGACCTCGTGGCCGCTGGCCGAGTTCCGGGCACGTCGGACCGCGATGACGGTCCGGCGTGCCGGCGCCCTGCCCGCCCCTACGGTGAGCGCATGACGACCGCCCCGGACCCCGCCGAGCCCACCCTCGACGACGACGCCCTCGAGTGGATCGAGCAGTTCGCCTCCACGTGGGACAACGCGAACAGCTCGCGCATGGAGGGCCGCGTCGTCGGCCTGCTCATGATCATCGACCGGCCCTACCTGTCGTCCCAGCAGATCGCCACGCTGCTGCAGGCGTCGGCCGGCGCCGTGTCGACCGCCACGCGGCACCTCGTCGAGATCGGCTTCATCCTGCGGCACTCCATCCCCGGCGACCGGAACCACTACTTCCGCGCCGAGGACGACATCTGGGGCTCGTGGCTCGCGAGCGAGCGCACGTACCTGCCGCGGCTCCAGCGAGTCATCGACTCCGGGCTGATGGCCGTCTCGGAGACCGACCCCGGCCCGCGACGGCGCCTGCTCAACGCCCGCAACTACTTCGAGTGGCTCGCCGGCTACCACCGCCAGATGCTCGCGGACTGGGAGGCCCACCGCGAGGACCTCGCCCGGCAGCAGGTCGTACGACACGCCGCGCACCGCGTGGACGTCCGGGGAGCGCCCGCG
>JACXUT010000353.1 GCA_014763765.1 Micrococcales bacterium
GCTGAGCGGGCGGGGCGACGGGGCCCGGCGACGACGAGCCCCGCGCGCCCCCCCGGCCGATCACACGGCTGCCGCGAGCAGCACCGTCGCGATCGAACCCACCACCAGCACGGCGAGGAGCGGGAGCACCCACCGCACGTAGCGCCCGTACGGCACCTTCGCGAGTGACAGGCCGCCCATCACGATCGCCGAGGTCGGCGTCACGAGCGCCACCGTCCCGACGGCGCACTGGAACGCCGTCACGACGAGGTCGCGCCCGACACCGGCGAAGTCGGCCAGGGGCGCCAGGACGGGCATCGCCAGGGTCGCGAGTCCCGACGAGCTGGGCACGAGGAACGACATCGGCACGTTCACCAGGTAGACCAGGACGCCGAACGCCCCGCCCCCCGCGCCGGACACCACGCCCTCGAGCGCGTGCAGCACGGTGTCCGTCATGAGCGCGTTGTGCATCACGACGGTGATGCCGCGCGCCAGGACGATGACGAGCGCGGCGCCGAGGAACTCCGACGCCCCCGCGAGCACCGACCCGACGAGCGCCTCGCCCCGCATCCGGCCGACGAGACCGATCATGACGGCCATCACGAGGAACAGCGCCGTGAGCTCGGGGAAGTACCAGTCCAGCTGCCAGCCGTACGATGCGGCGGCCGGGCCGTGGAGGACCTGCGCCCAGGGCACGAGGGCGAACACCATGAACACGAACGTCGCTGCGAACAGGGTGATGACCGCCTTCTGGCGGCCGGTCATCACCAGCGACCCGGCGTCCACGCCCGCCGCGAGCTCGGCGTCGTCCGTGGTGAACCCGACCGCCGACCGGGAGGGGTCGCGGCGGACCCGCACGGAGTACCGCACCACGTACGCGATCGCCAGGCCGCTGAACACCACCAGCAGCAGCGCGCGCAGGCCGATGCCCTGCCCGATCGGGATGCCGGCGGCGTCGGACGCCGCGCCGGTCATGAAGGGGTTCACCGTCGAGGCCATGTTGCCGACGACCGAGCCGACCAGGACGACACCGACAGCGGTCATGCGGTCGAAGCCGAGGCTGAGCAGCAGCGGGATGAGGATGGCGTAGAAGCCGAGCGTCTCCTCGCCGAGCCCGAACGTCGACCCGCCGAGGGTGATGAGCACCATGAGGGCGACGATCACCGCCGCGCCTCGGGTGCGGAACCGGGCGGCCACGCGACCGATCCCGGCGTCGATCGCTCCGGTGCGGGTCGTGGTCACGATGAAGGCGCCGATCGCCAGCACGAACAGGAACACGCCGGCGGCTCCGGTGAGGCTGCCCGACTCATACGGACCCACGAACCCCGAGCCGGGGTCCTCGACGCCGTACAGGCCGTTCACCGGGGCCTGGAACAGGTCCATCACCCGCTCGCCGAACGAGGCGTCGAGGTCGACATGGTGGTACGAGCCGGGGACGGGGGACCCGTCGACGACGTCGTACTGGCCGGCGGGCACCAGGAACCCCAGCGCCCACACCACGGCGGTGAGCGCGAGCAGGATCGCGTAGGTGTTCGGCAGGGCGAAGCGGCGTCGGCGACGCACGGGGGGCGTCGGGGCCGCGGCGCTGGTGGTGGTCGGGGAC
>JACXUT010000120.1 GCA_014763765.1 Micrococcales bacterium
CCCCGGCACCGGCCGCCGCGGCCCCGGCGCCGCCCGCCGCGGCAGCCGCCGAGGAGGTCGGCACCCTCCGGGGCGGCGCCGCCGACGCGTCGATCCGCGTGGACGTCGACCTGCTCGACGCCCTCATGCGGCAGGTGGGCGAGCTGGTGCTGGCCCGCAACCAGATCAGCCGCCTGGCCACCGGCACGGACGACGTGGACCTCGCGCGGTCCGCGCAGCGCCTCAACCTCATCGCCGGTGAGCTGCAGGAGGGGGTCATGAAGACCCGCATGCAGCCCATCGAGCACCTGTGGTCGAAGATGCCGCGCATGGTGCGCGACGTCGCGGCGGCGTGCCACCGCGAGGTGCAGCTGGAGCTGTCCGGGGGCGACACCGAGCTGGACCGCAGCCTGCTGGAGGCCGTGAAGGACCCGCTGACGCACCTGGTGCGCAACGCCGTCGACCACGGCATCGAGTCGGCCGCTGACCGCGCCGCCGCCGGCAAGCCCGCGAAGGGCGTCCTGGCGCTGCGCGCGTACCACGCGAGCGGTCAGGTCGTCGTGGAGGTGGCCGACGACGGCCGCGGCATCGACCCCGACAAGATCGGTGCGAAGGCGGTCCAGAAGGGCCTGCGCACCGCGGACCAGGTCGCCGTCATGAGCGCGGCGGACCTGCTGCAGCTGCTGTTCCTGCCGGGGTTCTCCACGGCGGAGGTCGTCTCGAACGTCTCCGGCCGCGGTGTCGGCATGGACGTCGTGCGGACCAAGATCGAGTCGATCGGCGGCGCGGTGGACGTGGAGTCCGTCGTCGGCCGGGGCACGACGTGGCGGCTGCGCATCCCGCTGACGCTGGCGATCATGCCGGCGCTGACGGTGGAGTGCTCCGGGGACCTGTACGCGATCCCGCAGGTGAACCTGCTGGAGCTCGTCGCCCTGGACTCGCAGCGCTCGGAGTCGGGCATCGAGCACATCCACGAGGCGCCGGTGTACCGGTTGCGCGGGGAGCTGCTGCCGCTGGTGTCGCTGTCCTCCGTGCTGGAGGTCGGCGGGGAGCGCCCGGACAACGCGGTCATCGCGGTGGTGCAGTCCGACCACCAGCGGTTCGGGCTGCTGGTCGACCGGGTGCTGAACACCGAGGAGATCGTGGTCAAGCCGCTGTCGGCCCGCCTCAAGGCGATCGGCGCGTACGCCGGCGCGACGGTGCTGGGTGACGGGCACGTCGCGCTGATCCTCGACGTGCAGGCGATCGCCCGCCGCGCGCTGGCGGGGGAGCTGGACGCCGCCGCGCGCGACGCGCACAGCAGCAACGCCGCCGGGCTGGCCCACGAGGTGCAGCAGGTGCTCGTCGTCGGGATCGGCGGCGGCCGGCAGGTCGCGATGCCGCTGGCGTCCGTGGCCCGCCTGGAGCACGTGCAGGCCGAGCAGGTCGAGTACGTCGGCGGCCGCGAGGTCGTGCAGTACCGCGGCACGATCCTGCCGCTGGCGCGCCTGGACCGGATTCTCGGCGCGTACGGCGAGGAGGACAGCTCCGAGCTGCTGCTGGTGGTCTACAGCCGCGCGGGACGCAGCGTCGGCCTGGTGGTCCGGGAGATCGTCGACATCGTCGACGACGACTCGGCGCGGCACTCCGACATCGAGGACGCCGGCCTGGTCGGCTCCACGGTGCTCGGCGACCGCGTGACGGAGCTGCTGGACGTGCGGCGCGCGATCCTCGCCGCCGACGCGGCGTTCTACGACGAGCGGAGCGAGCACCGCTCCACGTTCGACGACGTCCCGACGCAGGTCGCCGGGACCGAGCTGGTGGGAGCCCTGCGATGAGCCAGTACGTCACGTTCTCCCTGGGCGGCAGCCTGTACGGGGTCGACGTCACGCGGGTGCAGGAGGCGCTGCGGTCGCACGTGCGCACCCGCGTGCCGCTCGCCCCGCCAGGGGTCGCCGGGCTGGTGAACCTGCGCGGTCAGGTCGTGCTGACGGTCGACCTGCGCCCCCGCCTGGGCCTGGAGGCGCTGGGCGAGGACGCCGAGCCGATGATGGTGGTCGTGCAGGTGGCCGGGGAGCCGGTGAGCCTGCTGGTCGACGAGATCGGCGACGTGATGGAGGTCGGCCCGGAGACGTTCGAGGCGCCGCCGGAGACGCTCGACGCCGCGCTGCGCCCGCTGATCCTCGGGGCGCACAAGCTCGACGGCCGGCTGCTGCTCGTGCTCGACGTGGACCAGGCCACCGCGGCCTGACGGTCCGCCGCACCGCGCCGCGGGGCGTCCCACCCGGTCCGCCGGGAGGGGCGCCCCGCGCGCGTTCCCCCGGCTGACGAACCGGTTCACCCGGCCGGGCGATCACACGGACGGCCAGGTGGTCGATGAGGCGTCAGGAACCCCCGGTCCGTCCTGCGAGGAGATCAGCATGTCCCAGCCGTCCGCCGCCACCACTCGTCCCCGGCGGGGGCTGAGGTCGTCGATCGCCGCGAAGGTGCTCGGCCTGCTGGCCGCGGCCGGCCTCGTGGCCGTGCTCGTCGTGCTGGCCGCCGCCGTGAGCCTGGGGCAGCTCCGGGGCGACGTGCAGGCGTCCGCGGCCAACGTGGCGCAGCTCGGGCAGGTGAGCGACCTGCAGCGCGCCCTGCAGGCCGGGCGCGCGCGGATGGTGGAGTACCCGGCCGCGGCGGACGACGTGCGCGCCGACCTGCGCACCCAGCTCGACGAGTACGAGGCGAGCATCGCCGAGCAGCAGGCCGCCTACGACGACCTCGCGGTGGACGCGCAGGCGTGGGCGGACTTCGACTCGGGCTGGTCCGAGATGGTGCGCCTCGCGGAGGAGGAGCTGTTCCCGCTCGCGGACTCCGGTGACGTCACCGGCGCGGCGGCGCTCTACCGGGAGCAGATCCTGCCGCAGACGACGATCGCGGCCGAGGCGATCGTCCAGGAGAACGCCGCGGTCGCCGCCGTGGCCGCCGCGAACGCCGAGGACTCCGAGGCGACGGTGTCCCGCACCCTGCTGATCGTGGTGGGCCTGGTCGTGGTGGGGCTGGCCGTGGTGCTGGTGGTGGGCCTGCGGGTCGCGCGCCGGCTGTCGCGGGACGCCCGGGAGGTGCAGCAGGCGCTCGAGGCGATGGCCGAGGGCGACCTGACGGTCCGCGCGGACGTGCACAGCGTGGACGAGCTGGGCGCGATGGCGCGGTCGCTCGACACCGCCCAGGACAGCCTGCGCGGCGTCGTGTCGGGCGTCGCCGAGACCGCGCACACGGTCGCCGCGGCGGCCGAGGAGCTGTCGGCGGCCTCCACGCAGGTGGTCGCGGGCTCGGACGAGACCTCGGCGCAGGCGGGTGTGGTCGCCGCGGCGGCCGAGCAGGTGTCGCGCAACGTGCAGACCGTCGCCGCGGGCGCGGAGCAGATGGGCGCCAGCATCCGCGAGATCGCCCAGAACGCGTCGCAGGCGGCGAAGGTCGCGGCGCAGGCCACGGGCGTCGCGCAGGCGACCAACGAGCAGGTGTCGCGGCTCGGCGTCTCGAGCCAGGAGATCGGCAACGTCGTCAAGGTGATCACGTCGATCGCGGAGCAGACGAACCTGCTGGCGCTGAACGCGACCATCGAGGCGGCGCGGGCCGGTGAGGCCGGCAAGGGCTTCGCGGTCGTGGCAGGCGAGGTCAAGGAGCTGGCGCAGGAGACCGCGAAGGCGACGGAGGACATCGCCCGGCGGGTCGAGGCGATCCAGACCGACACCGGGTCGGCCGTGACCGCGATCGGGGAGATCTCGGAGATCATCGCGTCGATCAACGACTACCAGCTCACGATCGCGTCGGCGGTCGAGGAGCAGACGGCGACGACCACGGAGATGTCCCGGTCGGTGGCGGAGGCGGCCACCGGCTCCGGCGAGATCGCGTCGAACATCACCGGCGTCGCGTCCGCGACCGCCACCTCCTCGCAGACGCTCGGCCAGATGGGCGGGGCGGTCGCCGAGCTCGCGCGGCTGTCCGAGGACCTGCGCGGCCGGGTGTCCCGCTTCACGTACTGACCGCACCGACGACGCGCCGCGCGGCCCCGGGGGTGGGGCGGCGCGGCGCGTCGTCGTGCGTCAATCACCCGCTGCCGGGCTCAGGGGGTGGCGCGTGCGGACGATCGGTGGGGCAGCAGGGGACGGACAGGAAGGACCCACCATGAGCGTCACCACGACGACGGTGTCGACGCCCACGCGGGTGCCGACGGTCGACCGGGTGCCCACCCAGCGCGGCCACGGCGAGCCGCCTGCGTCCGGGCACCGTCCTCGCGGCACCCGCCGCGGCACCGCCTGGTTCGCGAACCGCGGCGTGCGCACCAAGATCATGCAGCTGCTCGCGCTGGTGGTCGTGATGGTCGCGGCCACCGGCACCTTCGCCGTGATGCGGCTGGACGACCTCGCGGCGAGCACCGCGACCGTGCAGGAGGTCAACGCGGACGTCGTGACCCCGCTCGCCGTGGTGCACCAGGAGGAGCTCAAGGCGCGGATGCTCGTCGCCCAGGCGGGCGCGAGCCTGACCGAGACCGAGGAGCAGCGGCAGGCGGCGCTGGACGCCATCGCCGCGACGGACGCCGACCTGCAGGCCGCTGCGGACGCGTTCGAGCAGGGCATCGGCGAGAACGTCGTCGAGGGCTGGGACGACTTCGTCACCGGCTGGGCCGCGTGGACGCAGATCCGCGACGACCAGCTGGTGCCCGCGGCCCTGGACAACGACCAGGTGACGTTCGGCGAGGTGACGCAGGGCGAGGCCAAGACGGCGCTCGACGGCATGATCGCCGGGCTGGAGACCGCCGAGAAGACGGTCGCCGCGTACCTCGAGTCCGTGGCGGACCAGGCGCACGCCGAGGCCCGGTCGAGCACCGTCGTGCTGGTCGTCGTCCTCGTCGCCGGCGTGGCGCTGGTCTCCGCCGTCGGCATGGTCATCGCCGGCATGATCCGGCGCCAGGTGACCGAGGTGCAGCGCGCGGTCGAGGCGCTCGCGGACGGCGACCTGACGGTCACCCCGCAGGTGGACTCCGACGACGAGCTCGGGCGCATGGCCCGGGCGCTGACCCGGGCGCAGGGGAACCTGCGCGGCGCGATCTCCGGCGTGGTGGAGACGGCGCAGACGGTGGCGGCCGCGGCCGAGGAGCTGTCGGCGGCGTCGAACCAGGTGGTGGCCGGCTCCGACGAGACGTCCGCGCAGGCGGGGGTCGTCGCGGCGGCCGCGGAGCAGGTGTCGCGCAACGTCCAGACGGTCGCGGCGGGTGCCGAGCAGATGGGCGCCAGCATCCGGGAGATCGCGCAGAACTCCTCGCAGGCGGCGAAGGTCGCCGGCCAGGCCACCGAGGTCGCGGCGAGCACCAACGACCAGGTGTCGCGGCTCGGCGTCTCCAGCCAGGAGATCGGCAACGTGGTCAAGGTGATCACGTCGATCGCGGAGCAGACCAACCTGCTGGCGCTCAACGCGACGATCGAGGCGGCTCGCGCGGGCGAGGCCGGCAAGGGCTTCGCGGTCGTGGCCGGGGAGGTCAAGGAGCTGGCGCAGGAGACGGCGAAGGCGACCGAGGACATCGCCCGGCGGGTGGAGGCGATCCAGGGCGACACCACGGGTGCGGTGGCGGCGATCGGGGAGATCTCCCAGATCATCGCGAGCATCAACGACTACCAGCTCACCATCGCGAGCGCGGTGGAGGAGCAGACGGCGACCACGAACGAGATGTCCCGCTCGGTCGCCGAGGCCGCCACAGGGTCGGGGGAGATCGCCACGAACATCACCGGCGTCGCCTCCGCGGCCTCCGAGGCCAGCCAGACGCTCAACCAGATGGGCGGGGCCATCGCCGAGCTCGCCCGGATGTCGGAGGACCTGCGCGCGCAGGTCGGCGGGTTCCGCCTCTAGACCCGTGCGACGAGCGCCCCGGGGAGCCTGCTCCCCGGGGCGCTCGACGTGCTCCCGCCGCGCTCGTCGACGGCCCGGCACCCGCGCACCGTGCGGCGGAAAGCGCTTCGGTCCCGCCGTGCGCCGCCGATAGGTGGGGCGACCGACTCCGTACCGAAGGGCGACCCGACCACGATGAGCGCGCAGCACGACGCCACCCCCCGCAGGCTCTGGGCCGACCGGCCCGTCCTCGTCAAGATCATGACCGCCGTCGCCGTGATGGCGGCCATGACCGCCGTCGTGACGGCCGTCGCGGTCGGCTCGCTGCGGACCGTGCGGGCGGACGCCGCCGAGATGTACGCGGGCAACGTCGTCCCGCTCCAGCAGCTCACGGAGATCCAGCGGTCCTACCAGGGCGACCGTGCCCGCGTGATCCAGTACGGCATCGCCGACGACGAGACCCGCGCGACCCTGCTGCAGGAGCTGACCGAGCGCCAGCAGGACCTGGACGCCCAGCTCGACGAGTACCGGGCGGGCGCCGTCGACGGGGCGCAGGTCGACGCGATCGTCGCCGCGCTGGACGCGTACTACGCGGCCGCGCAGGACACGCTGTTCCCGCTGGCCGACGAGGGGGACGACGCCGGGTTCGCGGCGTACTTCGACGAGACGATCCGGCCGCTGACCACCGCGGTCATGGACGCCCTCCAGGTCGAGACCGCGGCCCAGGGCGAGCAGGCGGAGGCGCTGGCCGCCGAGACCGACGCGGTCGCGGGGCGCTCCGTGCTGGTGACCGTGCTCGTCGCCGTCCTCGGCGCGCTCGCGGCGGCCGCCCTGGCGGTGGCGGTCGCGCGCGGCATCGTGCGCCGGCTCGGCGGGGTGTCCCGGAGCCTGGCCGCGGCCGGGGACGGCGACCTGACCGTGCCCTCGGGCGTGACGGGCGGCGACGAGCTGGGCCGGCTCGCGGTCGACCTCGAGCGCACCCAGCGGAGCCTGCGGGCGCTGGTGGCGGGCGTCGCGGAGACCGCGCACACCGTGGCCGCGGCGGCGGAGGAGCTGTCGGCGGCGTCCAACCAGGTGGTGGCCGGCTCCGACGAGACGTCCGCGCAGGCGGGGGTCGTCGCGGCGGCCGCGGAGCAGGTGTCCCGCAACGTGCAGACCGTCGCCGCCGGCGCCGAGCAGATGGGCGCGAGCATCCGGGAGATCGCGCAGAACGCGTCGCAGGCGGCGAAGGTCGCCGGGCAGGCCACGGAGGCCGCGGCCGTCACGAACGAGCAGGTCGCGCGCCTCGGGTCCTCCTCGCAGGAGATCGGGAACGTCGTCAAGGTCATCACGTCGATCGCGGAGCAGACGAACCTGCTGGCGCTGAACGCGACGATCGAGGCCGCTCGCGCGGGCGAGGCGGGCAAGGGCTTCGCGGTCGTGGCCGGGGAGGTGAAGGAGCTGGCGCAGGAGACGGCGAAAGCGACGGAGGACATCGCCCGGCGGGTGGAGGCGATCCAGGGCGACACGACGGGCGCGGTGGCGGCGATCGGGGAGATCTCGCAGATCATCGCGTCGATCAACGACTACCAGCTCACCATCGCCAGCGCGGTGGAGGAGCAGACCGCCACCACCACCGAGATGTCCCGGTCGGTCGCCGAGGCCGCCACGGGCTCGGGGGAGATCGCCACGAACATCACCGGGGTGGCGTCAGCCGCGGCGACCTCGTCGCAGACGCTCGGCCAGATGGGCGGGGCCGTCGCGGAGCTCGCGCGGCTCTCGGAGGACCTGCGCGGCCGGGTGTCGCAGTTCTCCTACTGAACGCCGGGTGTTCACCCGCCGGACTGCTCCGGTCGGGCCACGTGGCCGCGGGAGCGCTCACAACCGCGGGCACCCGTCCGATCCAGACGGCACGGCGACGACGGGCAGTGTCGCGCCGCACAGACGAAGGAGTCCACATGAGGCAGGGGATGCGCCGACCGGCCGCCACCGCCGCCGCGGTCGCGGTGGCCGGGGTGCTCGCCGGGTGCGCGTCGGCGACCGGCGCGGCGGGTGACGGGGACCGGCCGCTGGTCGGGGTCGCGATGCCGACGACGACCTCGGAGCGCTGGATCGCCGACGGCGAGAACGTGCAGGACCAGCTGCGCGCGCTCGGGTACGACGTCGACCTGGAGTACGCCGAGAACGACGTGCCCACGCAGGTCGCCCAGCTCGAGGACATGATCGCGGCCGGCGCGGACGCGCTCGTCATCGGGTCCATCGACGGGGTGGCGCTCAAGGACGTGCTGGGGGAGGCCGCCGCGGCGGACATCCCGGTGATCGCCTACGACCGCCTGATCCGCGAGTCCGGCGACGTCGACTACTACGCGACGTTCGACAACGCGCGCGTCGGGGTGCAGCAGGCGACCACCCTGCTGCAGGGCCTCGGCCTGCTCGACGAGGCGGGCGACCGCACGGACGTCACCGGCCCGTTCGCGATCGAGCTGTTCGCCGGCTCGACGGACGACAACAACGCGACCGTGTTCTTCGACGGCGCGATGGGCGTCCTGCAGCCGTACCTCGACTCGGGGGTGCTGACGGTGCCGTCCGGCGAGACGGGCTTCGAGGAGGTCGCCACCGACAAGTGGGACCCGAAGAACGCCACGGCTCGCATGGACACGCTGCTGCCGCTGTACGCCGACCGCCGGCTGGACGGGGTGCTGTCGCCGTACGACGGCATCTCGATCGCGGTGCTCGACGCCGTCAAGACCATCGGCTACGGGACGGACGCCCAGCCGCTGCCCGTCGTGACCGGGCAGGACGCCGAGCTCGCCTCCGCCAAGTCCATCGCCGCCGGCGAGCAGTACGCGACCGTCTACAAGGACACCCGGCAGCTCGCCGAGGTGACGGTCGCGATGGTCCGGGCGCTGCTGGACGGCGCCGAGCCGGAGACGAACGACAGCCGGTCCTACGACAACGGCGTGAAGGTCGTCCCCTCGTACCTGCTGACCCCGCAGGTCGTCACCGAGCAGAACCTCCGCCAGGTCCTCGTGGCCGGCGGCTACTACACCGCCGAGGAGCTGGGCTGATGGCCACCGACCGCACCGCCGCGCAGCAGTCCCCCCGGCGCCGCGCGTCCTGGTTCTGGGACCGCCCGGTCGCCCTGAAGATCGCCGTCTCCCTGCTGGTGCTCGGCGGCACGTTCGCCGTGGTCGGCGGGGCCGGCGCGATCGCCCTGTTCCGCGCCGGGCAGCACCTGGAGGAGATGTCCGGCCTGACGGGCGACCTGCAGTCGGCCATGTCGGAGCTGCGCACCGCGCAGACCCGCAGCCACCTGCTGGTGCACCGCGCCGCCGAGGCCACCGACGACTCCGTGCGGGCCCAGCTCCTGGAGTCCTCCGCGTGGACCGACCGGGACGTCGCCGCGCAGATCGACGCGATCTCCGCGTTCCCGCAGTCGGAGACCCGGCAGTGGTCGGACTTCGTCGACCGCTGGGACGCCTGGGTCGCCTACCGCGACGCCACGCTGCTGCCGCTCGTCGAGGACGGCGACCTCGTCGGCCTGCGGACCGCGCTCGCCGCGGACGCGTCCGCCGACCCCGACTGGGCGGGCCGGGCCCTGGCCCTCGCGCAGGGCCAGGTCGACGCGCAGGTCGACGACATCCTGGCGGCCAGCCGCGCCGAGGTGAACCGGACGATCATCGCGCTCGTCATCGCGTTCGTCGTCGGTGCCGCGCTGTCCGGGATCCTCGCCGTGCTCGTGATCCGGCGCATCACCACCGCCGTGCGCAGCGTGCAGGGCTCGCTCGAGGCCATGGCCGACGGCGACCTCACGGTGCCGGCCGAGGTGCCCTGGCAGGACGAGACGGGGCGGATGGCCGCCGCGCTCGCGCAGGCCCAGGAGTCGCTGCGCACGACGCTGTCCGGCGTCGTCACGGCGGCCGGGTCCGTGGAGCGGACGGCAGTGAGCCTCGCGGCCTCCAACGGCACCGTGGTGGAGGGCTCCCAGGAGACCTCCGCGCAGGCGGGCGTCGTGGCGGCCGCCGCCGAGGAGGTCTCCCGCAACGTGCAGGCCGTCGCGGCCGGCGCCGAGCAGATGGGGGCGTCGATCCGCGAGATCGCCCAGAACGCCTCGGAGGCCGCGAAGGTCGCCGGCCAGGCCACCGACGTCGCCGCCGCGACCAACGAGCAGGTCGCCCGGCTGGGCGTGTCCTCGCAGGAGATCGGCAACGTGGTGAAGGTGATCACCTCCATCGCGGAGCAGACGAACCTGCTCGCGCTGAACGCGACGATCGAGGCGGCGCGCGCCGGTGAGGCCGGCAAGGGCTTCGCGGTCGTCGCCGGGGAGGTCAAGGAGCTCGCGCAGGAGACCGCGCGCGCGACCGACGACATCGCCCGCCGCGTCGAGGCCATCCAGAACGACACGGGCGCCGCCGTCGTGGCCATCGGGCAGATCGCGCAGATCATCGCGTCGATCAACGACTACCAGCTCACCATCGCCTCGGCCGTGGAGGAGCAGACCGCCACGACCAACGAGATGTCCCGGTCGGTCGCCGAGGCCGCCACGGGCTCCGGGGAGATCGCCACCAACATCACCGGGGTCGCGGGCGCCGCGTCCCGCTCGGCGGGCGTGCTGGGCGAGGTCTCGACCCACGTGGCCGAGCTCGCGACGCTGTCCGCCGACCTGCACGACAGGGTCGCGCGTTTCACCTACTGACGGCCCGCTCCGGCGCCGTGCGCCGCTCAGGAACCGGCCGCACCGACCGATCAGAACCTCGAACCGGCCGGTGCGGCCGGTCCATCGCGTCCCAGGGGAGCCCATGACCAGGATCCGTGTGCTGGTGGTCGACGACTCGGTCGTCGTCCGCCGGCTGGTGACGGACTCGCTCTCACGCGACCCCGACATCGAGGTGGTGGGCTTCGCGTCCAACGGCCGCATCGCGCTGGCCAAGGTCGAGCAGCTCGGGCCGGACCTCGTCACCATGGACATCGAGATGCCGGAGATGAACGGCATCGAGGCGGTCCGTGCGCTGCGGCGGGGCCGGCAGACCATGCCGATCATCATGTTCTCGACGCTCACCGAGCGGGGCGCGTCCGCCACCCTGGACGCGCTCGTCGCGGGGGCCACGGACTACGTGACGAAGCCGGCGAACGTCGGCAGCGTCCAGGAGTCGCTGGACCGGGTCGCGAGCGAGCTGATCCCCAAGATCAAGGCGCTCGTGCCGCGCCGGGGGCTCCCGGGCGGCGGCGCCGCGGCGGCGGGCCCGGCCGGCGCGGGCGCGGCGCAGCCCGCGCCGGCCGGCGCCGGTCGTGCGCCGGCGTCCGGCCCGGTCGCCGGTGCCGCGTCCGCCCGGCGACCCGTCGTGCTGCGCCCCGCGCCCGCGCCGCACCCGGTGTCGGCCGTCGTCCTCGGGTCGTCCACCGGCGGCCCCGAGGCGCTGTCCCGCGTGCTCGGCGCGCTGTCCGCCCCGCCGCCCGTGCCGGTGCTCGTCGTGCAGCACATGCCCCCGGTGTTCACCCGCCAGCTCGCGGCCCGGCTCGACCGGCTCGGCCCGGCGACCGTCGTGGAGGCCACCGACGGCGAGGCGCTGCGGCCGGGCACCGTCTACGTCGCGGCCGGCGACCACCACCTGGAGGTCAGCCGCACAGCCGGCGCCCTGCGCACCGTGCTCACCGACGGCCCGCCCGTGAACTTCTGCCGCCCCGCGGTGGACGTGCTGTTCCGCTCCGCGGTCCGCGAGCTCGGCGGTCAGCTCCTGGCGGTCGTGCTCACCGGCATGGGTGCCGACGGCCGCACCGGCTGCGAGGACGTCGTCGCCGCCGGCGGCACCGTGCTCGTCCAGGACGAGGCCACCAGCGTCGTCTGGGGCATGCCGGGCGCCGTCGCCACGGCCGGCCTCGCCCACCGCGTCCTGCCTCTCGGGGAGGTAGCCCCCGCCCTCGAGGCCGTGCTCGCCCGTGCGGGCAGCCGGCCGCCCGCACCGATCGGAGGTCGGCCATGAGCCTGACCCAGGACACGTTCGCCTTCGTCGCCGATGTCGTGCGTCGTCGCAGCGCCATCCAGCTGGAGGCCGGCAAGGAGTACCTCGTGGAGAGCCGGCTGCTGCCGCTCGCGCGCGAGGGCGGCCACGCCGGCGTCGACGCCTACGTCCGGGAGGTCCGCGCGGGTCGCCGCGAGTCCGACCTCGCGCAGATCGTGGAGGCGCTCACCACCAACGAGACGTCCTGGTTCCGGGACGCCACGCCGTTCTCCGCGCTGCGCACCCACGTGGTGCCCACGCTGCGGGGAGAGCGGCCGGTGCTGGACTCGGTGCGGGTCTGGTCGGCGGCGTGCTCGACCGGCCAGGAGCCGTACTCGATCGCGATGACCCTCGCGGACGTGCTCGGCCCCGGCGTCCGCGTCGAGATCACCGCGACCGACCTGTCCGACCAGGTGCTCGCCCAGGCGCGCTCCGGCCGGTACTCCCAGCTCGAGGTCAACCGCGGCCTGCCCGCCCCCATGCTGGTGCGGCACTTCCAGCGCTCCGGCGCGGACTGGCAGATCTCCGACGCGCTGCGCCGGGCGGTGACGTTCCAGAAGCACAACCTGCTGGACCTGCCGCCCGCCGGGC
>JACXUT010000121.1 GCA_014763765.1 Micrococcales bacterium
GTCGCGGGTCGGGCGTCGCGGGTCGGGCGTCGCGGGTCGGGCGTCGCGGGTCGGGCGTCGCGGAGAGCGCGGGTCGCGGGTCGCGGGTCAGGCGACCGTGTTGGGTTCCCGGCCCGGGGCCCGCAGGTGCGCGCGCAGCACGACCTCCGTGCCGCCGCCCGCGCGCGGCGCCCACGCGATCGACCCGCGCAGCTCGTTGGTCACCAGCGTCGAGACGATCTGCGTCCCCAGCCCGGTACCCGCGCCGGCGTCGGCGGGGATGCCGGCGCCGTCGTCCGCGACCGTGACGGTCAGGTCGTCCTCGAGCCGCTCGGCCGTGACCTCCACCGACCCGGACTCCCGCCCGGCGAGCCCGTGCTCGACGGCGTTCGTGACCAGCTCGGTGAGCACGAGGGCGAGCGCCGTGGCGTCCTCCGCGGACACCGGCCCGAACGTCCCGCGCACGACCGTGCGGACGGACGCGCCGGCGGAGGCCACGTCGGCGGCGAGCCGCAGCGACCGCCCGACGAGCTCGTCGAACACGACGGTCTCGTCCAGGGTCTGCGACAGCGTCTCGTGCACCAGCGCGATGGTCGCCACGCGGCGCATCGCCTCCTCGAGGGCCGCGCGCGCCTCGGGGACGTCCATGCGGCGGGCCTGCAGGCGCAGCAGCGCGGCGACGGTCTGCAGGTTGTTCTTCACGCGGTGGTGGATCTCGCGGATCGTCGCGTCCTTGGTGATGAGCTCGCGCTCCCGCCGGCGCAGCTCGGACACGTCGCGGCAGAGCAGCACCGCGCCGATGCGCTCGCCCTCCTCCGTCAGCGGGACGGCGCGCAGGGACAGCGCGACGCCGTGCGCCTCGATGTCGGTGCGCCACGGCGCGCGGCCCATGAGCACGAGCGGCATGGATTCGTCGACCGTCGACTCCTGCTCGACGAGGTCGGCCACCAGCTCGACGAGCGAGCGACCCACGAGGTCGTCCATGGCGCCGAACCGGTGGAAGCAGGACAGCGCGTTGGGGCTGGCGTACAGGACCTCGCCCTCGGAGTTGAGCCGGACGAGGCCGTCGGCCACGCGGGGTGCGCCGCGGCGCGGACCGGTCGCGGCGTCGAGCATCGGGAACTCGCCGCGCGCGATCATGCCCATGATGTCGTCGGCGGCCTCGACGTAGTTCAGCTCCAGCCGGCTGGGGGTGCGCGCGCCGCCGAGGTTGGTCTGCCGGGCGATCACGGCGATCGCGCGGCCGTCGCGCACGACCGGCACGGCCTCCTCGCGCACGGCGTACGAGCCGAACCACCGGGGCTCGCGGGAGCGCTGCGCACGGACCTCCGTCAGGGAGCGCTCGAGCTGCGGGCGCTGCCCGTCCGGCGGGCGGGAGCCGACGACGTCGTCGTAGTGCACGGTCGCGCCGGTGCTGGGCCGGCACTGGGCGATCGCGACGAAGTCGTCGTCGTCCGTCGGCAGCCACAGCACGAGGTCGGCGAACGCGAGGTCGGAGATGACCTGCCAGTCGCCGACCAGCAGGTGGAGCCACTCGAGGTCCGCGGCGTCGAGGTGGGCGTGGCGCTGCGCGAGCTCGCTCAGGGTGGACACCGGCCCAGCCTAAGTCGACGTCCGCCCGCGCTCCGCGCCGCGTCCGGCCTCCGGCGCGGATAAAGTCGGTGGACCCGCACCCCCGCGCCGCCGCGCCGCCCCCGGAAGGACCCGACGCCCGTGCACCTCCAGGTCACCCTCTCCGTCCCGACGGACCCCCGGACGGCCGGCACGATGCTGGCCGACCCGGACTACGTGCGCGCGAAGGTGCGCGCCAGCGGCGCGGACGACCTGCACGTCGACGTCACCCCGGGCGACGCGGGTGCGTTCACGGTGACGACCCGGCGCGCGCTGCCGACCGACCTCATCCCGCCGAACATCCGGGCGTTCGTCGGCTCGACGCTGGAGGTCCGCCAGGCCGAGGCGTGGGAGGGCCCGCAGGAGGACGGTGCCCGGCGCGGGACCGTGGCGGTGGAGATCGCGGGGGCGCCGGTGCGGCTGACGGGCACCGTGGCGCTGACGGGCGGCCCGGGGGGTTCGACGATCACGTACGAGGGTGAGCTCAAGGCGCACGTGCCGCTGTTCGGGGCGACCGTGGAGCAGGCCGCGGCGGGTGCCGTGCGCGGCGCGCTGGAGGCCGAGGAGGCTGTCGCCCGGGCGTGGGTCGAGGACAGCGCACAGGCGTAACGATTCCGTAACGCGTCGACGCCCTCCAGCGCGCTGACCTGCGCGAACGCGCCCGTGGGACCGCTTCCACGCCCGTCCGGCGGCATCGCGGCTTGACTTCGGCCGAGCGGTGCGGCGAGAGTGCGTGGCAGGTCGTGAGAGCGCTCCCGCAGTGCGGTTTGGGAACGCTTCCACGCCGGACGTCGACGACGGCGTCCACCACGACGGCGAGGCCGCCGTCCGACTGACGAGGGAGTCACAGTGCGCAGGAGCACGCGCAAGACCTGGATGGCCGTGGCCGGAGCGACGGGCATCGCCCTGCTCGCGACGGCGTGCGGCGGCGGTTCGTCCGACGACAACGCCGGCGACGACGGTGGCAAGATCACGCTGACGATCTCCACCTTCAACCAGTTCGGTTACGAGGACCTGCTCGAGCAGTACCAGGACGAGCACCCGAACATCACGATCGAGCACAACAAGTTCGCGAAGTCGGACGACGCCAAGGAGCAGTTCCAGACCGCGCTCGGCGCGGGTTCCGGCCTGGCCGACGTCGTCGCGGCCGAGGTCGACTGGATGCCGCAGATCCTGCAGTACTCCGACCAGTTCTCGGACCTCAACTCCGACTCCGTCGAGGGCCGCTGGAACGCGTGGACCACCGACCAGGCCACCGACTCCGAGGGCCGCCTGCTCGGCTACCCGACGGACATCGGCCCCGAGGCGATCGCCTACCGCGCCGACCTGTTCGAGGCCGCCGGCCTGCCGACGGACCGCGAGGAGGTCGCCGAGCTGTTCGGCGGCGAGAACGCGACCTGGGACGACTTCTTCGAGGTCGGCGACAAGTTCATGGCCGCCGGCACGGGCCCGAAGTTCTTCGACTCCGCCGACGCGCTCGCCCAGGGCATGATCAACCAGATCAAGGCCCCGTTCGAGGACCCGGAGACCGGTGAGATCACCGCGCTCGACAACCCCGAGATCCGCGACATGTACGACACGATCCTGTCGCACGAGGACCAGTCGGCCGGCCTCAAGCAGTGGGAGGAGGACTGGACGAACTCCTTCCAGAACGACGGCTTCGCGGTGGCGCTCGCCCCGGCGTGGTTCCTCGGCAACATCGAGGGCAACGCGTCCGGCGTCGAGGGCTGGGACATCGCCGACGTCTTCCCCGGCGGCGGTGGCAACTGGGGCGGTTCGTTCCTGACGGTCCCGACGATGTCGCAGCACCAGGAGGAGGCCAAGGCGCTCGCCGACTGGCTGACCGCCCCGGAGCAGCAGCTCAAGGCGTTCGCGGTCAACGGCAACTTCCCGAGCCAGATCGAGGCCCAGCAGTCCGACGAGCTCCAGGGCATGACCCGCGAGTTCTTCAACGACGCGCCCACCGGCAAGATCTACACGAACCGTGCCGCGGCCATCTCCACCCAGCCGTTCAAGGGTGAGAACTACTTCACGGTCCGCACCGGCCTGTCCGACGCGTTCAACCGCGTCGACGTCGACAAGTCGATGACCCCCGACGAGTCCTGGAAGGGCTTCGAGGAGGCGGTCGCCGCCATCGGCTGACCCCCACCGGACCGGACCGCCGGGGACTGAGCTCCCCGGCGGTCCGGTCCGCCCGGTGCGGGCACCGTCCGCCGCACCCGCACCGCCCGACCCGCCTCGTCCCGCACGAAGGAACTCCATGGCCACGCAGACGGCGCCCCCGAAGGGCGCGGCTCCGAGCACCGACGACCGCCCGCACCGCAAGATCGGCTTCCGCCAGACGCTGGGCCGGTGGGACGTGAAGGTCTCGCCCTACCTGTACATCTCGCCGTTCTTCCTGCTGTTCGCGGTCGTCGGCCTGTTCCCGCTGCTGTACACCGCGTGGGTCTCGCTGCACGACTGGAGCCTCATCGGCGGCCAGGGCGACTTCGTCGGGCTCGACAACTTCACGTTCGTGCTCGGGCAGGCGTTCTTCTGGAAGGCCCTGCGCAACACCATCAGCATCTTCCTGCTGTCCACCGTCCCGCAGATCATCGTGGCGCTGGTCATCGCGGCCATGCTCGACGCGAACCTGCGGTCCAAGACGTTCTGGCGCATGGGCGTCCTGCTGCCGTACGTCGTCGCCCCGGTCGCCGTCGGCCTGGTGTTCTCGAAGATGTTCGCCGACGGCTCCGGCATGATCAACACGATGCTCGGCTACATCGGCATCGACCCGATCGGCTGGCACAAGGACGCGTTCCCCGCGCACATCGCGATCGCGTCGATGGTGAACTTCCGCTGGACCGGCTACAACGCGCTCATCCTGCTGGCCGCGATGCAGGCCATCCCGCGCGACCTGTACGAGGCCGCCACCATCGACGGCGCCACCCGGGTGCGGCAGTTCTTCTCGATCACCCTGCCGATGGTCCGCCCGACCATGATCTTCGTGATCCTCACGTCGACCATCGGCGGCCTGCAGATCTTCGACGAGCCGCGCATGTACGACCAGACCGGCCTCGGCGGGTCGAACGGCCAGTGGAAGACCGTGACGCTGTACCTGTACGAGCTGGGCTGGAACAAGCAGCAGCTCGGACGGGCAGCCGCGGTCGCCTGGCTGCTGTTCCTCGTGATCATCGTGTTCGCCCTGGTGAACAACTGGCTGACACGGAAGATCTCGTCCGCCGACGACATGAGCCGGGCGGCGAAGGCCGCCCGCAAGCAGAGCCGCAGGAACGCGCGCACGCTCGAGCGGTCGATGAGGCGGACGTCCGACTCCGCCGTCACCGCCGCCGCCCCGACCGAGGTGAACCCCCGATGAGCACCCCCTCCATCCCCGTCATCGAGCAGACCGCCGGCAGGGCCGCGGCCCGCGCGGCCCGCCGCAACGCCGGCCGCAAGCGCGGCGGAGGCCACGGCGGCGGCGCCGACCGCCGGCCCGGGTGGCTGACGTACACGATCCTGTCCGTCTTCATCCTGGTCTCGGCCTACCCGCTGTACTTCACGTTCCTGCTGGCGTCCTCCACCTCGGCGGACGTCGCGCAGAACCCGGTGCCGTCGCTGATCCCCGGCGGCGAGTTCCTCACGAACCTGCAGCGCGTCTTCGACGCCGACATCGACCTCGTGCGGGCGACCGGCAACTCGCTGATCGTCGCGCTCGTGACCAGCGCCTCCGTGGTGTTCTTCTCGACGCTGGCCGGCTACTCGTTCGCGAAGCTGCGGTTCCGCGGGCGCGGCCCGCTGCTGGTGTTCGTCATCGCCACCATGGCCGTCCCGACGCAGCTCGGCGTCGTGCCGCTGTACATCGTCATGCGACAGCTCGGCCTGACCGGCAACCTGCTGGCGGTCATCCTGCCGGCGCTGGTCACCGCGTTCGGCGTGTTCTGGATGACCCAGTACCTCGACTCCGCGCTCCCCTACGAGCTGATCGAGGCCGCGCGCGTCGACGGGGCGTCGATGTTCCGCACGTTCTGGTCGATCGCGCTGCCGGCCGCCCGGCCCGCCGCCTCGATGCTCGCGCTGTTCACCTTCATCACGTCGTGGACCAACTTCTTCTGGCCCTCGATCGTGCTGGGCACCCAGAACCCCACGCTGCCGGTGGCGCTGAAGCTGCTGCAGGCCGGGTTCTTCCAGGACATGCCGCTGATCATGGCGGGTGTCGTGCTGTCCATCATCCCGCTGCTGGTGCTGTTCCTCGTGGCGGGCCGCCAGCTCGTCGCCGGCATCATGGCCGGAGCCGTCAAGGGCTGACGCTACGCTTCCGCGCGGGGACCGGAACCGGTCCCCGCGCTGGGGGGCGCGCCCGTCCGCCGGTGCCCCGCGCGCCGGCCACCCCGTCGTCAAGGCAAGGGGGCGATCCACCGTGGTCGACCAGTCAGCCATCCCCGTCGCGACCCACCCGGCGCCCACGCTGGAGCAGGTCGCCGAACGCGCCGGCGTCTCCCGGTCCACCGCCTCGCGGGCCATCAACGGCGGCCTGCGGGTCTCGCCGGAGGCCATGGAGTCCGTGGCCGCCGCCGTCGCCGACCTCGGCTACACGCCGAACCGCGCCGCCCGCTCGCTCGTGACCCGCCGCACCGACTCCGTCGCGCTCGTCGTCCCGGAGCCCGACGAGCGCGTGCTGTCCGACCCGTTCTTCGCGGGCGTGCTCAACGGCGTCTCCTCGGCGCTCGCCGACTCGGACCTGCAGCTCCTGCTGCTCATCGCCCGGCCCGGCGACTCCGAGCGCACCATCCGCTACCTGCGCGCCGGGCACGTCGACGGGGCGATCGTCGTCTCGCACCACCGCGACGACTCGATCGACCGGGCGCTGCAGGACTCGCGGCTGCCCAACGTGTTCATCGGCCGGCCGCTGACCGAGCGGCGCTCGGCGTTCGTCGACACCGACAACGTCCGCGGCGGCAGGATCGCCACCGAGCACCTGATCGCCCTCGGCCGGCGCCGCATCGGGACCATCACGGGCCCCGCCGACATGTCCGCCGGCCTCGACCGCCTCGCGGGCTGGCGGCAGGCGCTCGCCGCCGCGGGGCTCCCGGCCGACGCCGTGGTCAGCGGGGACTTCACGATCGAGGGCGGTGCCGCCGGCGCGCGCGAGCTGCTCGCCCGGTACCCCGACGTCGACGCCGTCTTCGTGGCGTCCGACCTCATGGCCGCGGGCGCGCTGCCCGTGCTCGCCGAGCTCGGGCGCGAGGTCCCGGGGGACGTCGCGATCGTGGGCTACGACAACTCGGGGCTGGCGTCGACCACGAAGCCGAACCTGACGACCGTGGTGCAGCCGATCATCGCGATGGCGCGCGCCGCGGGCGAGGAGCTCGTCGCGCAGCTCCACGGCCGCGCGGCGCGGACGGAGCCGCTGATCTTCGCGCCGGAGCTCGTCGTCCGCGGCTCGGCCTGAGGCGCAGACCGGTGCGGGCGCGGCGCCGGGCCGCGTCCCCGCGCCGGCGTCGCGCCCGCCCGGACTACCGCGTCGGGTCGACGTGCCCGAACCGGTGCCGCGTCCGGCTCACCGCCTGCTCGCGCACGACGGTCATGAGCTCCCGGCGCCCGCTGGCGAGCACCGGGCCGTCGAGCACCGTGACCTCCCCGGTGCGGGCCACCGCCGCCGCGCGCAGCCCCGGTGCCGTGCCGACCACCCGCACCCGGCCGCTGACGGCCCCGTCGGCGACCCGCGCGGCGAACGCCTCGTCGGACTCGTCCGCGGCGCGGCTGACCGTCGCCCCGACGCCCGCCGTGCGCGCGGCGGTGAGCACCCGGCGCACGTCGCGCTCGCGCGCGTCCGCCCCGACGCGGACGGTCAGGTGCGGCACGGGGCGGTAGCGCAGCGTGTTCTCCTCGGCGGCCAGGCCGGACGGGTCGTGGGACGCCCCGAACTCGGACGCCCACCAGCGGGCGTCGTCCTGCTGCGCCCAGGCCACCCACGCGTCGTCGTCCAGCGCGGCGACGTCCGGCGCGTCGGACCAGGTGCCCAGCTGCGCCACGTACGACGGGCCGCCGGCCTTCGCGCCGGGGCCGACCACCGAGGCCTTCCAGCCGCCGAACGGCTGCCGCTGCACGACGGCGCCGGTGATGTGCCGGTTGACGTACGCGTTGCCGACCTCCACCCGGTCGAGCCAGTGCGCGATCTCGTCCTCGTCGAGCGAGTGCAGCCCGCCGGTGAGCCCGAGGGCGACGGCGTTCTGCACCTCGATCGCCTCGTCGAGGGTGTCGACGCGGATGACGCCGAGCACCGGCCCGAAGCACTCCGTCAGGTGGAACCACGACCCGGGCCGCACGCCGTGCTTCACGCCGGGCGTCCACAGCCGGCCCTCCTCGTCGAGCCGGCGGGGCTGCACGAGCCAGCCCTCGCCCTCGTCCAGCGTCGTCAGGGCGCGCAGCAGCTTGCCCGACGCCGGCTCGACGAGCGGGCCCATCGTGGTGCCGAGGTCGTCGGCCCACCCGACGTGCAGCGACGTCACGGCGTCCGCGAGCTGCCGGCGCAGCCGGTCGGAGGTGCCGGCGGACCCGACGAGGATCGCCAGCGACGCCGCCGAGCACTTCTGGCCGGCGTGGCCGAACGCGGACCGGACCAGGTCGGCCACCGCGAGGTCCACGTCGGCGGACGGCGTGATGACCAGGGCGTTCTTCCCGGACGTCTCGGCCAGCACGTCGAGGTCGGGGCGCCAGCCGGCGAACAGCCGGGCGGTCTCCAGCGACCCCGTCAGCACCACGCGGGCGACGTCGGGGTGGGTGACCAGGTGCCGGCCCACGTCGCCCTCCGGGGAGAGCACCACCTGGAGCGCCGGCTCGGTGACCCCGGCGGCGTCGAGCGCGGTCTGCACGGCGGCCATCGCGACCCGCACGCAGCGCGGCGTCTGCGGGGCCGGCTTGACCAGCACGGGCGACCCGGCCGCGAGCGCGGCGAGCGTCGACCCGACGGGGATGGCCACCGGGAAGTTCCACGGCGGGGTGACGACGGTGACGCCGTCCGGGCGGAACACCGCACCGTGGACGCGGCCGTCGGCGAGGTCCTCGGCCCGGTCGGCGTAGTACCGGGCGAAGTCGACGGCCTCGCTGACCTCGGGGTCGGCCTCCGCGACGGTCTTGCCGCCCTCGTGCACCATCGTGGCGACCAGGTCGCCGCGGGCGGCCTCGAGCGCGTCGGCGGCCCGGCGCAGCACGGCGGCACGCTCGGCCGGCGGACGCGCCGACCAGGCGGGAGCGGCGGACACCGCCCGCGCGACCACCGCGTCGACCTCCGCCGTGGTCGCGACCTCGACGGCCCCGGCGGGCGGCTCGACGTCGTGCGCGACGAGGCGCCCGGCCCAGGTCCGCGACTCCGCGACGGCCGGGTCGGTGTCGGCGGCGTTGCGGAACTCCCCCGGGCCGGGGGCGGGCGCGTCCGCGGCGCGCGGGAGCCGACGCGGCGTCACGTCGACCGTCGCCGCGCCCGCCACGGACGCGAGGAACGCGGCCTCCTGCGACGGCATCCCGTGCGCGGCGCCGGCGTCGTCGCCCTCCGCGAACAGCGCGTGCAGGAAGTTCTGGTGCGCGGCGTTCTCCTCGAGCCGCCGCACCAGGTAGGAGATCGCGACGTCGAAGTCCTGCTTCGCGACCACCGGGGTGTAGAGCAGCACCTGGCCGACGTCGCGCTGCACCGCCCGGGACTGCGCCGGCGCCATGCCCTGCAGCATCTCGACGTCGAGCGCCTCGGACACGCCCCGCTCCCCCGCCAGCAGGTGCGCGTACGCGACGTGGAACAGGTTGTGGCTCGCGACGCCGACCCGCAGCGCGCCGGTGCGGTCCGCGTCGAGCGCCGTCCGGACCAGCCGCACGTAGTGCGCGTCGACGTCCGGCTTGCCGGCGTACGGGGCCTGCTCCCAGCCGTGCAGCTCGGCCTCGACCTGCTCCATCGCGAGGTTCGCGCCCTTGACGAGGCGCACCTTGAGGCGCGCGCCCCCGGCCTCGACGCGGCGGCGGGCGATCGCGGTGACCTCCTCGAGCGCGGCGGAGGCGTCCGGCAGGTAGGCCTGCAGCACGATCCCGGCCTCGTGGTCCCGCAGCGCCGGGTCCGACACGAGCGCCTCGAACACCCGCACGGTGAGCGCGAGGTCCCGGTACTCCTCCATGTCGAGGTTGAGGAACGTGCCGTGCGCCGCGGCCGTCAGGTACAGCGGGCGCAGGCGCTCGACGACGCGCCGGACGCTGCCCTCGGTGTCCCACGTCGAGAGCTGGCTCGCGACCGCCGAGACCTTCACGGAGACGTAGTCGACGTCGGGCCGCTCCACGAGCGCGGTGACGCGGCGCAGCCGGCGGGTCGCCTCGTCCTCCCCCAGCACGGCCTCCCCGAGCAGGTTGAGGTTGAGGCGGAACCCGTCGCGCCGCGCGCGGGCGATGTGCGCGCCGAGGCCCGGGCCCGCGTCGGCGACGAGGTGCCCGACGAGCTGGCGCAGCCGCACCCGGGCGGCGGGGACCACGGCGGCCGGCAGCAGCGGCGCGAGGCGCGCGCCGACGCCGAGCAGCGCCCGGTCGCCCAGCCCGAGGAACCCGGACGCGTCGGCGGCGCGGTCCCCCAGCGCCGCGAGCTCCGCGGCCGCCACCCGCACGTCCTGCGGACGGGCCACCCGGTCGACGAACCGCACCGCGAGCTCCAGGCCCACGGGGTCCGCCACCAGCGCCGCGAGCCGCCCGGTCGCGCGGCGCTCGGCGGGGGTCTCGTCGGCCGCGGTCGCGGCCATCCAGCGGTGCGCGAGGTCCACGGCCGCGCGCGTCAGGTCGTCGGGACCGGTCGCGGCCGGGCCCGCGGGCGCGGGGTGCTGCGACGGCGCGGAGGGCTGGGTGGTGGTCATGGCGGCATCGTCCCCGATCGTCCCGGGGACCGTCTTGCACCGATCCTGCGCGCCACGGCCCCGGATGCGTGACACGTGCGCGTCACGCGCAGCACCTACGCTCCCCCTGACATGCCGAGCCGTCCACCCCGGCCCGCGGGAGCTCCGCCGGGCTCTGCCACGACCACCCCGGCGACCGCCGACCCCGCGGCCGCCGCGCTGCTGGCTGCCCTCACCCCGGCGCTCCTGCGGCTGCACGACGACCTGACCGGCACGATGTTCTGCGCCAAGGACGTCACCGGCCGCTACGTCGCGGTCAACGAGGCGTTCGTGCGCCGCACCTCCGAGAGGTCCCGCCGCGCCGTGGTCGGGCGGACCGCCGCGGAGCTGTTCCTGCCGCAGCTCGCCGAGCGGTACGACGCCCAGGACCGCGCGGTGCTGGAGACCGGCCGGTCCCTGCACCGCGAGCTCGAGCTGATCCGCCGGCCCGGCGGCGCGCCCGGCTGGTACCTGACGTCGAAGGTGCCGGTCCACGACGCCGAGGGCGAGGTGGTCGGGCTCGTCAGCGTGTCGCAGGCCCTGCGCACCGGCGACGCCGACGAGGCCACCGTCACGGCGCTGTCGCGCGTCGCCGCGTTCGTGCGGGAGCGCCTCGCCACGCCGCCGACGGTCGCCGAGCTCGCCGCCGCCGCGGGGTGCGCACCGTCCACGCTGGACCGTCGCGTGCGGCGCGTGTTCGCCCTGTCGCCGCAGCAGTACGTGCTGCGGGCACGCCTCGACCACGCCGCCGCGCTGCTCGGAGGCACCGACCTGCCGCTCGCCGAGGTCGCCGCGGCGTGCGGGTTCTACGACCAGGCGTCGTTCACGCGGACGTTCGGGCGGCTCGCCGGGGAGACGCCCGCGCAGTTCAGGCGCGCGGCGCGGCGCGGACCCGCACCCGCACCGCGGGCGGTGCCCTCCCAGCCGTGGCCCGACGAGCCCGCCTGGGTGACGATGGAGGCATGACCGAAGCGCACACCCCCACCATCCCGACGGTGACCCTGCCCGGCGGCGAGATGCCGCTGCTCGGGCTCGGCACCTGGCAGTCCGAGGGCTCCGAGGCCGAGCGCGCCGTCATCGCCGCGCTCGAGCTCGGCTACACGCACGTCGACACGGCCACCGGCTACGGCAACGAGGCGGAGGTCGGGCGCGCGCTCGCCGCCGTCGACGTGGACCGCGACGCCGTCTTCGTCACGACCAAGCTGCCGCCGGACCACGCCGGGCGCGAGCGCCAGACGCTCATGGAGTCCCTCGCGAAGCTCGGCACCGACCACCTCGACCTGTGGCTGGTGCACTGGCCGCCGAACAAGCAGGCGACCCCCGAGACCTGGGCCGCGTTCATCGCCGCGCGCGACGAGGGCCTGGTGCGGTCCATCGGCGTCTCCAACTACTCGATCGCGCAGATCGACGAGCTGATCGCCGCCACCGGCGAGGCGCCCGCGGTCAACCAGATCCCGTGGAGCCCCGGCGACTACGACGCGGACCTCGTGGCGGCGCACGCCGAGCGGGGCGTCGTCATCGAGGGCTACAGCCCCTTCAAGCGCACCGACCTGGACGACCCCGTGCTGACCGCCATCGCGGAGGCGCACGGCGTGAGCACCCGGCAGGTCGTGCTGCGCTGGCACCTCGACCACGGCGTCGTCGTCATCCCGAAGTCGACGCACCCCGACCGCATCCGCCAGAACCTCGACGTGCTGACGTTCTCGCTCGACGCGGACGAGCTCGCGCGGATCGACGGCCTGGGCGGGCGGTGACCGCAGCGGCGCCCGGGCCGGGCGCGGCGGGGCCGG
>JACXUT010000354.1 GCA_014763765.1 Micrococcales bacterium
GGGAGGGGAGGATCGTGCGGACGGTGTCGATCGTGTCCGCCTCGTCGGCGAGCTTGTCGTCGCGGTAGCGGATGACGCGCGCGAAGCGCAGTGCCAGGCCGCCCGGGTAGCGGGGTGAGCGCTGCACGCCGTCGAAGGCGACCTCGACGACCTGCTCCGGGCGCAGGGTGACGGTCCAGCCGTCGTCGGCGACCTCCAGCTCGCGGAACCGCTGGGTCTGCCACGCCAGCATCTCGTCCGTCATGCCCTTGAACGTCTTGCCGAGCATGACGAAGCCCCCGGCGGGGTCGCGGGCGCCGAGGTGGATGTTCGACAGCGAGCCCACCCGCCGGCCGGACCCGCGCTCGACGGCGAGCACCACCAGGTCGAGGGTGTGGCGCGGCTTGACCTTGACCCAGGACGAGCCGCGACGGCCGGCCTCGTACGGGGCGTCGGCGTCCTTGACGACGTCGCCCTCCTGGCCGGCCGCGACCCAGGCGCTGAACGCCCGTCCGGCGACGTCGGGGTCGTCGGTGACGACCCGCTCGACCACGAGCCCGCCGGCGACCGCGTCGAGGGCGGCGAGGCGCTCGCGCAGCGGGGCGTCGAGGAGGTCGCGACCGTCGAGGTGCAGCAGGTCGAAGAAGAACGGGCGCAGCTCGGTGGTCGCGGCGAGGTCGGCGTCGCGGGTGGCGCTGCGGGCGGCGGTCTCCTGGAACGGGCGCGGACGTCCCGTGGCGTCGAGCGCGAGCGCCTCGCCGTCGAGCACCGCGGTCCGCAGCGGCAGCGCGCGCACGGCGGCGACCACCTCCGGGACGCGTGCGGTGATGTCGTCGAGGCTGCGCGTGAACACCCCGACCGCGTCGCCGTCGCGGTGCACCTGGATGCGGATGCCGTCGAGCTTGGCGTCCACGACGACCGGCCGGCCGTCGAAGCCGGCCACGGCGGTCGCCACGTCCGGCGCGGAGGCGGCGAGCATCGGGCGCACGGGCCGTCCGACCGTCAGGCCGACCCCCTCGAGCGCGGCACGGGCGGCCTCCGGGGAGGGCGCGGCCAGCGCGGCCACGGCGACCGGCTCGCTGGCCCCGGTGAGCATCGCGGCCCGGCGGACGACCGGCGCCGGCACTCCGGCGGCCTCGGCCACGGCGTCGAGCAGCAGGGCGTCCAGCGCACCCTGCCGGACCTCGCCGGCGACGAGGCCCGCGAGGAACCGCTGCTCGGGCTCGGTCGCGGCACCGAACAGGTCGGCGGCCATCGCGGTGCGTGCACCGCCGGAGCCCGGTCCGGAGAGAGTCGCCATGCGCTCGAAGGCGGCGTCGACGTCCAGCACCTCGAGGGACGCCGCCTCCGCCGGGGCAGGCAGGTCGCGCAGGGAGCGCCACCCGAGGCCGGTGCGACGCTGGCGGAGCTCGCCCGCGAGGTACCGGGCCACGACGGGCACCTCGTCGGGGGCGGTGCGGCGCAGCAGGTCGACGAGCAGGGCGCGCTTGGCCAGTCGCGAACGGGTCGCGGCCAGGCCGGCGGAGGTCGCGGCGACGTCGGCGAGCAGCACGGCGCCATCCTGCCGCCGACCACCGACA
>JACXUT010000122.1 GCA_014763765.1 Micrococcales bacterium
GCCCCGCCCTCTGCCCGCCCGTGCACACGCGACGGGGACCGGGACGGATCGCTCCGTCCCGGCCCCCGGCCGTGCTGCGCGGCGTGCTCAGCGAGCGGCGCCCGCGCGGCGCTTGTTGAAGATGTCGAACGCGACGGCCAGCAGGAGCACGAGGCCCTTGACGATCTGCTGCGTCGACTGCGGCACGCCCATGAGCTGCATGCCGTTCGACATGACGGCCATGATCAGGCCACCGACCATGGCGCCGGTCACGCGGCCGACACCGCCGGTGGTCGACGCGCCGCCGATGAAGCAGGCGGCGATGGCGTCGAGCTCGAACATGTTGCCCGCGCCGGGCTGGGCGCCGTTGGAGCGGGACGAGTAGATCGCACCCGCGACACCGGCGAGCAGGCCCATGTTGACGAAGATCCAGAAGTTGACCTGCTTGACCTTCACGCCGGACAGCTGCGCGGCGTTGAGGTTGCCGCCGATGGCGTACACGTGGCGGCCGAACACCGTCCGGTTCGTCACGACGTTGTAGGCGAGGATCAGCACCGCGAGGATGATGAGCACGATCGGCAGGCCGCGGGAGTGCGCGAGCTGCCAGGCGAACGCCATGACGACCGCGGCGACCAGGACGATGCGGAGCACGAACAGCGGCATCGCCTCGACGGCCTGCTGGTACCGGATCCGGCCCATGCGGGACCGCCACGAGCTGATCGCGAAGGCGACCACGGCGAGCGCCGCGACGACCAGCGTGAACACGTCGTAGCCCGGACCGCCGAACAGCCCGTTGAGGAACCCGCCGGCCACCTTCTGGTAGGTCTGCGGGAACGGCGACAGGGAGATGTTGTCCAGCACCTCGTAGGTGAGGCCGCGGAACAGGAGCATGCCGGCCAGCGTCACGATGAACGCCGGGATGCCGACGTACGCGACCCAGAAGCCCTGCCACGCACCGACCAGGACGCCCACCACGAGCGCGGCGAGGATGCCGACCCACCACGGCTGGCCGTTCTTGATCACGAGGATCGCGGAGACCGCACCGGTGAGCGCCACGACCGACCCGACCGACAGGTCGATGTGCCCGCCGATGATGACGATCACCATGCCGATCGCGAGGATCAGGATGTACGAGTACTGCAGCACGATGTTCGTGACGTTGTTCGGCGCCAGGAGCAGACCGTCCGTCAGGAACGCGAACAGCGCGATGATCGCGACGAACGCGATGTAGATACCACTCGTCCGCAGGTTCTTCGTGAAGATGTCCCGCAGGCCGTCGACCGCCGTCATCGGACCGTCTCCCTTTCCTTCGTCATGAGCTCCATGAGCCGTTCCTGGGTCGCCTCGGCACGCGGCAGCACACCCGTGATCCGGCCGAAGGCCAGGGTGTAGATGCGGTCGCAGATGCCGAGCAGCTCGGGCAGCTCGGAGGAGATGACCACGACGGCCTTCCCGGAGTCAGCGAGCTTGTTGATGATCGTGTAGATCTCGTACTTGGCACCGACGTCGATGCCGCGGGTCGGCTCGTCCAGGATCAGCACCTCGGGGTCGGTGTAAATCCACTTGGACAGGACGACCTTCTGCTGGTTGCCGCCGGACAGCTTGCCCGCCAGGGCCATGACCGTCGGCGACTTGATGTTCATCGACCGCCGGTACTCCTCGGCGACCTTGATCTCCTCGTTGCCGTTGACCCAGCCGCCCTTCGACAGCTTGCCGAGCGCGGCGGCCGAGATGTTGCGGCGGATGTCCTCGATGAGGTTGAGGCCGTAGGTCTTGCGGTCCTCCGTGGCGTAGGCCAGGCCGTGCTTGATGGCCTCGGCCACGCTGCGGGTGGAGATCTCCTTGCCGTGCAGGAAGACCTTCCCGGAGATGTTCCGGCCGTAGGAGCGGCCGAAGATGCTCATCGCGAGCTCGGTGCGCCCGGCGCCCATGAGGCCCGCGATGCCGACGATCTCGCCGGCCTTGACCTCGAACGACGCGCCGTCGACGACCACGCGGCCGGGCTGCGTCGGGTGCTCGACGTGCCAGTCCTCCACGCGGAAGACCTCCTCGCCGACGTGCGACACGTGCTCCGGGTACCGGTGCTCGAGGTCGCGGCCGACCATGCCCTTGATGATCCGCTCCTGCGTCACCTGGTCGGCCACCATGTCGAGCGTCTCGATGGTGCGGCCGTCCCGGATGATCGTCGTGGAGTCGGCGATCTCGGCGATCTCGTTGAGCTTGTGCGAGATCATGATGCAGGTGATGCCCTGGCCCTTGAGGTGCCGGAGCAGGTCGAGCAGGTGCTCGGAGTCCGAGTCGTTCAGGGCCGCGGTCGGCTCGTCGAGGATGAGCAGCTTCACCTTCTTGGAGAGCGCCTTGGCGATCTCCACGAGCTGCTGCTTGCCGACGCCGAGCTGGCCGATCGGCGTGGTCGGGTTCTCGTCGAGGCCGACCCGCGCGAGCAGCGCCGCCGACTCGGAGTTCGCCCGGTTCCAGTCGATGAAGCCGCGGCTCTCGCGCTCGTTGCCGAGGAAGATGTTCTCGGCGACGGACAGGTAGGGCACCAGGGCGAGCTCCTGGTGGATGATCACGATCCCCTTGTGCTCGGAGTCGTTGATCGAGCCGAACTCGACCGTCTCCCCGTCGAAGCGGATCTCACCGTCGTAGGTGCCGTGCGGGTACACGCCCGACAGCACCTTCATGAGGGTGGACTTGCCGGCCCCGTTCTCGCCGCAGATGGCGTGGATCTCCCCCCGCTTGACGCTCAGGTTGACGTCCTGCAGAGCCTTGACCCCGGGAAAGGTCTTGGTGATGGAGTGCATTTCCAGGATGTGGTCGCTCATGCGGCCTCGACCGTCCTCGTTCGTCGGGCGATGGGGGGCGCCGCGGCCCTGGCCGGCCGGACTCGTGCCGGCCGGCCAGGGGTGACGCGGGTGCTGTCAGGCGATCAGGCCTGGCCGCTCGCGACCTGCTCCTCGGTCCAGTAGCCCGAGTCGATCAGGAGCGACTGGATGTTGCCGGCGTAGACGATGTCCGACTCCAGCAGGTAGGACGGGACGACCTTGACGCCGTTCTCGTACGTCTCGGTGTCGTTGGCCTCCGGCTCCTCGCCGGCGAGGAACGCCTGCGCGGAGACGACGGCCTGCTCGGCGAGCTTGCGGGTGTCCTTGAAGATCGTCGAGAACTGCACGCCGTCGTTGATGAGCTTGACGGAGGCGATCTCGGCGTCCTGGCCGGTCACGATCGGCAGGCCGGCGTCGATGCCCGGGCCGTAGCCCGCGTTCTGCAGCGCCGTGATGATGCCGCGGGAGATGCCGTCGTAGGGCGACAGCACGCCGTCGACCTTCGAGCCGTCCGCGTACGTGGAGGTCAGGAGGTCCTCCATGCGCTTCTGGGCGGTCTCCTGCAGCCAGCGGAGCGTGGCGACCTGCTCGATGTCGGTCTGGCCGGACTTCACGACGAGGGTGCCCTCGTCGATGTACGGCTGGAGGGTGTCCATCGCGCCCTGGAAGAAGAAGTGCGCGTTGTTGTCGTCCAGCGAGCCGGCGAACAGCTCGATGTTGAACGGGCCGGTGGCGTCGCCCTCGGAGCCGTCCTCGGTGAGCAGGCCGAGGCCCACGAGCAGCGAGGTGGCCTGCTGGACACCCACGTTGTAGTTGTCGAACGTGACGTAGAAGTCGACGTTCTCGGTGTCGCGGATCAGGCGGTCGTACGCGATGACCGGGATGCCGGCGTCGGCGGCGGACTGCAGCTGGTTGGCCAGCGCGGTGCCGTCGATGGAGGCGACGATCAGCAGGTCGACGCCCTTCGTGATCATCTGCTCGATCTGCTGGGACTGCGTCGGGATGTCGTCGGCCGCGTACTGCAGGTCGACCGAGTACCCGAGGTCCTCGAGCTGGCTCTTGACGGCGTTGCCGTCGGCGATCCAGCGCTCCGAGGTCTCGGTCGGCATCGCGACGCCGATCGTCTGGTCGCTGGGCTCCGCGGTGCTGCCGCCGCCGTCGCCCTCGCTGCTGCCGGCGCCACCGCCGGAGCATGCCGCGAGAGCGAGCACGAGCGCGCCGCCGAGCGCGGCGAACCGGATGCTCTTCATGTCCTTCTCCTCCTCGAGAGGGTTGCTGACCTCGTCGTCTGCGGGCACGTCATGCGCCGTCGCCCGTCCTGCCCTGCGCCGCCCTGGGGGGTCACGGACCCCCGTCGTCGGCGAGCACGGAGCACACTCTCCCGGGCTTGAGTTCGGGAAGTCAAGCCAAGGTTCGGGCTCGAAGGTTGCAGATGGATAACGGTCGATCACGACCTGTGTCCGTGCAGGTCAGGGCGTTTGTGCGCGCTCACTTCCGCGCCCGCGGACCCCCGTTCGGCCCACACCCGTCTGCCGATATTGAGTTTGGCTGCCGAACTCATGCGGTCGGTTTCTCCCGCATGATCGGCTCCACGACGGTCCGCGCCCCGCCGGCCCTGAACACAGCAACGGCCCGCCCCGCGGAGTGCGGGACGGGCCGTCGCGGCTCGCGCTGCGGGCTCAGAGCCCCTGGGCGAGGCGGTAGTACACCTGGTTCCACCGCACCTGGTCGCGGAAGCCGCGCCGCGTGGTGTGCTCGTCGATCACCAGCAGCTCGGTGCCGGCGATGTCCGCGTAGATCTCGAACGCCTCGACGCCGGCCGCCGTCGACATCACCGTGTGGTGCGCGCCGCCCGCCGTCAGCCACGCCTCGGCCGACGTCGCGAAGTCCGGCCGCGGCTCCCACACCGCGCGGGCCACGGGCAGGTTCGGCAGCTCGTGCGTCGGGGGCACGACGTCCACGACGTTCGCGGTCATGCGGAACCGGTCCCGCATGTCCGCCAGGGACACCACGACGGCCTCGCCCGGGTCCGCGTCGAACACCATGCGGACCGGGTCCTCCTTGCCGCCGATGCCGAGCGGGTGGATCTCCACCTTCGGCGTCGACGTGGTCAGGGAGGGGCAGATCTCGAGCATGTGGGCGCCGAGGATCTTCTCCGCGCCCGGCGTGAGGTCGTAGGTGTAGTCCTCCATCAGCGACGCGCCGCCGGGCAGGCCCTCGCCCATGACCTTCGCCGCGCGCACCAGGACGGCCGTCTTCCAGTCGCCCTCCGCCCCGAAGCCGTAGCCCTTCGCCATGAGGCGCTGCACGGCGATGCCGGGGAGCTGGCGCAGCGCGCCGAGGTCCTCGAAGTTCGTCGTGAACGCCTTCGCGCCCAGCCCGGTCAGGAACGTCTCGAGCGCGACCTCCTGCCGGGCCGCGTACCGCAGCGACTCGTGCCGCTCGCCGCCGCGGCGCAGCTCCGCCACGACGTCGTACAGGTCCTCGTACTCGGCCACGACGCGGTCGACGTCGGAGTCCGCGACCGCGTCGACGGCCGCGACCAGGTCGTTGACGCCCCAGGTGTTGACCGAGACGCCGAACCGCAGCTCGGCCTCGGTCTTGTCGCCCTCGGTGACCGCGACGTTGCGCATGTTGTCCCCGAACCGGGCGAGCTTCAGCTCGTGCGTCGCCGCCCAGCCGGCCGCGGCGCGGACCCAGGTGCCGACGCGCTTCGTCACCGCCGGGTTCGACGCGTGGCCGACGACGGTCGTGCGGGCGACGCCCAGGCGGGACGCGATGTACGCGTACTCCCGGTCGCCGTGCGCGGCCTGGTTGAGGTTCATGAAGTCCATGTCGATGGTGGACCACGGCAGCTCGACGCCGGCCTGCGTGTGCAGGTGCAGCAGCGGCTTGCGCAGGGCGTCGAGGCCCGCGATCCACATCTTCGCCGGGCTGAACGTGTGCATCCACGTGATCACGCCGAGCACCCGGTCGTCCGAGTTCGCGTCGAGCATCGCCCGGCGGATCGACACGGAGTCCTTGAGCACCGGCTTCCAGACGACCGTCGCCGGCACGTCCGGGGACGCGTCCAGCAGGCGCGCGACCTCCTGCGACTGCTCGGCCACCTGGCGGAGGGTGTCCTCCCCGTACAGGTCCTGGCTCCCCGTGAAGAACCAGATCTCGCGTGCGTAGGGCTTGGTCATGCGTCCTGCTCCTTCGTGGTGGCGGCAGCACCGGTGCTGCCCTGGCCGTAGACGTTCTGGTACCGGGCGTACAGCGAGTCGACCTGCTCCTGCGGGATCGGCAGCGGCTCCCCGAGCTGGCGGGAGACGTGCACGGTGCGCGCGACCTCCTCGACCATCGCGGCCGCCTTCACCGCGGCCTTGCCGTCCTTGCCGATCGTGAACGGGCCGTGGTTCTGCATGAGCACCGCGGGGCTGCGGGAGTCCCGCAGCGTCTCGACGATGCCGCGGCCGATGGAGTCGTCGCCGATCAGCGCGAACGGGCCGATCGGGATGTCGCCGCCGAACTCGTCCGCCATCATCGTCAGCACGCACGGCACCGGCTCCGCCCGGGCGGCCCAGGCGGTCGCGTAGGTGGAGTGGGTGTGCACGACGCCGCCGACGCGCGGCATGTGGCGGTAGACGTACGCGTGCGCGGCCGTGTCCGACGACGGCGAGCGGGTGCCCTCCACGAGGTTCCCGTCGAGGTCGCACACCACCATCGACTCCGGGGTCAGCTCGTCGTACGTCACGCCCGACGGCTTGATGACGAACAGGTCGGCCTCGGACGGCGTGCCGTCGGGCGACACCGGCACGCGCTGCGACACGTTGCCGGCGGTCCAGACGATCAGGCCCCAGCGGGGCAGCTCGGCGTGCAGGGCCGAGACGACCTCGCGGGTGCGCGCGACGGCGTCACGCACCTCCTGCGGGTAGTCGGCCAGGGTCGTGGTCATCGCGGGTCTGCCTCCAGGGTCGGGGAGCGGGTCACAGGGCGGTGGTGGCGGCGCGCTCGACGGCCAGCCCCGCCTCGTAGCGGTCGAGGAACGCGGCGAAGCCCGCCACGTCGGCGGCGTCCGGCGTCACCGTGTCGAGGACGACGTCCCCGAACACCCGCTCGGCCAGGTAGGTGCCCAGGTCGGTGTCGCCCGCCGCGTCGAGGTAGGCCGCGAGCACCGCGATGCCCCACGCGCCGCCCTCCGCCGCGGTCTCGCCGACGGCGACGGGCGCGTCGACGGCGGCGGCCAGCAGGCGCTGCGCCACGCCGGCGGTCTTGAACATGCCGCCGTGCGCGAACATCGAGTCGATGGCGACGCCCTCGCCGGACAGCACGCGCATGCCCAGCGCGAGCGTGCCGAACGCCGAGGAGATCTGGGTGCGCATGAAGTTCGCGAGCGTCAGGCGGCTGCCCGGCGTCCGGACCACCAGCGGCCGCCCCTCCTCCAGACCGGTGATCGGCTCGCCGGCGAGGTAGTTGTACGCCAGCAGGCCGCCGCCGTCCGCCTCCCCGTCGAGCGCCGCGCGGAACAGCGCGCCGAACACCGCATCGGCACCCGCGGGGGCGCCCAGCGCGGTCGCGAACTCGCCGAACAGGCCGGCCCAGGCGTCCAGCTCCGAGGCGCCGTTGTTGCAGTGCACCATCGCGACCAGGTCGCCCGCGGGCGTCGTGACGAGGTCGAGCTCGTGGTGCACCCGCTCCAGCGGCTGCTCGAGCACGACCATCGCGAAGATGCTGGTGCCCGCGCTGACGTTGCCGGTGCGGGGCGCCACGGAGCCGGTCGCGACCATGCCGGTGCCGGCGTCGCCCTCGGGCGGGCAGAGCGGCGTTCCGGGGCGCAGCGCCCCCGACGGGTCGAGCAGGGCGGCGCCCTCCTCGGTCAGCCGGCCCGCGTCCTGACCGGCGACCAGCACCTCCGGCAGCAGGTCGCGCAGGGACGTCCCGGGCCGGCGCGCGGCGATCAGCTCGTCGGCCTGCGCCAGCATCCGCGCGTCGTAGTCGCGGGTCGCGGGGTCCACCGGGAACATGCCCGAGGCGTCGCCGACGCCCAGCACGTGGCGCCCCGTGAGGCGCCGGTGCACGTAGCCGGCCAGCGTGGTGAACGAGGCGATCTGCGGGACGTGCGGCTCGTCGTCCAGCACCGCCTGGTAGAGGTGCGCGACCGACCAGCGCAGCGGGATGTTGTACCCGAGCAGCTCGGTCAGCGCGGCGGCGGCCGGGCCCGTCGAGGTGTTGCGCCACGTGCGGAACGGGACGAGCAGCTCGCCCTGCGCGTCGAACGCGAGGTAGCCGTGCATCATCGCCGAGACGCCGAGCGCGCCGACCGACCCGAGGCGGACGCCGTGGCGGCGCTCGACGTCGGCGTGCAGGTCGGCCACCGCGGCGCGCAGGCCCTCCCACACCGCGTCGAGCGAGTAGGTCCAGACCCCGTCGACCAGCTGGTTCTCCCACGCGTGGCTGCCCGTGGCGAGCGGCGCGTGGTCCGGCCCGATGAGGCAGGCCTTGATGCGGGTCGAGCCGAGCTCGATGCCCAGCGACGTGCGTCCCTGCGTGATCGCCGCGCGTGCGACGTCGTCGTGCTCCTGCGCCATGGCGGTGCTCCGTCCCTCGTGCGGGCTGCTCTGCCCGGGGCGTGGCGTGCCCGGCCGGCGCTCACCCGTCCGCGGCGCCGGTCACCGCGCACGATGTTAGCGCTCACACACGGCCGCGCCAACCGTGCCGGTCAGCGCGGCGCGGCGGAGCTCGCGCGGACCACCAGCGTGGCCGGGAGCAGGGTGCGCGGGACGTCCTCGCCGGCGAGCGCGCGCACCAGGGCGTCGATCGCCGACCGCCCCAGCGCGGGGAAGTCCTGCCGCACGGTCGTCAGCGGCGGCACGAAGTACGCAGCGCCCGCCTCGTCGTCGAACCCCACCACCGAGACGTCCTGCGGCACCCGCAGGCCCCGCTCCCAGAACGCCCGCAGCAGGCCGAGCGCGAGCTGGTCGTTCGCCGCGAACACCGCCGTCGGCAGCCCCTCCTCGACCATCCGCAGCCCCTGGCGGTAGCCCGACTCCGCCGACCAGTCGACCTCCACCGGGTCCGGTGCCGCCACACCAGCCGCCGCGCACGCCTCGCGCCAGCCCGCCAGGCGCTCGCGCGCGTCGAACCAGTCCTGCGGTCCCGCCAGGTGCACGACCTCCCGGTGGCCGAGCCCCGCGAGGTGGCGGGTCGCGGAGCGGGCGCCGTCGCGCTGGTCGACGCCCACCGCCACGATGCGCGCGTGCTGCGCGGCGGGCTCGACCAGCGGCCCCGACGTCACCGTCACCACGGGCACCGGGGCGGCGGCCTCCGCCACCGCGTCCGCCACGTCGACCTGCGGCGCGATGATCGCGATGCCCTCGACGCCCTGGTCGAGGAAGTGCTCGAGCGCCCCGCGCAGGGTGCCGGCGTCGAACCGGTCGATCGCGGCGACGCTCACGTAGTAGCCGACCTCCCGGGCGGCGCTCTCCAGGCCGAGCAGCGTGCTCGTCGGCCCGTGGTGCGCCGACGACGTCGTGACGACCCCCAGGGCGCCCGAGCGACGCGTGACCAGGGCGCGCGCCGCGCTGTTGCGCCGGTACCCGAGCTCGGCGATCGCCCGCTGCACCCGCTCGCGGGTCTCCGGGCGGACGCTCGGGTGCTCGTTCAGCACCCGGGACACCGTCTGGTGCGAGACGCCCGCGAGCGCGGCGACGTCGCTCATCGCCGGCGGGCGGCGGGCCGGGACGCCGGCCACGGCGGGCCTACCGCTCCGCGCCGGGGGCGGGCCGGGCGGCCGCGCCCAGCTCCCGGGACCGGTCGTACGCCGCACGCGCCGCCGCGACGACGCCCGCCCGCACGCCGTGGGCGTCGAGCTGCGCGACCGCCGCCACCGTGGTCCCGCCGGGCGACGAGACGCGCTCGCGCAGCACCACCGGGTGGTCCCCCGTGGACGCCGCGAGCGCACCGGCGCCCTCGACGGTCGCGACCGCCAGCCGCGTCGCGAGCTCGCGGGTCAGCCCGAGCAGCACGCCGGCCTCGGCCATGGCGTCCACCAGGTACAGGGCGTACGCCGGGCCGGAGCCGGACACCGCCGTCACCGCGTCGAGGTCCTTCTCCGCGACCCGCACCACGAGGCCGGTCGCCGCGAGCGCGGTCTCCGTCAGCGCCAGGTGCTCCTCGGTCGCGTGCGTCCCGGCGGCGATCGCGCTCGCCCCCTTGCCGACCAGCGCCGGCGTGTTCGGCATGACCCGCACGACCGGGGTGCCCTCGGGCAGGGCGTCCTCGTACACCGCCAGCGGCACGCCCGCCGCGACGGACACCACGAGCGTCCCCGGGCGCAGCGCCGGCGCGATCTCCGCCAGCACCTCCGGCACCACCTGCGGCTTGACCGCCACCAGCACCAGGCCGGCCCGGCGGGCGGCCTTCGCGTTCGGGTCCGCCGCCCGCACGCCGTAGCGGCCCGACAGCTCGGTCGCCCGCGCCGCCGAGCGCTCCGTGACGTCGACGTCGTCCGCCGTCCAGCCCGCCGCGAGGAGGGCGGTGACCAGGGCCTCGCCCATGACGCCGCCGCCGAGGACCGCCGTGTGCGGTCGAGCCGTGCTGTCGGACATGGACGCTCCTCGTGCCGGGGACGCGGCCGCGCGCACCGGCCGTCGGTGGGCGAGCCTAGTCCGGCACGCGGACCCCGGGCGGGACGCGGGGCGCCCGGCCCGACCGGCGCAGGGGGAGGCGGGTCGGACCGGACGCCGTCCGTGGGAGCGGCTCAGGAGCCCGGCGGGGCCATCCCCTGGGCGCCGCCGGCTGCACCACCCGGACCCATCATGCCGCCTCCGACCTGCTGCCGGTTGTCGTTCGACGACCCGGACAGGCCCGTCAGCCCCGAGCTCGACGCGTCGTCGCCGGGGTCCAGCTCCACGCCGAGGTCCGCCAGGACGACCTCGTCGCCCGCGGACAGCCCCTCGACGATCTCCGTGCGCTCCGCGCCGACCGCCCCGCGCTCCACCTCGACGTCCTGCACCACGCCGTCGCGCAGCACCTGCACCGTCGCCGTCGTGCCGTCCAGGTGCACCGCGGAGGACGGCACCGTCAGCGTGTCCTCCGACGACGCCACCGCGACCGACACCTGCGCGGACGACCCGTCGAACAGGGCCGCCTCCTGCGCGTCCAGGGCGATGTCCACGGTGTACGACGGGTCCGCGGACGAGGTCGACGCGTTCAGCACGCCGATCGCGGTCACCGTCCCCGTGAGGTCCGCGTCCGAGGTCGCCACGGAGACGTCCGCGGACTGCCCGACCTCGAGCAGGTCCACCTGGGTAAGCGGCACCGTGGTCGACACGGTCCAGCCGTCGTCGCCCAGGACGGTGATGACCGCCGACGTCGACCCGGCCTCGACCGTGTCGCCCGCCGCGATCGACACCGCCGCCACCGTGCCGGCGACCGGCGTGGTGAGGTCCACCAGGCCGAGCCGGCTCTGCGCCACCGCCAGGTCGGCCTCCGCCTCGTCGATCCGTGCCTGGTCGGCCAGCAGGTCGGCGGCGCTCGCGACCGCGCCGCCGCCCGTGGCCCCGGCCGCGGGCGCCCCGGAGGCGGACGCACCGGATCCCGACGTGGTGCCGGCGGGAGCCTCCGCGCCGGCGTCCTGCCCGCCCGTGCCCGTGGTGGGCGCGGTGCCCGTGCCGTCCGTGCCCGTGCCCGTGCCGTCGGTGCCTGTGCCGTCGGTGCCGTCCGTGCCCGACCCGCCGGAGCCGTCGGTGCCGCCGGTGCCGCCGGTGCCGCCGGTGCCGGAGGACAGGGCCGCGAGCGCGTCGGTGACGGCCTCGTCCAGGTCGGCGGCGAGCTGCTGCAGCGCGCTCTGCGCCTCGTCCACCGCGGTCTGCGCGTCGAGCACCGCGGCGGTCGCGTCCTGGCACGCGGCGAGCTGCTCCTGCGCGTCGGCGGTGCCCGTGGCGTCCGTCGTGACGGCCGCCGCCAGGACCACCGCGGGGGTCGACCCGGTGGTGAGCGCACTGGTCTGCGCGGTGGTCGCGTCCTCGGTGGCGGTGCCGTCGGTGGCGGTGCCGTCCTCGGTCGTGCCGTCCTCGGTGGTGGCGCCGTCGGCCGAGCCCGCGGTCCCGCCCGCCTCGTCCGCGCCGCCGTCGCCGGACCCGCCGGTGCCGCCGGACCCGTCGTCGCCGTCCGTGCCGCCCGTGTCCCCGCCCCCGCCGTCCGTGGTCCCGTCGAGGTCGAGGAACGGCTGGCAGGTGTCCCGGGCCGTGGTGACCGCGTCCGAGGCGGTGACCAGCAGCCCCTGCGCGGTCTCGTACTGCGCGAGCAGCGCGCGCTGCGCCGCCGTCACCGCGGCGACGGCGGCCGCGGCGGCGCCCTGGTC